>CAIWKC010000172.1 GCA_903913145.1 uncultured Gallionellaceae bacterium | reverse complement strand
GCAACAGAAATAATTTTCGACGGAAAATTATCGATTGTAGTTGAAGGAGAAATTAATGTTATTTCCAAACAGCTTACCTTAAACGACCTTGATTAAATATTTGATGAACCGCATAGCAGTTATTCCTCGCTGCACAAAATGCAACCATACACAGTTCTTGCTGGGAACTTAATTCGCTCACCAAATTTTCATAGATTACTTGTTATTGGTTCTTCGACTGATAAATTTGCTTGGTTAGCGTAGGCCAATATTTAAGTTTGACCTTCTCGCCTTTCTGAACCCTGAAATCTTTAGACTTAATTTTCATTTTGATTTTATGCTCTCCGATTGAGGTGTATTTTGCGTGATATCAAGTCAGCAGGAAATTTGTTCCCCTTGTCGCCCGCAAGATTTTCTCCACTGTCTAGGGCATGAGTAATTTCTAAATCAAACCAATCACGTTCTGTACGACAAATGACACCTCTGATTTGACCTTCGTCAAACCATATCCTTTTGCCAACACTGACTTGCTCAAATATATCGCGCAAGGTACATGAAATTGACGGGAATATATTTTGTCCTTTTTCGATTGCCCCGGTAGAAGGCTCTTCTTTTTTCTTGTCGTATCAAGCTCATGTGTCCTCGAAGAACCGGACAGCGTTTAGTAATTCAGGAAAATTGTAGATAATATAATCGGCTTGTACTCCTGCCTTTTCCTGAGTCCCCTGATTCGACTTGAAAAATACCGTTTTCATGCCAAGTTTCTTAGCGCCAAAAACATCGCGATACATGTCGTTACCGACGAACAGAACCTCTGACGCTTGCATATTCATTCCTGCCAATACTGTGCTGAACAGGCGCTCGTCTGGCTTACGATAACCGAAGCTTCCCGAGACAATTATCGGATCAAAATAACCGGTTAGCCCGACTGCGTTTAATTCAGGCAGGGCGTAAGCGACCTGAGCATCTGTAATAGCCGCAAGATGATATTGCGATTGGAGTTGCCGGAGGATATCTAATACTCCTGGATAGAGTTGCAAGCGAAAGCGCGAAGCAGCACGGTATGTCTCGGCAAGCAATAGTGGAAGTTGTTCAAGTTTTTTAGCTGGCAGGCTGCATGTGAAATCGGTTGCGTGCTGTGTGACAATCTGGCGAAAGATGGCAAGGGCATCAAATTCAGGATAAGGTTCAGCATGCGCCGCACGCTGTTCTTTCATGATTTGTAAATACAGTTCCTTAACCGTATTCGGGGGCAATAAGATGCCTTGATACGATAGCAGATTGCTGATGACGCGATACACATCATCGAGCCATTCGTTGGTATTTATATCTGTAAGTGTGCCATTTATATCGAAAATAATGCCTTTGATGATCATCTAATATCTCCTCAGGCATTCTTTTGCTGCACCGATCAGTCGAAGTCGGTGTTCGGGATTAACCCAGCTATTTCGCGCAATACGCAGCATGGTAATTCCCATATAAAAAGGTGTTCTGCCGGTAATCGATCGGAATGCGCTATCGCGGTTTGGAAAGTGGCAGGCATACTCCCAAAGAAAGTGGCCGATGAATGGCTCGGCAGCATATTGATTGCCGGTGGCTCTCATGAAGAAATGCTTCAGTTCTCCGGCGATGCGACCGGTGTCAAACACCCTGTCAGCGTACCTTGTTCTCTCGAGGTCGAACGCCATTACTTTTAATCCAACACCAAACCTGAAGTTTTCGGGTGTCGCATCTCCATGCACCAGCACCTTCTGGTCCTCCCACATTCTCGGTTGATTTCTCCACTGGTCACGCAACCAGTACAGTTCACGGGCCTCGCCTCTGCCGATTGAATGATTTTCAAACAACTTGATGACAAGGCGATCCATATAATCGCAGTCTTCATGAAATTCAACTCCCATCCCGTTAGCGGTACGGTTGTGAAAGGACGCAAGGAAGTACGCAAGCGCGGTAAGTTTGTGATAGAGATTGCCATGCTCACCCGTTCGAATCGCCTCCAATATCGCTTCGCTGAGTAACTCACCATCGCAGTATTCGGTGACCAAAAGAGCGTTCATCGAATAATTGCGGCCTAGCGGTTTGACTACATGGTGGGGATAGCCTTTCTGGCCGTAGTCGCGCATCATGCTGAGATTGTCGAATTCGCGCGTCAGGCGCGAGGCAGCTTTAACGGAGTCTTTTTTTCTAGCGGAGAGAAAAAACTTGCCTATAACCTTTGAGCCGGTATTATGGTCTTCATACAAGTACACGTCGTTTGAGGCGTTGAGTTTGAATACGCGGTAGGTTGAATCGCCGGAGCTGGTGTTGATCTGTGGCTGAATGTCATGCTGGAGATAGCCGTGCAGAGGGTCGCGTTCTGATAGTCGCCCTACATAAGTTCCGTTCATTGTTGATTTTCCTATGACATATCTTGATTTAACATCGCTGCAATGTTTGTATATATTGACAGTCAAAAAACAGTATTACCGTTAGACACCTAACACAGGGTACTTTGGCTTGTCGCCGTTGTGTGTTTTGAGGAGTCAGTCACAAGACTATGAACGCTGGTGATGTTCACTTGGGGTTCATCGCTCACGTACCATCCCCCTTTACTTGGCATTGCTACGGGTGGTCGTCCATCCTTTGATGGGAAGCATTGGAGTTGTTGCTAACCCGGCTTTCTTCTGAAAGTGTTGAATCACCACTGAGTGAATTCGCAAAGAATGGTGCTGACTTTTGAACAAACAACTTGACGAAATTTGGCAATGTCGTCTCATGTTTGACTGAGAAATTCACAGATTAGAATGATGAAAAGGCAAAACCGGCAAAAGCCAGAATTTCAAATTCAGGCATGTTTATTTTTTGTCAAAGTGAAGGTCATATCTTTCCATTCCCGCAAGTTTTAGCCGCGCAATTTGCCCCCGCTTCAGATTCAGCTTCAAGCCAGACTGTGCATTTATCCCATTGTTTTAAAGCAGTATTCAATTTAAAAAGGGAAGTCTGAATTTGCTGCTGACAATAGCTATTGCAGCTTCTATTTTCTTTATGCATTAGGTAAGTTTGTGGGAAGCCGCACAGAACAATATTAAGTAGTGAGGGAATATTAATTCAAAGATTCCCTTATTTTTTAATATCCCATACTCAAATGCTCCCGCATCCCTTTCAACTAATCCTTAAGCTCCCCTCTAGTTCGTACTTTGGACTCATTACGATGGACGGCAATAAAATATTCCATGTAGATATTGAGGAAAGATAATGAAAACGAATTTACCGGTAACGCAAAGAAATATCGATTATCTTGAGTCAGATGTATTTGTTACTAAAACCGATCCCAAGGGCGTTATTACTTACGCGAATGATGCATTCGTGCAGATCAGTGGTTTTTCGAGAGCAGAACTTATCGGGAAAAGCCATAACGTAGTTCGCCATCCTGATATGCCTGAATGGGCTTTTGCTGATCTTTGGAAGACCGTCAAAAGTGGATTCGCTTGGCGAGGACTTGTAAAAAACCGTGCCAAGAATGGTGATCATTATTGGGTAAGAGCAACCATTTCTCCGATTATGCAAAATGAAGTAGTCGTCGGTTATCTATCACTAAGAAAAAAACCAAGTCCTGCCGAAATTTCATATACCGAAGTTCTTTATAAGGGTGGAGTCCCACTTGCATCCAAATTCTCAATTTCCAGGTGGTTTTACAACCTGTCGCTACAAAAGAAACTTCAACTGCTCATTCAATCCATATTGTTTGTATTACTAAGCTTGGCCACAGTTACGCTTTTTAGCACGTTTAAAAATGAGATGGTTGATTCAGTAAAGTTACGCGCGGTTGGAATTGCCAATGAAGTAATTGATAGTGCAAATATGCTGATGGTCACCGGAAAGGTAAGTGAAATTGAGTCACGTCAATTGTTGATAAAGAAGATTTCAAGCTCAGGAAATATTATTGGATTGAAGTTGATGCGTACTAAGCAAGTTATTGATCAATTCGGAACAGGTTTGCCAGAGGAACAAATAAATAGCGACATTGAAAAACAAGCTATCGCCAATAAACAACCCTACTATGGTTTAGAAGAAAAAAATGGAATGACCATCTTCCGTGCGGTGACGCCCTATATCGTCAGTCATAATTTCCACGGTACTGACTGTTTGAATTGCCATGCAGTTGAGGTTGGCAGCGTAAATGGAGCTTCCAATATAGAAATTGACATAACGAATGATTTCAAAAAAATTTACGAACTAGCATTTGCGTTAATAGTAGGACAAATTTTTATTCAAGGTTTGCTTTTCATTCTTATTGGGTGGATTGCTAACCGATTTGTTGTCCGGCCTGTTACCGAAGTGAAAGAACATTTACAGCATATTGTTAATGGAGATATGACAAAACTTGTCGACATTTCAAGTCGGGATGAAATGGGTGAAGTTCTGAGTGCAGTGCAGTCTACCAAGGTGCTTCTTGGGTCAATTCTCAGTCAGATCACCTCGGTAACAAAAAACATTGATGAGCAGGCAAAGTATTTAACGCAAAGCATGAAGAATGTTGAAAAAGGCTCCATTGCTCAAACCGAAGCGGCATCGAGCATGTCAGCTGCCGTCGAGGAAATCAGTGTCAGTATTAACCAAGTTGCCGAAAATACCAAAGCCGTTCACAACACTTCTGAAAATTCAAAACATTTGGCAAGCCAAGGAAGAGAAATCGTAAATCAAGTAGTCAAAGACATGACCGTCATTAGTCAATCGGTAATAAGCACTGCCCAAACGATAGAGCAATTGGGAGTCAAATCGAATGAAATTCAAAATATTGTTAAAACGATTACTGAAATTGCAGACCAAACCAATCTACTGGCTTTAAATGCGGCAATTGAAGCGGCTCGTGCAGGTGAACAAGGTCGAGGCTTTGCTGTGGTTGCAGATGAGGTGCGGAAATTAGCTGAAAAAACTCGTTTGTCGACTGTTGAGATAATCAAAATGACGGATGAGATTCAAGGTAGTACTAGTCTTGCAGTCACTGAAATGCAGGCGACAGTAGATAAAGTTAAGTCCGGCACTATATTGACCGAGAAGGCTGGAAATTCAATCATTGAAATAGAT
>CAIWKC010000171.1 GCA_903913145.1 uncultured Gallionellaceae bacterium | reverse complement strand
TTATCTGAAAATGGGAGATTCTGCGCGTCCCCGTCCACAAAATTTACTTCCGGTACTCGCTGACGCGCCATCTCAAGCATTGCTGGGGAAAAATCGAGACCACTGACTGCATATCCCTTAGCCTTCAATGCCGCAGATAAAGTACCTTGTCCACAACACACATCCAGTGCCTTGTGACTATTTTCAATTATGATGGTTTCCAAAATCGAATCTATGGTTTGGTCGGTGACAGAGGAAAATAGATTCACATAATTTAAAACTTTAGTCGATTGAGACCAGTTGCTTCGCTCCATTCTGCCGAAAGCCTCATATTCGCTCATAGTATTCGTTCATCCTTAGTGCGCTGAATTTTCAAATATTCTAACTGAAGCCGTCTAAATTGGAACACAGATACTGTCAATCCTTGGGCTTTTAGGTACTTGTTCGGCGCTTCCTTAGAGCTATTAACGCACTATGATTCAATTCGTGGACTTAATCGGCGTTTCCCTAATACGAAAATAATGCCATTGTTGCTAAGGTGCTGGCACTTTCTGCGGATACCGTTCCAATATTAAAAAAGCCTTAGAGCTTTTGGAACGCCGGAACTGGTCGGTATATCCAGTACTGTCCTGAAGTCTTATAGTTTAAATTCAGTTCAGTAACTTGGACAATCCGTTTCCCTCCGAGATTTTGATGAGCTAACTTGTAGTGCAAAGGACCGAGAACTTCATAGACAATAGCCGTATGATCTGGGGCTCCCAGAATCTCCGTTCGTGTGCGCCCATCCGAAAATTTTTCTTTAATCTCAAATGTGCGGAATTGGATGACATCACCCGGAAGAATCTTGTCTTTCATCGGATCGAGCAGTTTTCCGAAACTCACCGGACGAGTCCAATCCGCTCCTTCACTATCCAACGCCTCCTGTGCCACGTCCCAACACTCACCCCGTCCAACAGTTTTTCCCATTACCGAATTCACAAAGTCCAACACTTTCTGGTTGAGCGTATCCCCGGTTTGCTCTGGGGGAGATCCTGTTACCAAAAGATCGAAGTAAGCCAGACCATCATAACTAAGGCTTGTCGCAGATTTGGAACCGAAAAGATTGACCCGGTAATTTCCCGGCCCAGTTTTAATCAAATATCGGACAGCGAAGCTGCCATCAGGATTCAAAGGTATAGTCTGTTTTATTTTACCCTTGGAGTTAGAGATTTCCAGCATCAGTTGTTTTAGTCCGCTGGTTCCCTTCAAATCCAGATAGTAGTCTACCTTTTCGGGGGGTGTTTCCAGATTCAGAAATTTTTCTTCTCCGGTGTAAAAATTAAGCGTATTCGCATGAGAAATGTTTAGGCAAAGTAACATGGCAATTAAGCCAAGGAATAACATTCGAATGTTTTTCAATTAAATCTCCAATCAGACAAAGCCAAAATCACTACCATTGAAAAGTCGTCAATATTTAGGTGGCTAAGAATCCATTTAGCTTGGCAGCTTTTGCATTGAAGGATAGTGTCGCACGACAACCCAGTCGCTTGTTTCTGATGCCGATCAAACAATCTGCAAAATCGGCAGATGCGTCATGAATCAGTGTAAAGGTCATCCGGTCTCCTGCCTTCATGTTGAGACTATCCCTAATTTCCTTCGGTATAGTAGTGTGTCCCTTGCCGGTCAGTGTGGCATCGGTTGTCATATCAAACTCTCATTTTCCTTACAATCTTCATAGTTACAACGATGTGCCAAAAAGGCAAATTGATATATTTCGCTATCTTCGACATCCTGGTTGTGGACTGTATTTCTCATTCGTAATTCAATTCTATAAATTCCTCTCGCTGAACCAGCTACAGTCATTCATTTTCAATTTCATCTTTCGTTGCCGGCTAGCCCATTACGGTTATTGAAGTTTGATGATAACGCGAACGAAGAAGTTCGTTACTCATCGTATCTTGTCGCGTAATCCAATAATTAGTTATTGTAATTTCTGGTTGCATTCACTTACCCTGAACTACCTGAATATGTGCATGGCCAAGATTCAGGTAAAGGCGTATCTGTTTTTGCAATGGCCACCAGTCGTAAAGGAAGATTTGCATCGGGCGCCACATGGCAACCCAACCGACTATGGTAAGACTTTCACGCGCGATATAAAAACCTTCAAAATCACCGAGCCGACCGATCGCGTTTGCACCAAGCAAACAAAGCGAGACGAATACGATGCCAATGGCGAAGCTTATACGACCTTGCAATAGCAGATGCTTCAGTGACTTGCGAGTTTGCACGGCTTTATAGGAAAAGTGGTTGTGGACCGCCTCAGTTAGCATACTGGTTGGATCGCCATCCTCCGGCCACTGTTCCAGATGGATGGTGATATGAAAGTGACTACGGGAAGGATAGACAGAAGCCCAAGTTTCAATAAATGTATTGGCTCCAGGATCGAGATCCTTGTTCAGAAATGGTGTTGGATCCATCGAGTTAAATAACTGTGCAATCTCGCGCACGCGCAGTGCGAGGCGATGTACGGGTATATTGGGTCCTGATTGAGACATCTGTGGCTCACTCCTAATGTAGCATCGTTGGTTTGGTAGCTTAGGTAGCCGGGGATATATTCGGTATATTCGTCTTCAATATTTTCAATATTAGGGATGCTGCGTCACCCACAAATCACCTTGCGGTGTGATCTCTTTTTTCCAGATTGGCACGCGTTGTTTCAGTTCGTCTATCATCCAGCGGCAAGCTTCAAGAGCTGCTAAGCGATGCTCCGCCCCTGCCGCAATAAATACAATGTTATCACCGCTCTTCACGGTGCCGATGCGGTGCACGATACGCGCATCCAACAAACCAAATTTCGCAATGGCTTCGCGGCGCAATTTATTCATCTCTGACAGCGCCATGCTGCCGTAGGCGTCAAAGCTCAGTTGCGATACTTCACGTCCTTCTGAAAAATCGCGGGCGCATCCCAAAAATGTACCAATACCTCCCATGCTTTTTGACGTTGATTTGAGTGCGGATATTTCTTCATCCTGGGAAAAATCTTCCAACTGAATTCGCACATGGTCATTCATCGCGCAGGCCCCGATTCATTTTCCGCCATTCATCACTCAAGGTTAGAAAAAATTGAAAAACAGGATTCAAACTAGCCACCGGAAAATTTTGCCATGTACGCCACTTCGCTGTTGTCTGGAAGTATTGTAGACATGTCGCGAATATGCTCGCCATTAATTGCCGTGAAACATACCAGCTCGAATGCCTGAGGATATTGCGCGGCCAGTTCATCATTCAAATCATGAATACGCATATTGGGACGATAATCTGCGGACAACGCACTCTTGCCAATACGCTCAGCCACGGGTCCAAAAAATAGCACATTGATCACGCTGGTTCACCGCGTTTCCATACACCACTTTTTCCGCCTCGCTTCTCATCTAATTGCACGTTCTCGATGCGCATACCGCGATCAATTGCCTTGCACATGTCGTAAATGGTTAGTAGTGCAACACTGGCCGCACACAAGGCTTCCATTTCGACGCCGGTTTGTCCGACACAACATGCGGTGGTCAACACTTTAATTCCTACACAACCGCCGGCATCAGTTTCGAGAATTTCACTGAATGCTACGTCGACCCCTGACAAGGCAATCGAATGACACATCGGAATTATATCCGGCGTGTGTTTGGCGGCCATTACCGCGCCTACGTCAGCGACTGTAAGCACATCACCTTTCGCAACATTTTTTGAGCGTATGCGTTCCAGGGTTGCCGGTTGCATCCGTAAAATGCCGCTGGCGATAGCAACACGCGTGGTTTCACTTTTGGCAGACACATCCACCATACGGGCGCGCCCGGCGTTGGAAAAATGAGTCAAGTCATCCATAGTGTATTTTTCTCAATTCAACCCCGAAGCTAATTGAAGCATTTAAGCGTAATCATCCGCCGGTGTGAGACATGAATCGAACAATTTGGGGTTCTGTCTTTGATATGTCGAATGTATGTGCTTCGGGTTTTAGTGCCGCTGCTTGCGCGATCAATTCACGCAGCCTAACTTCATCATCCGCACGTGCTGCCGCTAGCAAATCAACCATTCCCTCATTCCCCAGACAGGGAAATAACTCTCCGCGAGCAGTAACCCGCATGCGGTTACAGTCTGCGCAAAAGTTGTGCGAATGCGGAGAAATGAAACCAATGCGCGACTCATGTCCAGCCAAGCGCCAATAACGCGCCGGGCCACCGGTATTCTCCAAACTTGGTATCAAATCGAACCGTGTTGACAGTTGCGACAGCAAATCTGAATTACTGAAAAACGAGTCAGAATGATGAAATCCAGTCTCTCCCAGTGGCATTTGTTCAATGAAGCTGATGTCAATTCCGCGCGTCAACGCGAATAACGCCAAATCAAAAGTTTCGACATGATTGATGTTGCGAATCACCACCGTATTTATTTTAACGCGGCGGCAACCCCAGGCGTCTATTGCTGCATCGATTCCGCTCAACACCTGATGCAAATTACCAACACGGGTAATGCGATGAAAAGTTTCGGCCTTGAGGCTATCAAGACTAATGTTAACGCGGTCAACTCCGGCTTCAACCAATGGTTTGGCGAAGTGGATTAATTGGGAACCATTGGTGGTGAGAGTGAGTTCGCGCAGACCTTCCAATTCACTTATTCTTGCTGCCAGCCAAGGCAAGTCTTTGCGCGTTAGCGGCTCTCCCCCGGTAAGGCGAATTTTTTTGACGCCCAATTGGACAAAAGCCTTTGCCACTAGCAGGCATTCTTCCAGAGACAAAATTTCACTACGCGGCAAAAATTGCATTTTTTCAGACATGCAATACGTGCAACGAAAATCGCAACGGTCTGTTACCGATAAGCGCAGATAATTTATCTTACGACCAAAGGTGTCATGAATAATATTCACTGTCATCCTATTTCACTAGCGGCAACGCATCTCGGACTATTTTTGACAGTTCTGAATCGCCTGTTTCATATACGTATGCATGTAATGCCTCGCGCATGCGGGGTTCCCAATTTCTTTGCAGATGCGCCGCAACATCTTTTACAGCCTGTTCGCGGTTTGGCATCGCATCGAAAAAGTCGCCGATCTGATTCGCCATTTTAATCAGATTTGCCGGTTTCATATCGTGTTTCCTTGCAAACGTTGCGCATGCGTATAAATTGCACAACTGGAACCGCGCAAAAAACCCACCAACGTGACGTTAAGTTTATCGGCAAGTCTCACAGCCGCTGCTGTCGGTGCCGAGACAGCAGCAAGAACGCCGTAACCCAGAGCAGCGCATTTCTGCACCATTTCGAAGCTGGCACGACTGGTGATGAGTAGTGCGCCTTCACTGGTTGCATCGATTGCAGCCAACGCGCCCAGCGTCTTATCCAGTGCATTGTGCCGACCTACGTCTTCGCGCACATAGCTGATGCTGCCAGTTTGATCTACATGGCAGGCAGCATGAACCGCACCCGTAGACTGCTGCAAAGCTTGCTGGGCCGGTAAGCGACGCATCCCTTCAAATAACGCGGCGAGTTGAAATGGAGCGCCGGCAGTAACAAGGGGTAAATCGCGCATAACTTGTTGCAGACTTTCTGCCCCGCACAAGCCACAACCGGTGCGTCCTGCCAAACTGCGGCGGCGCTCTTTTAGTCGGGCGAACGCTCCTCCCGCAATTTCCAGATGTAGCGTAATACCGTCTGGTACTTCTTCAACTTCAATATCAAATACCTCGCTACGACGTTCGACTATTCCTTCAGTCAAACTAAATCCAAGCGCAAAATCTTTAAGATCGTTGGGCGTAGCCAACATGACAGTGTGTGAAATACCGTTAAATTCAAATGCAACAGGCACTTCCTCGGCAACAACATCTAGACTGGCCGCACTGCCAGGTCGAGTCACTTCAAGTTGTACCTGAACCATCATACGAGGCCCACCGCAGCCAGTAAGCGATGTTGTTCTTTGTCTTCGCGTTCGTTTCTCATTTGCCATTCGGAAGGTTGATCGACGCGCACCAACTCTACTGCTGTCACTTTATATTCAGGGCAGTTGGTAGCCCAATCCGAGTTGTCGGTGGTGATCACGTTCGCCCCTGATTCTGGAAAATGAAAAGTGGTGTAAACAACGCCGGGTTGCACGCGTGTTGTCACGGTTGCGCGCAAAACAGTATCTCCAGCGCGTGACTGAATCCCAACCCAGTTGCCCTCGACGATTCCGCGTTCCTCAGCATCATGAGGATGAATCTCAAGAATATCTTCGTCATAGAATTGAACATTTTCCGTGCGCCTCGTTTGCGCCCCTACATTATATTGCGATAGAACACGCCCCGTTGTCAGCAACAACGGAAATTTACGTGTCACTTTCTCCGAGGTCGGCACATATTGGGTAATAAGGAAGCGCCCTTTGCCGCGCACGAAATTATCCACATGCATAATGGGCGTACCCTCCGGCGTATCGTCATTGCACGGCCATTGCAGACTGCCCAAACGATCCAGTTTTTCGTAATTTACACCGGCAAAAGTTGGCGTCAATTGCGCGATTTCATCCATAATCTGAGAAGGATGATCGTAATGCATCGCGTAGCCAAGCGCATTGGCGAGCCCCATTGTTGCTTCCCAGTCGGCTTTACCCGCAAGCGGGGGCATTACCTTGCGCACGCGTGATATGCGCCGCTCTGCGTTAGTAAAAGTGCCATCTTTTTCCAGGAAAGAAGCACCAGGCAAAAAGACATGTGCATACTTGGCGGTTTCATTTAGAAACAGATCTTGTACCACCACGAATTCCATCGCCGTTAGCGCTTCCTGAACATGTTGTGTATCGGGATCCGATTGTGCCGGATCTTCGCCCTGGCAATAAAGCCCTAAAAAACTACCATCGAGCGCGGCTTCCAGCATGTTGGGAATACGCAATCCAGGCTCGGATTGAATCTTGACGTTCCATGCATTTTCAAACAGTTCGCGCGTAGTCGTGTCGGAAACATGACGGTAGCCTGGCAACTCATGCGGAAAACTGCCCATGTCACAAGAACCTTGCACGTTGTTTTGTCCGCGCAACGGATTGACACCGACACCTTCACGCCCTACGTTTCCTGTCGCCATAGCAAGATTCGCAATAGCAATCACAGCGGTTGATCCTTGCGAATGTTCGGTCACGCCGAGTCCGTAGTAAATCGCTGCATTGCCTCCGGTTGCATACAAACGCGCGGCGGCGCGAACTTCGCCTGCAGGTACCCCGGATTGAGCTTCCATCGCTTCGGGCGAATTCTCAGTACGGGCAACAAATTCGCGCCAGTCTTTAAAAGCTTGATCTTCACAGCGTTCAGCAATAAAACTTTCAGCCAGCAGTCCTTCACTTACAATCACATGCGCGAGCGAAGTGAGCACTGCGACGTTTGTGCCAGGTTTGAGTTTTAAGTGGTAATTGGCTTTTACGTGCGGCGCGTTGACGATATCAATGTTACGCGGATCAATGACAATTAATTTGGCTCCTTCACGCACACGACGTTTCAGACGCGAAGCAAAGACTGGATGGCCCTCACTTGGATTTGCGCCAATCACTAAGATCACGTTAGACTTTTCAATCGACTTGAAAGTTTGTGTACCGGCCGATTCACCAAGCGTCTGCTTAAGCCCGTAACCCGTTGGCGAATGACAAACACGCGCACAGGTATCCACATTATTATTGCCGAAAGCTGCACGAACTAATTTCTGCACGAGGTAGTCTTCTTCATTGGTACAGCGACTGGAGACTAAGGCTCCGATAGCGTTTTTACCGTATTTCTCCTGAATGCGACGGAACTCGCCGGCTGCGTAAGTGAACGCCTCTTCCCAGGAAACTTCGCGCCATGGGTCGCTGATTTTCTCCCGAATCATCGGCTTGGTGATGCGGTCCGGGTGGGTTGCATAGCCCCAGGCAAAACGACCTTTGACGCAGGCATGTCCCTCGTTCGCCTGGCCGTCTTTCCACGGCACCATGCGCACAACTTCGCTGCCTTGCATCTCTGCCTTGAAGCCGCAGCCAACGCCGCAATAGGCGCAGGTCGTGATCATTTCGTGCTCTGCCTGACCTTTTGCGATCACCGTCTTTTCGATCAGCGTTGCGGTAGGGCAGGCATTGACGCAGGCTCCGCAAGAAACGCAATCGGATTCCATGAAGCTGTTGTTTTGCCCTGCCGTCACGCGTGACTCGAATCCCCTACCGGAAATGGTCAGTGCGAAGGTACCCTGCTGTTCTTCACACGCACGCACGCAGCGGTTGCACACGATGCACTTTGCCGGATCGTAAGTGAAGTAAGGATTGGATTCGTCTTTTTTCACATTGGTAAAATGGTTGGCACCCGCCATGCCATAGCGCACTTCGCGCAAGCCGACTTCGCCCGCCATCGTTTGTAATTCACAATTACCGTTGGCGGCACAGGTCAGGCAATCGAGCGGGTGATCTGAAATGTATAGCTCCATCACATTGCGACGCAGGTCGGCAAGCTTGGAGGATTGTGTGCGAACTTTCATGCCCGCCTCTGCGGGTGTCGTGCATGAGGATGGATAACCGCGCCGGCCTTCGATTTCTACCAGACACAAGCGACAGGAGCCGAATGGTTCCAGTGAATCGGTGGCGCAAAGTTTGGGGATCATCACTCCCGCCTGAACTGCAGCGCGCATGACAGAAGTCCCTGCGGGTACTGTGACTGCAACACCGTCAATATTCAAGGTGACCTTGCGGTCAGCAACCACCGCAGGAGTACCGTAATCGAGGTCGTTCATTGGAAGTCCTCCTGAAAATGATTGAGCGCGGACAACACAGGGTAAGGCGTCATGCTCCCCATCGCGCACATCGAGCCATAAGTCATGGTTTCGCAAAGGTCGCGCAACAATGGAATTTGTTCATGCGCACCGGCACGAATGCGGTCAATCACTTCAACGCCACGTGTAGAACCAATGCGGCAAGGAGTACATTTACCGCAAGATTCGATTGCGCAGAATTTCATTGCGTAACGCGCCTGTTTTGCCATGTCCACCGTATCGTCGAACGCAACAATCCCGCCGTGACCTAGAACCGCACCGATAGCAGCGAAAGCTTCGTAATCAAGCATCGTGTCGAATTGTGATTCCGGCAAATACGCTCCGAGTGGTCCACCCACTTGCACCGCCCGCAACGGACGACCGGATCGTGATCCGCCACCAAAATCGTAAAGTAATTCTCGCAGCGTGAGTCCGAATGGAACTTCGACAAGCCCGCCATATTTGATATTTCCAGCCAACTGAAATGGCAAGGTTCCGCGCGAACGTCCCACACCCAGGTCGCGATAGTTCGCAGCGCCCTGCGCCAAGATGTCTGGCACACTGGCGAGCGAGATTACATTATTGATGACCGTCGGCTGACCGAACAGACCTGAGATGGCAGGGAGTGGTGGTTTGCTACGTACGATGCCGCGTTTACCTTCGATACTTTCCAAGAGAGCGGTTTCTTCACCGCAAACATAAGCACCTGCAGCCTTGCGCACCTCAATTTGAAAATCGCCCAGCCAATCTCCCGCTGAGTCCAACGCCGCATTCAGCGCCGCAATGGCATGCGGGTATTCGGAGCGAACATAGATATAACCTTTATTTGCGCCGACGGCCAGACCGGCTATCGCCATGCCCTCTATTAGGCAGTATGGATCGCCTTCCATAACCATTCGATCAGAAAAAGTACCCGAGTCGCCTTCATCCGCATTACAAACGATGTATTTTTGATCGGCAGTTGTATCAAGCACAGTCTTCCATTTGATACCCGTAGGAAAAGCCGCACCTCCGCGCCCGCGCAGACCTGAATCGGTTACCAGTCGCACAATCTCTGCAGATGTCATGCTTTGGGCGAGTTCCAACCCCTTGCCTCCGCCATGCTTTCTATAGTCAGAGAGAGATGCTGGATCAATCACACCAACACGGCTCATGGTTACTCGTTTTTGTTTTGCCAAATAAGACAGCGTTTCAATATCGCCCAGGCGAAGCGAATGTTTTCCTCCGCGGGTGATGTTAGCGCTAAAAAGACTTGGAACGTCGGCCACAGTCACAGGGCCGTATGCAATTCGGCCTTGCTCCGTAATGACCTCGACCAACGGTTCCAGCCAGAACAATCCGCGCGAACCGTTACGCACGATTTCTATGTCCAATTTATGCTTCGCAGCTGCTGTTGAAATAGCAACCGCAACTTCATCCGCTCCAAGCGCTAGTGCGGCCGCATCACCCGGAACAAAAATAGTTATACTCATGATCGCACTTCCAACTCTTGCATCAACTTGTCGAACTTTTCCGGAGTAACACGAGCATGCAGCTTAAGTTCATCAATTTGGATAGCGGGGCCTATAGAACATAGTCCCAAACAATATACTGGCTCCATTTTGATGTCGCCACTCAGCAACCGAGTCGCAGCATGATTAGCCAATGCTTCGCTGCCATTCGCCTGACACGCTTCGGCGCAGCAAACATGAACGACATGTTTGCCCGGAGGACTCTGGCGAAAGTGATGATAATAAGTTAACACGCCATGAACCTCTGCACGCGACAGATTTAACTCTTTGGCGATTTCAGGTACGGCCAAATCAGGCACATAACCCAATTCATGCTGGATATCGTGCAGGATAGGCAACAGCGCACCTGGCTGATGCCGGTGCTTTGCGAAAATGGCATTCAACGTATTTAACATAGCAACGATTCCATGAACTTATTTTTGGCGCGGAGGGCCAAATGCGCCCTCCGGGATTACGCCAATCTGTTGCGACTATATTTTTGCTTATTTGAAAAGTATTGCTGCCTTTTGCAAGGTCATCCAAACACCCCATGAAAGCGGAATACCGATAGCCAACCATGCAAGAAATACTTTCCCATTATGGGTTGCTTCATGAGCCAGCGTCTCAACATTCGCGACAAAATGATGTTGATTTTCGTGAGCCAACTCCGCCTCTTTTTTCAATTCTTCTTCAGTCATGTAATGTTGTTCAGCAACCGTCTTCACCAGCCAGTTGCAAATGAACCCCAACACCAATAGTCCTGCAAGGATGTACATCGTGATCGAATAAGCTTGAGCTTTAGGCACCCCATGATCAAGTTGATAATCACGAATGTAATTCACCAGCACCGGACCCAATACACCAGCCGTCGACCATGCCGTCAGCAAACGACCATGAATAGCGCCTACCATTTTGGTGCCGAACATGTCTGCCAGATAAGCGGGAACCGTAGCAAAGCCACCGCCGTACATCGACAAGATCACACAGAAGAATGCCACGAACAAAGCCAAACTACCCGCAGCAGCCATACTCGGAATTGATGCATAGAGTGAACAACCAAGCAGGAAAAATATCGAGTAAGTCAGTTTGCGTCCGAGCTTGTCTGAGAGTGATGCCCAGAAGAAACGACCGCCGATGTTGAACAGCGACAGCAAACCGGTGAATCCGGCAGCAATGGCAGCAATTTGTCCCTTCTGAGTCGGGTTCAGATCATTGAAAGCCAAATCCACGCCGATCAGTTTGCCTGCAAAGACTTCCTGCAACATCGGCGAAGCCATGCCTATAATTCCAATACCCGCCGTCACGTTAAGACACAACACTCCCCAAACCAGCCAGAATTGAGGCGTTCTCCACGCCACATCAAGATGGACATGGCGATCAGTAATCATGCTTTTAACGGTAGATTCTGCCGGAGGTTCCCATCCTTCTGGTTTCCAATTTGGGGCCGGCACACGATAACCCAACGCACCCGCCATCATGAACACAAAATAGATAGCGGCTAGCGTCACGAAAGTTTCCCAGACACCGACCGATGTTGGCGTCGCAAAATATTTCATCAATTTGTCAGCGAGCGGTGCGCCTATCATGGCACCGCCACCGAAGCCCATAATGGCCATGCCGGTTGCCATGCCGCGACGATCCGGAAACCATTTGATCAAAGTAGATACAGGAGAAATATATCCGAGACCCAAACCTATGCCGCCAATTACTCCAGAACCCAGCCAGAGCATCCAAATCTGATGGTTGATAACACCCACTGCCGAGATCAGCAATCCTCCACACCAGCAAAATGCTGACACGACACCTGCCTTACGCGGACCCGCGTGTTCCAACCAACCACCCCAGATTGCTGCTGAAGATCCCAAAAAAACGAAAAACAGCGTATACATCCACCCCAAAGTTGAAATCTTCCAATCGCATGTCGAGGAAAATACCTCAGCGATGAAACTCATGTCCTTTGGGCAAGCAAGTGGTTGCGTAATACCGATAGCCTTGGATAGCGGCAGCCAGAAAACCGAAAAGCCGTAAGCCATGCCGATACAAAGATGGATTGCCAATGCGGCAGGAGGAACGAGCCAGCGGTTAAAACCGGGCTTCGCAACAGTTCGCTCTCTTTCTAAAAAACCGGGTGTCGCGGGTGCTGCCGATGCAATTGCACTAGCCATGTGACTTCCTCCTTTATTATTTATTCATTATTTACCCAAAACTTTGCTATCGCACTTTACGCGTGCAGCTCGTGTAATTCGGTTATTGCCCGTAAAGTCTGGATATTATGTTCACAAAAATTAATTTACGACAATCCATTTATATATGGAAGAGGAAAATTCCGAATGACTATTCGTCTTTGACGAAGGAATCGCTCAGATTATTTGCTACGACCAAGAGGGCTTCCAACATCGGCGATTTAGGTTCACGCCGCTCTATCACCAATCCAGTTGCCCACACCACATTCGGTTCGGTCAACGGTAGTGCTCGCACACCAGCAGGAATGCCTATCAGATCAAACACGCTGCGAGGCAAAATGGCTGACCACGTACCGGAACTGACATGTGCCAGCATGCTGACGATTGAATTTGTCTCAATTGTGGGCGTCACTTTACAATCCAGTTGCGCAAAGACCTTATCAATTGTTTTACGATTCTGCATGTCTTTGGTTAGCATACACAGCGGCACTTGCCTCACTTCAAGCCAATTTACACTTTCTTGACCTTCAAATGGACCACCCGATGGCGTGAGCAAAATAAGACTCTCGTACCACAACGGCACAGTCATGAGTTGGTGTGAAGCCAATGCGGATTCAACGTAGATAATACCAGCATCGAGTTCGAAATCATGCATGCGTGACACGATTTCGTTAGTTGATAGCGATAATACTTCCGTCGTCACCAACGGATATCGTCGTGCGAAGGCCGAAGTAAGCGAAGCAACCACGGTAAGTGCCGTAGGAATCACCCCCAAGCGCAATTGACCGCTAAGCCCGTGGCGTAATTTGGCCAATTCTTGCCGCATGCCTTCCTCGCCAGCTGCCATGCGGTGAGCATAGTCGACGACACATTGTCCTTCCGGGGTAAGTCCCCCGAAATTTTTTCCACGTTCCACTACGGCTACACCAAGCTCGGCTTCAAGATCACTAATCGCAGCCGACAGAGTGGAAGGGGAAATGTGGCAAGCTAGCGCAGCACGACCAAAATGTTTTTCGCGAGCTAGGGCAATAAGATAGAGATATTTTCTGGCGATCATCATAGCGCGGCCGATTTTACTTCTCCGACAAATTAAATTGCGGCTAGCCTGGAACTATATCTCTTTAAATCTGCGAGTTCCTGATTCTAAAGAGCGCAGCTACTTGCTGCTGTGGTTTGCCGTGAACAGCCAATGGAGAAGATTGTTGCTCTTCATCATGTTTTTTACTTGCCGAGGGCTCATACGGCTTGGAGAACCAATCATCTGCAGGAGCATGTTTGTGACTTCTGACAGGTGGAGATTTAAAATGCTTTTGATAGCCGCTGGGTACAACGGCCGCTTCACGAGGGAATTTCCGGTTGAGTATTTTTTCGATTTCAACCAGGCGGCGCTCTTCTTCGCCGTCCACCAAAGAAACCGCTTCACCGGAAGCACCGGCACGTCCGGTACGCCCGATACGATGCACATAGTCTTCGGCATGCGTGGGCAGCTCATAGTTAATGACCAACGGTAGCTGGTCAATGTCGAGTCCGCGCGCTGCCACGTCTGTTGCCACCAGCGCCATCACGGCACCCGACTTGAATGCATCCAGCGCTTTAATTCGCTCCTGCTGCGTTTTGTCTCCGTGAATAGCATCAGCGGCTATTCCGCTACGCTCAAGTTGTTTTGAAACATGCGCTGCAGTCAATTTGGTACGCGTAAATATTAGAACTTGTTTAACACCGCGCGAACGGATCAACTCCACCAGAGCATGAAATTTATCTTGATGATCAACCATGCACACCGACTGTTTGATGTTTTCTCCCGCAGCGTTCCGGCGCGCAGTTTCGACTGTAATGGGATCAATGAGAAAATCCTGTGCCAGCTTTTTTATGTCGTCTGAAAAAGTGGCCGAAAAAAGCAGTGTCTGCCGTTGTTTTGGCAGCAAGGCAAGAATGCGTTTGAGGTCGGGCATAAAACCCATATCCAACATCCGATCTGCTTCGTCCAGAATAAGAATTTGCACTTGATTGAGTTGCAAATTGCGACTTTCAACGTGGTCGAGCAAGCGTCCGGGCGTGGCAACCAGAATTTCCACGCCATTCATCAGCGCGGGTTTTTGTGCCTTGATATCAGTTCCACCATAAACCACGGTAGTGCGAAGTGGAACATTTTTGGAATATGTGACCACACTCTCGTGAACCTGTATCGCCAGTTCCCTAGTCGGCGCAAGCACCAATGCTCTAATGGGATGCCGTGCTGGAGAGGCACTGGTACTTGCATGCGGCAATAGGCGTTGCAACATCGGTAATGTAAACGCTGCAGTTTTGCCAGTGCCAGTCTGCGCCATCGCCATCAAATCACGTCCCGCGATGACATGTGGAATGGCTTGTGCCTGAATGGGAGTGGGCTCGGTATAGCCCGTTTCTTCGATAGCCCGAAGAATTAGCGGGTCAAGCGCGAGGGATGAAAATAGAAGTTTTGGTACTGAGGGATCGTCCATATGTATCTATTATACTGGATTAAGTGCGTGAGGCTGGGATAGGGACATACAAACCGTTCGCTCGCATTAACTGCACTAACACTTGCAATTTATCGCCAATCCGGAATCTTGATTGATGTTTGCTCAAATTAACTCAGAACAAATGCGTTAATGAAAACGCGGTCGCTGCTCTGCCCCACTGGTCACCATTGGGCGTCCAGAACGACGCTCCCTTGGTGTTGGTATAGGACAAACTTAAAATGTAACTACTGAAATCTTTAGAAGCACTCAGCTTGTAGTCGGTGTAACTGGGACTAACAGCATAAGCCTCTGTTCCGGCAAACGTTTGCTTGCCAATATGTGCACCTATTGTCATGCCAGCATCTTCAACCGGGTAATAAGCACTTAAATCAATGTAATTTGTGCCCTTTGTGCCGGGGATGGTCATAAAACCATCCAGCAAACTGTAAGAATATTTCAGGGAAACAAATTTATAGGAAGCTGCACCGTAAATTTCTGACGTATCTGCATTGTTGAAACCAACTTGTGACGTGTACGTACCCAAATAGTTGTATCGGACATAGCCCACATCATAGCCATAGTCATTTGCGACTGAATTCTTGATGCCAAAATAAGTGTCCAACTCAACATTTGCATCACCTGTCGCTATTGCATCTCTATCTTTGATCCACTTAACGTTGGAGGCCCAAGTGCCAACATACAGGCCGGTAGAATGGGAATAATCAAGCCCGCCGTGCACAGCCGGCGCGTGTGTAGTTTGAGTGATGCCTCTAAAAATATAATCTGAGGATAATCCCACGTTGTAGGAAACCGGATTAGGATCGACGGCAGGAACCTCTTCTGCCAGAACAGATACTGATGCCGCAGCACAAAGTGCAAAAACGAATATTTTTATCTTCCACATGACTTTTCCTTTTTTCTGGAAGTTTAAATACGCAATTCAAATCAACCGTAGAGCCGTATATTATAAAGCATTTTTCGCCCCAACCTGTACTTACTTTAATTCAAACGTGGTTAAACGCAGCGAACCTCTTTCCCGAAGCACCTGTCAAGTCACTCCAGTTCAAATATCCTTTGAGAGCTACAATTAAACTGTGCACTTATGTTGTTCGTGGCGACAAGTTTGTTACACTAGACGTATATCTTGCAAAGCCATATTAAGGAGGGTCCTCATGTTGAACACAAAATTCTTTGAAGAGATGTCGTCGAAATTAAATGAAGCCGTGGCCAACAGCCCGGCTAAAGATTTCGAAAAAAATGCCCGCGCGTTAATGGCACAAGGTTTTGCCAAACTTGATCTGGTGACACGCGAAGAGTATGAAGTTTTGGCACTGCGCCTGGAAAAACTGGAAGCCCGTATCGCAGCGATGGAGAATCAACCCTAACTGAATGGGACTTGCTGTTTTATACAGTCGGGGACTGGCCGGCATGGATGCCGCGCTGGTCACCGTCGAAGTGCATCTCGCCAATGGCTTGCCTAATTTCACCATTGTTGGACTTCCCGAGGCTGAAGTAAAAGAGAGCAAAGATCGTGTGCGCGCTGCTTTGCAGAATTGCCAATTTGAATTTCCGGCCCGCCGCATCACAGTTAACCTCGCCCCTGCCGATTTGCCCAAAGAAAGCGGGCGCTTTGATTTGCCCATTGCGCTTGGAATTTTAGCTGCATCAGGGCAGATACCTTCTGACAAACTGGCTGAATACGAATACGCCGGTGAACTGGCTTTAACCGGTGAGCTGCGTGCCATACGCGGTGCACTGGCAATGACCTATCGTGCCGCAAACAGCGGCAGAGCGTTTATTCTGCCGGCGGTGAATGCGCCGGAAGCCGCGTTAGTGGAAGACGCGACGGTTTACCCCGCACAGTCTTTGCTGCAAGTCTCGGCACATCTTTCCGGGCGTGATGCCTTAACTCGCTACATTCCTGAAACCAAAACCGTAGCTCCGAGTTACCCGGATATGCGCGAGGTAAAGGGCCAGGCACAATCCAAACGTGCGTTGGAAATTGCCGCAGCTGGCAGCCACAGCGTGTTGATGTCCGGTCCACCGGGCACAGGGAAAAGCATGCTGGCCGCACGATTTCCGGGTATTTTGCCCGAGATGACGCAGCAGGAAGCACTGGAAAGTGCCGCCATGCAATCACTCGGCGGTATGTTTGAAGTTGAAAACTGGAAGCAGCGTCCTTATAGGGCACCTCATCACACCGCATCCGCAGTCGCCTTGGTCGGCGGTGGCAGTAATCCGCGCCCCGGTGAAATATCAATCGCAATGCATGGTGTGTTATTTTTGGATGAACTGCCTGAGTTCGACAGAGGCGTTCTGGAAGTATTGCGTGAGCCTATGGAAAGTGGGCGAATAACTATTTCGCGTGCCGCGCGTCGTGCGGATTTCAAAGCACAATTCCAACTGGTTGCCGCGATGAACCCCTGCCCCTGCGGTTATCTTGGTCACTTCAATGGAAAATGCCGTTGTACACCGGATCAAGTTGCACGTTATCGAGCCAAGATTTCCGGCCCTCTGCTGGATCGAATCGACATTCAGATTGAAGTCCCAGCTGTTCCACAAGAAGATTTGCTTAAACAGACAAACGGGGAAAGCAGCGCTGAAATCAAGATCAGGGTGGAAGCAGCAAGGCAACGCCAACTTGCCCGGCAAGGCAAACCCAACGCACAACTTACCGTCACTGAAATCGATTCTTTCTGCGCACCCGATTTGCAGAGCGAAACCTTATTGCGCCAGGCGATTACGCGCTTGAACCTGTCTGCCCGAGCTTATCATCGGGTACTTAAAGTCGCACGCACTATTGCCGATCTTGAGGGCAGTGAATCAATTCAAATCGCTCACATTGCAGAAGCGATACAATATCGGCGTATGGATAAATAGACTTAAAACTCGTCATTCCCGCGCAGGAGGGAATCGAGCAAGTACTAATATCCCGCGCAACGGACAAAGCCACAATACTGTTGCGCTACGCGAGGATTATTTCAAAACTACAAATACTCAGGGAGTGCTACATGTTTGACCAAAAACTCATCGCCGGCATGAAAAACTTTAACCAACTCATTCATGTTTTACTCGCGTTAGCCTTGGGTGTGGCCTGTGTGATGGTAATTTGAGACTTTGGATTAAAGGCCGCAGAAGCTTGGCACTCCGGCAATGCCGCCAGCGGTTTCTTTCAAGCGCTGGGTTCATTATTCATTCTCTGGACACTTTCCACTTTAATCTCAGCAGAAATGAATTACCTGCAAACTGGTCGCACTTATGTACGCGTTTTTGTCGAAGTCGCCATGATCTCGGTGATCCGTGAAATGATTGTGCAACCGGTGCAGGTTATTAGCAGTCCTGGTAACGAAGCTAATTTTAGCCCCATTCATTACGGACTATTATTGGCCGCGCTACTCGTAATCGGTATTGTCTATAAATTAGTCAGTGATCCAAAAATTGCGCAAGAACCCACAACTGAATAACTCAGCTGACAATTATGGCTACTTAAGTAAATGTATGCTCTCATTACTTAAGCATTAAGCATTCACGCTGCTGTTATTCCGATTTCGCCTAAGAAAACAATCCAGCGAATACACCGCCTAAACTTTGGAGTGGCAGGCGCGCAATAGTTGATGCCCACGAAACAGCTGAATCGATACACGAGTTCATAAACTTGTTTTTCAGCATTCTGGCTCCTTCAACGTTTCTTTAACAAATATTGATTAGTGCACTATATCAATATTTAAAGAAGCAATTCGCATGCCGAAAATATTTACTTATTTGAGATCAAATGGTTAATTTATTTTGATGTATGACTGCAGGATTTTAAGCACCAAAAGAAGGCGTAATTGATGTATTGATGCACCCAAAGATTCTGTGCAAAACGCTTAGTGTCTGTTCCTAAAAAGGGAGCGGAACCTAGAAAAATTGAATATTTAGCGTGATCGTACATCTACGTCAATTTTTTAAACGCTCAAACATAAGGACTTTGCATAAATCAGTGAGCCGCCCCAACTATTCACCTTTTGAGAATCATCTTCCTATACCACCGCCAATAGTCACACTATTATTCCCGCCCGATTTAATGGGGGCAGAATGAGTGGCTGAAACATCCAAGTGCGCGCAAGCAGTCAATGCAGCCAGTAGACTTACTATCATAAAAGTTTTCATTATCTTTTCCTTAAGTTAGCAATTGTACCGTCAGCTTGTCTAAATCCGTCTGAGTATGAAGCTGGTTGGCAGGTAAGTTTTTGTTTTTTACTTCTAGAGATTAACGACTGATGGGGTGAATTTCTGCTGGCTGCCGAACACATCTTGTTTGAATGTTGGCTATCGGATCGCTTCGGAACTCAAATTCTACTGTAATCCTGATTGCTCAGAACTTTACTCACAGCAAATTGATGCGATCGCTTATTTCATATTTGAGATGATAATGGATACTATATCACTGGCGCGATTAGCACAAAGCAGTTGGAAATACGGGTTTTATCCCGCGGTTGCTTTAATGTTGAATATCTTTTACTTGCGACTTGTTATGATGAATAAAAGCCAGTCACCGGTCTTAGCCCTGTAACATTTATTCAATTCTAATTTTTAATATTAATTACTCTAAGGATTCTTCAACCAAACTAAACTCAGACCAATTTTCAATATTTTTCATAAAATTTTCAGCATAATCTTCTGTGTTCTCTGCATTTTGCTCATCAATTCCAAAATCTGATGGCAAACTCAAAAGAAAAGCCGGTATGTACAAATCGTCACTTTGAAGTTCGTCCATTTCAATTCTCCCTTATCAACTTAACCGTGCATGTTCTGTTGAGTCAATATTAGTACTGAGATTATGAAATTTATATAGGATTTGCATCGCTTTCTTATAGGAGAAATATCCTAATTATGCGCTCTCTGCCAATTCCAAGACATTTGTTATCTGTTCAATTGTAATCTGGTGAATTATCGAAGTTAATAGTGCTTGCATTCGCATGGTAAAATCTCTTTCTATGACTACGCCAACCATTATGAAAAGATCTACTCATCTCATTGAAAAGCTCCTGCAGCAGCGCATCCTGATTCTTGACGGTGCGATGGGCACGATGATCCAGCGCCACAAGCTGACGGAAGCGCATTATCGTGGCACGGAGTTATATGGCGAGTTCAGTGGCTTTCGAAAAACCTTCGCAGAACACCCTATTGACGTGAAAGGTAACAACGACCTTTTACTATTGACGCAACCTCACGTTGTAGGCGGTATACACCGCGAATATCTGGAAGCGGGTGCAGATATTCTGGAAACCTGTACCTTCAACTCAAACGCTGTTTCAATGGCGGATTATCAGATGCAGCATTTGGTTTACGAACTGAATGTGGCCGGGGCAAAACTGGCGCACGACTTGTGTAATGAGTTTTCCACGCCGGACAAGCCGCGCTTTGTCGCGGGTGTACTTGGACCGACAGGACGTACAGCCTCCATTTCTCCAGACGTGAATGATCCCGGCGCTCGCAATGTGACTTTCGATGAGTTAGTGGCAAGTTACGCAGAAGCGTTACGCGGTCTGCTTGACGGTGGTGCAGATATCTTGATGGTTGAAACCATTTTCGACACCCTGAATGCCAAGGCTGCATTATTTGCGATTGAACGACACTTCGAACAGCATAACGTACGTGTTCCGATCATGATTTCCGGTACTATCACCGATGCTTCCGGCCGTACGCTTTCCGGCCAAACCACCGAAGCCTTCTGTAATTCGTTGCTTCATGTTAAGCCGCTTTCCATTGGCCTCAATTGCGCGCTTGGTGCTGAACTGATGCGCCCTTATGTGGAAGAAATGTCGAACGTTGCAAGCTGCTATGTTAGTGCGCACCCAAATGCCGGTTTGCCTAATCCCTTGTCGGAAACGGGATACGATGAGCCGCCGGAGAAAACTGCGCGCCTGATAAAGGAATTTGCCACCAGCGGCTTTCTTAATATCGCGGGCGGTTGTTGTGGTACTTCTCCCGCACACATTAAAGCCATTGCCGATGCGCTGAAAGATGTGCCTCCGCGCAAACTGCCCGATCTGGAAAAGAAGTGCCGTTTGTCCGGCCTGGAACCATTTAACATCGGCGATGAATCACTTTTCGTCAATGTCGGCGAACGTGCCAATGTCACCGGCTCAGCGAAATTCAAGCGCCTTGTTTTAGAGGGTCAGTACGACGCGGCACTCGAAGTGGCCAAGCAACAAGTTGAAACCGGTGCGCAAGTAATCGACATCAACATGGACGAGGCAATGCTTGATGGCGAAGCCGCGATGGTGAAGTTTCTCAATCTGATTGCTTCTGAACCGGATATTTCCAAAGTACCCCTGATGATCGACTCTTCCAAGTGGAGCATCATCGAAGCGGGCCTGAAGTGCATACAGGGCAAATCCATTGTCAATTCGATTTCGCTTAAAGAAGGCGAAGAGAATTTCATTAAACAAGCCACGCTTGTGCGCCGCTATGGTGCTGCTGCTGTGGTGATGGCGTTTGACGAACAAGGACAAGCCGATACCTACCAGCGCAAAACGGAAATCTGCCAACGGAGCTATAACATTCTGGTCAACAAAGTTGGTTTTCCACCTGAAGACATTATTTTTGACCCGAACATTTTTGCTATTGCTACTGGTATAGAGGAACACAATAATTACGCGGTTGATTTCATTGAAGCAACCGCGTGGATACGCAAACAACTGCCCTATTCCAAAATTTCCGGCGGGGTTTCCAACGTGTCATTCAGCTTCCGTGGCAATGAGCCCGTGCGTGAAGCGATCCACACTGTATTCCTGTATCACGCCATCAAGGCGGGTATGAACATCGGAATTGTTAATGCCGGGCAACTCGGAGTCTATGAAGAAATACCACGCGATTTGCGGAATGCCGTTGAAGATGTTGTGCTGAATCGAACTGCAGAGGCTGGTGAAAAACTGGTCAAACTGGCGGAATCCGTCAAAGGTGGCGGCAAGGAACAAGTTGAAGATCTGGATTGGCGCAAGGGCTCTGTGCAAGAACGCCTTACCCATGCGCTAGTGCGCGGCATCACCACGTTTATCGTTGAGGATACAGAAGAAGCTCGCGTACAAGCCAAGTTCCCGGTGGAGGTGATTGAAGGCCCGCTGATGACTGGTATGAATGTTGTTGGTGATCTGTTTGGCGCGGGAAAAATGTTTCTGCCGCAAGTGGTTAAATCAGCACGCGTCATGAAACAGGCTGTGGCACATTTGATACCTTACATCGAAGCTGAAAAATTGCGCTCGGGCGATACCAGTACCAAAGGCAAGATCGTGATGGCAACGGTGAAGGGTGATGTTCACGATATCGGCAAGAATATTGTCACTGTTGTTTTGCAGTGCAATAATTTTGAAGTGGTCAACATGGGTGTGATGGTTCCATGCCAGCAAATTCTGGACACTGCACGAGAGCACAACGCAGACGTGATTGGTTTGTCCGGTCTTATTACTCCTTCATTGGAAGAGATGGCGCATGTAGCTAAAGAAATGGAACGCCAGGGTTTCAAAATTCCGCTTCTCATCGGTGGCGCAACAACTTCACGCGTTCACACAGCCGTCAAGATCGAACCTAACTACCCGAGTGGCACGACTGTTTATGTCAACGATGCCTCGCGCGCGGTCGGCGTCTGCAGCAATCTCCTGAGCAACACAATGCGTGATAATTACATTGCAGGAATTAAAGCCGACTATATTTCGGCACGCGAACTGCACGAAGGCAAAAAAGGGAAAGCCTCTTACGTCGCACTTGAGGAGGCTAGAGCTCGCGGCGTAAAGACTGATTGGAAGAAATACGCTCCCCCAAAACCACATCTAACTGGCGTCCATAAGTTTGAGGACTATCCACTCGACAAAATTGCCGAGTACATTGACTGGACTCCATTTTTCCAGGCGTGGGAACTGGTCGGGCGTTACCCAAAAATTCTGCAAGATCAAATTGTAGGTGATGAAGCTCGCAAACTTTTTTCTGATGCGCAGGCGATGTTAAAGATAATCATCGATGAAAAATGGCTCAGTGCGAATGCCGTGTTCGGGATATTCCCTGCCAACACGGTAAATAGTGACGATATTGAAATTTATACCGACGAGTTGCGCCAAAAAGTGTCGATTACCTGGCACAATCTGCGTCAACAAACCAAGAAGCCGGCCGATATTCCCAACTTCTGTTTGGGGGATTATATTGCTCCCAAAGTCTCTAAAGTCAAGGATTACATTGGTGCATTTGCTGTCACTACTGGAATTGGTATCGACTCTCGCGTTGCCGAGTTCGAAAGGCAAAACGATGACTACAGTGCGATCATGCTAAAAGCGCTTGCTGACCGGCTGGCTGAAGCCTTTGCTGAATTACTGCATGCCCGCGTACGCCACGAATTCTGGGGTTATGAAACTGGCGAAGCTTTGGACAATGACGCCCTGATCGCCGAAAAATATCGCGGCATTCGTCCAGCTCCCGGATATCCCGCCTGTCCAGAACACTCTGAAAAGGGAGCACTTTTCGAATTGTTGCAAGCCCCGCTCAACGCTGGCATCACGCTTACCGACAGCTACGCAATGCTGCCCACCGCCGCTGTGAGTGGGTTCTATTTCTCTCATCCGCAGGCACAGTATTTTGCGACCGGCAAGATCGATCGGGATCAGGTTTCGGATTATGCCAAGCGCAAAGACTGGAGTGTGGAAGAAGCGGAAAGATGGTTGGCGCCAGTGCTTAGCTATTAATCATCTACCTTATGTATATTCCCAAACATTTTGATGAACCCAGAGTTGAGGTTATGCACGAATTAATGCGTGCAAGACCTCTGGCGACAATTGTTACTTTCGACTCTAGCGGACTTGTCGCAAACCACATTCCACTTCATCTCACAGAAGAACCCGCTCCATTTGGCACACTGCGGGGTCATATTGCCAGATCAAATATAATTCGCTCGGACTTCGAAGCGTTGGCTATTTTTCATGGCCCTGATATTTACATTTCACCTTCTTTGTATTCCACGAAAAGCCAAACCGGAAAAGTTGTTCCTACGTGGAACTATGTCGTTGTGCATGCCTACGGAACATTGCGACTGATTGATGATGCGTCTTGGGTGCGTGCTCAGCTTGAAATTCTGACTAATCAAAATGAAAAGAATTTCCCGGAACCTTGGGCTGTTTCTGATGCACCACATGAGTATACTGAAAAGCTAATTGAGATGGTTGTCGGGATTGAAATTGTTATTACAAAGCTTTCCGGCAAATGGAAAGTAAGCCAGAATCAGCCTTTACAAAATCAGGCGAGCGTAGCCGAGGGGCTTAAAAAATCAGGGCTTTCTGATGCAATCGCCGTTGCTGAGCTTGTTAGTCAACGTGGAATTTGCTAATTTTATTATTAAAAATCAGGAGCTAATATTATATGAAATGTATTTCTTTTTTGCCGTTGGCCTTTTTGTTTTCAATCAGCATTTTTTCAACCACCGCCTGCTCTGAGCAGACATCATCTTCCAAGGAGAATAGCAAAGTGACCGAACTTATTAAAACTGACAGCAAAGTGGGTAGTGGAGAAGTAGCTGCCGCTGGACACCTTGTTTCTGTTCATTACACAGGTTGGCTTTATGATGAAGCTGCTGCAGAACACAAAGGCAAAAAATTCGACAGTTCGCGTGATCGGAACGATCCTTTTGAGTTTCATCTAGGTGCGGGACAAGTCATCAAGGGATGGGACGTAGGTGTTGAAGGCATGAAGGTAGGTGGGCAACGCACGCTAATCATTCCTGCCGAGATGGGTTACGGTAAGCGCGGCGCGGGTGGTGTTATACCGCCGAATGCAACATTGGTTTTTGATGTCGAACTGCTCGGCACTCACTAATTTCATCAATACTGCAAAATATTTAATCGTGCGGTCTTCTTCTCAATGCCTATTTGTCACTCTCAATTTTTAGGTGCTACTGGCATTGAGCATCAAATTCATTCACCATTTGCCGCCGTCACTATATGACTTGGGAGAATAAATGACTCTAACATCACAACCGCTTTTACTCACGGTGCTGATGCTTATTGCTTCCAATTTATTCATGACGTTAGCGTGGTACGGACATCTTAAGAATTTTTCGCAATCGCCTTGGTATGTTGCCGCTCTGATAAGTTGGGGCATAGCGCTGTTTGAATATCTGCTTCAAGTTCCTGCAAACCGTATAGGTTATACAGAACTTAATCTGGGACAATTAAAAATTTTGCAGGAAGTAATCACTCTGGCGGTATTTGTTCCATTTGCTGTGTTTTACATGAACCAACCATTAAAATTTGATTATCTATATGCTGCGCTATGCCTGATGGGTGCGGTATATTTTATTTTTAGAGCGTAAACCAATGAACTTACCCAAACATATTCATATCCTTGGCATTTGCGGCACTTTCATGGGTGGTATTGCCGCCATTGCCAAACAGGCGGGATATCGCGTTACGGGTTGCGACGCCAACGTTTATCCTCCAATGAGTTCGCAACTCGAATCTCAAGGCATTGAGTTAATCGAAGGATTTAGCGTTAAGCAACTCGATCTTAATCCTGATGTGTTTATTGTCGGTAATGTTGTCTCACGTGGCAATTTGTTGATGGAAGAAATTCTCAACCGAAATCTTCCCTATTCTTCCGGCCCACAATGGCTGGCGGACAATCTGTTGCGTGATAAATGGGTGCTGGCCGTTGCAGGTACCCACGGCAAAACCACCACCACCTCTATGCTTGCCTGGATACTAGAATATGCCTGTTTGAATCCCGGTTTTCTAATCGGTGGCGTACCGCAAAATTTTGGCATTTCTGCCCGCATAACGGATTCTCCTATTTTTGTCATCGAGGCAGATGAATACGACACGGCTTTCTTCGACAAGCGTTCCAAATTTGTACATTATCATCCGCGCACCGCAATTCTTAACAATCTGGAATTCGACCACGCTGACATTTTTGCCGATTTGTCCAGTATTGAGACTCAGTTTCATCACTTGGTCAGAACCGTACCTGGCAACGGACTCGTGATCAGCAACGGCCAAGAGGATTCCTTATTGCGTGTTCTAAATCGCGGCTGTTGGACACCCGTTGAAAAATTAGGCACTGCTGATGGTTGGAACGTGGATGCCCAAAATTGTGTAACCCTAAATGGTGTAGCCCAGGGTAAGTTAGAGTGGGAACTAATGGGGAATCACAACCTTATGAATGCCTTGGCTGCACTAGCCGCTGCTCGTCATGCCGGCGTACCCGTCTCTCATGGTTTGGCTGCGCTGAGTCAATTCAAGAATGTCAAGAGACGCATGGAAGTTCGCGGCAAGGTCAAAGGCATAACGATCTACGATGACTTTGCTCATCACCCTACCGCAATTGATACCACCATCGCCGGGTTGCGGCGCAAGGTTGGAAAATCTCGTATTTTCGCTGTACTTGAACCGCGTTCCAACACAATGAAGATGGGTGTGATGAAAGATTCACTACCCGCAAGCCTGCAAGATGCTGATCTCATTTTTTGCTATGCGGGAAGTCTTGGCTGGGATGCGCGTGGTGCTCTGGCACCTCTGGGTAACAAAGCCGTCGTGATGGATGACCTGAGCGAGTTGATCGACGCCATCGTCGCCTCTTCCGCAGAGGGTGACCACGTCCTGGTTATGAGCAACGGTGGTTTTGGCGGTATCCATGAGAAGCTCTTAAAAGCGTTAGGTTAGCTATCAATAGCTTTTGATCTACCCAGGTATGCCAATTTTGGTTGTCAGTCGTATCTAAAACCTTAATATGAATAATCCTGAACTATTCATATTAATCCTGTCTGAAAACGGCCCTGCCAGCGGCGAACTTTTATATCGATCCCATGCCAAGCGAATGCTAGCATTTGGCGCAACGTCAATTTGAATGCCGTAGCCAAGCGTCATCCCGACTACCGCATCTGATAAAGGAGTGGTGGCAGTTGCGCCCGCATGGGTTGCAACTGTGGTTTCGACTCTCGCAAGTCCTGCTTTGCCATAAATTGAAAGCATACCTGTTACAGGCATTGTGAGCACACCAGAAACACCCAGCGCTTTGGCCGCAACATTGGTGGTTGAGCCTGCGAATTCCCCAAGGTCAACATATTCTGTTTCTACAGACAACGTCTGCGCAATCTGACTACCCGCAACCAAGCGGTATCCTGCACCGGATGCAGTGACTTGACCTGAAGTGCCGTTCACTTCGGCTGAAGTATTTCCTAACCCGATACCAACATAGCTTGCCATTCCGGCTGCCAGACTAAGCTTTGCCATACCAAGAACTGCAACTGTCAAAATAATTCTGAATTGATTTTTACTCATTAATATTTCTCCATATGTTTTGTGGTGATTTTCCAAATAGTCAATTTTATTCTGCCAACTACGTTAATTACCAAAATATTAAACTTCTCAATAAAACAATCATCCTTTAAATTTTGCCGCAAAAGGCTATTTAGAATCTATTGTGAGTGTACCCTTAACTTCCCTTAGTCTTTTTAAAAAAATGCACCTCTGCAATTATTTATGGCTGCTAAATTGTGCGGCCCCCTTTAAACATTCTATTTTTGCCTGATTCTGTTTCGCGGCCCGCTTGTTATCAAAAAACATTGTCCCGATCAAAAATTTCCCCTTCAACATCATCATGGCATGTAGAGTTTATTTTTGAAACGCCCCCTTGAGTCTGATTAATCTTTCGACTTGACATCAAATCGATTCTTCAAATAAGATGCATTTGCAGTACATTTTAAATGTTTGTTCGATTTTGAATGTAACGCAAATTTGTTATTGGTTAATTGAATGTATGATTAAAAATTGAAGTTAAACAGAATATTAGGGGGAAAAAATATGAGTAGCTTATACGAAAAAATTGGTGGTGAGGGTGCAGTTAATGCTGCAGTTGATATTTTCTACCGTAAAGTATTAAAAGATGATCGCATAAAGCATTTTTTTGATGGTGTTGACATGGCGAAGCAGGCGGCAAAGCAAAAAGCATTTTTGACCGTTGCTTTTGGTGGACCAAATAAGTACAGTGGCGAAGACATGAGAAAAGGCCATGCGCATTTGGTTAAAAATGGCCTCAATGATTCTCATTTTGATGCTGTAATGGAACATCTGGGGGCAACGCTGAAAGAACTCAATGTGCCGGCAGATTTGATCGGTCAAGCCGCTGCTGTTGCCGAAAGTACGCGTAATGATGTTTTAGGAAAATAGTCAAGTAACACGACATGCCATGTATCACTTACCAGGGGCAGTCATACCAGTGCAAGGAGCAAGAATCTGTGCTCGACTGTTTGACTGCCCATGGCGTGTCTATTCCATCTTCGTGTCATGCTGGAATTTGTCAAACTTGTTTGATGCAGGCAATTTCAGGCAATATTCCCGCAACTGCACAACCCGGTTTAAAAAACACACTCGTAGCGCAAAATTATTTTCTAGCCTGTTCTTTCCACCCGCAGGAAGACGTGCAGATCAGACTTCCAATGACCGGATTAGGAAAACTTTCTGCTACCGTTGCTGAGATAGATTTTTTGAACACTCAAATTGTTCGCCTCAAATTAGCGCTCAATACCAAATTTAATTATAAAGCCGGTCAATTCATCAACTTGTTCAAGGACAATGCCACATCCCGAGCTTATTCTTTGGCAAGCGTGCCTGGAATTGATGATCAACTTCAGTTTCACATCAGAAAACTCCCCGATGGTTTAGTCAGTCATTGGGTTCATCATGATCTGAAAGTTGGCGACAATGTCGATATATCAGACGCGAGCGGTGATTGTTTTTACGTACCGGATATGCCCGACCAGAAACTCTTGCTCATTGCGACCGGAACAGGGCTAGCCCCGTTATATGGCATCGTTCGTGACGCGCTTTTCCAAGGACACAGTGGCACGATTAAGTTGTATCACGGCAGCAACTCGCCCGACTTAGTCTACCTATCCGAGGAATTAAAATCGCTGGCATTACAATTTGACCATTTCAACTACACGCCCTGCATTTCCGGAAAAACTGTTCCACAGGGTTTTGCTGCCGGAAGAGCTCAAGAGGTTGCATTCAAAGAAAATCAGGATCTTTCCGGGTGGCGTGTTTTTCTGTGTGGTCATCCTAAAATGGTGTCAACCGGCAAGAAACTCGCTTTCTTGGCTGGTGCTTCCACTGGAAACATTTACGCCGACCCATTTGTGCTTGTTCCTCGAAGCGCTTCCAAGACAATATCTGCTTGACTGAGTGATTTTGAGTTGTTCCCGGACTTAGCTTTTAAAGCTGAACAGACTTAGTCTGAATTTGAATCAAAAAAACAAATCAAATTTTTTCCTTTGTTTTTAGCCTGAAACATCGCCATATCCGCACGTTTTAGAATATCGCCGGCTCCACTATCGGTATGACTAAATAAAAAAACGCCAATGCTCGCAGTAATGTAATACTTCTTGCCGGTAATCTCACTGCCTTCATTCCCGACAGTCAAAATATAGGGCTCTGCTAAAACATTGTGGATTTTTTCAGCCACCACACCTGCCTGATTAGATGAAGCGACTTTATCTGCATTTAACTCGCCAAGCATTACCACGAATTCATCTCCATCCAATCGCGATACCGTGTCAACCTCACGCACACAATTACTGAGACGGCTAGCCACTTCAACCAACAATGAATCTCCGATTGCTTTGCCAAATTGTTCATTGAAAATCCTGAAGTTATCAAGATCAATGAAAAGCAATGCACCGAAATTTCCTCTGCGTTTATTTTCCGTCATGACATGTTCAAGCCGGTCGTGCAACAAACGACGATTCGATTTTCCAGTGAGCGCGTCATATAAGGCCAAGCTACTGATCTTCTCCGCTGCCAGAATTCGCTCGGTTATATCACGTGAAACTACAACTACTCTTAACGCTATACCATTGCTGTTTCTCACCAGCGTTCCACGCGATTCCATATGCCGAATATTGCCATCGGGTAATACAAAGCGAAAGTCCGCCTGCATGCCGTGGCCTGTTTGCACAGTCTCGTTGAATACCTGCTGCAGATATTTCCTATCCTCAGGATGAATCTCGGCGAAGGAGTCCGTTCCGATCAGAGTATCTACATTTCCAAATAGTTTACCGTATGACTGGCTGTTGTAGAGTCTTCTCCCCTTCAAGTCCAATACAGCTACAAACTCGTCTGAGTTCTCCGCGATCATGTTAAAAAATACTTCCTGTTCACGCAATGCATATTCAGCGTGCTTTCTTTTTGAAATATCAGTTAACACAATACGAAATTCCGGTTCATTCATATCATTTATCGCGCGATTGGATTCCAAATGCGCATAAAATTTTGAGCCGTCGTTTTTAACTAAAGTTAACTCTCGATCAAGTTTACCGCTGCCAGTCTGAGCGTCGGCAAAGAACTGTTGCCAGTTATTTTTATCTTCAGGAGAAATAAAACGTGAAAGAAATTTCCTGAGCAATTTGTCGCGTTCTAATCCGAGAAAAGAAGCGCCTGTTAAATTGACTGCATCGATTATGCCTTTACTGCTCAGCGTAAAGTATCCAACCGGAGCACTGTCATAAATTTGAATGAAATGGTCTAAAGTTTTCTCAAGCTCAACCTGCACTCGTCTCAATTCAGCATTTTCCATCCGTAGCTCATTAAATTTCTTTTCTTCCGACAGTGATGATGATTCCTTTTGCAAAGAATGAGTACGGTGTGTGCCTGAAGTTAAATGAGGTGATAGTTGTCCCTGATTTGGCAAATTGGAATAGCTTGATTTATTTTCTGGTAATAACATGACTATTCCCTGAACTTTATATTTAGTTATTTCTAGTGGGCGCTAAAGCGCCGTAACACCAACAAATTAAGAACGAAATTGAGTAGCTCATAGTAAAAAATAGCGAAGCATCCGTCATATTTGTGGGGAAATAAAGTTACATCAACTTACTGAAAAAAACAATATGCCATTTGGTCTATATGCTTGCCACAGGGTCTAGATAACTATGTGATTTACGGCTGACTGTATCAGCCATGCTGAATAAATTAATTGCGCATATAAATGCTATGCTACTTTTTAATGATTTGAAATTAATTAGTTATGCAAGCCAAATCGCAATATGTCCGAATTTTTAGCAATATCAATTCTCTTGGACAACTTAATATAGCGCTATACAATTTTGCTTTCAGTTCATTGTTCTTGAGTTTTCGTTCATTTCAGAATCTTGCCAGCCACCACCCAATGCTTTAAGCAAACTTACAGCCGAGAGAAACAGTCCTCCGCGTATCTGTGACTGCACACGCAAAGCTGATAATTGATTCTGTTGGATAGTTGCCAGCGTCAAGGCATTGTCCAGACCTTCTTTGTAGCGCAACACTGTGATTTCATAAGCACGGTTTTGGTTGCGTACTGCTGCTTCCTGTTTTTGTTTTGCGGCACTCAAACCATGCAAAGTGTTCAGTGCATCCTGAGTTTCTTGAATCGCCACCAATACTGACTGCCTGTAATTGGCGAGAGCTACGACGTAACCCGCTTTCGCGAAATCGACACCCGCTCGATTTCTGCCGCCATCAAATAGGTTCTGAGAGGCTTGCACTCCGATAGACCAAACCAGTGAAGGTGTAGAAAAGAGGGTAGACAGGTTATTTGATTCAAATCCTGCCAGAGCAGGAGTCAGATTCAGGGAGGGAAAATACGCCGCCTTCGCAACACCAATCTGAGCATTAGCTGCTGCCATTGCGCGTTCTGCCGAGGCAATATCCGGACGCCTCTCAAGCAAATTTGCTGGTACACCGGCAGGAACAACAGGTGGTGCCACAGGCAATGTGCCACTGCTCAAACTAAAACTTGCAGCAGGCACACCGGTCAGAGTTGCGAGCAGATCTTCGGCTTGCTTGCGCTGGTTCTTGAGCAATTCGAGTTGTGCACTACTGGACTCGGCCATTGCACTTTGCAATAGCACATCGCTCTCCGCTGCCGCACCATTTTCTTGACGTATACGAGTCAAATCAAGAACTTTTTCTTGCAACGTAATCGAACTGGTTACAAAACTAATTTCCTCATCCAATTGACGCAGCTGAAAATAGGCTGATGCAACTTGGGCAGTTAATACAAGGCGGACATTTTCTCGATCCGCAGCGGCCTGTTCTGCGCTTGCACGCGCACTCTCAATGTCGCGTCGTACGTGCCCCAACCAATCAACTTCATAGCTTACCGTTACATTCGGCTTGAAATCGTTTTGCACGGTGCTGTTGTTGGGAACAGCGTAATTTCCCAGCGGCCGATTTGCTGAAATCAGACTTCGCGACGCACCCGCATTCAGGGCTACAGTCGGTGTTGCTCCTGCACCATGTGCATTACTTTGTGCGAGTGCCTGATCGAGTCGTGCCACGGCTGCTTTCAAGTTCGGGTTTTCTTTCAGGCAATTGGCTTCTAGTTCATCAAGCTTCTTGTCTCCGAATGTTTTCCACCATTCTTTTTTTGGAATTCCATCCGCCGGACTCGCTTGCTGCCAACTGGCTGCTATTTTCCACTCCGTTGGTATATCCGCCACCGTAGGGCGATTGTAATCCGGGCCCACAGAACCGCATGCCGTACACAAAAGCGACACGCCCAAAGTAATCGTAAAAAAGCCTGGATTATTCATTTTCCCTTGGGCACCTCTGGAACGATTGCAACTGCTTGGCCATCGCTGATCGAATCAGGGGGATTCATTACCACTTTGTCATCGGCTGTCAGGCCTTTTTTGATTTCGACATCGCGCCCGAAATCGATTCCCAACGTGACTGGCTGCATTCTGATTTTATTGTCCGGTTGCACAATCGCTACCAAGCTACCTGCGGAATTGAACTTCAATGCGTTGGTCGGCAAAATTAAAATGCTTTCGGTTTTAAGCGTTAGCGCAACATCCACATAGGCCCCTGGCAGGAGGCTATGGTCCGCATTCGGCACCTGGATTTCTATTTGCAACGTTCTTGTGGTTGGATCAATGGCCCCGGCTGTACGCACGATCTGGCCTTTTGCTGGTTTGTCTGCCACATCTGATCGCAAAATATCCACGCTGTCACCAATGCGTATTCGCGCGGCGCGATCTTGCGGCACGTATACGTACAAGCGTAACTTGTCAATTTGTGAGACCGTAAACAACGCTTGCCCTGTACCGCCATTTCCAGCGTTGATCAGATCACCATTATCGACATTTCGTTTTGACACAATGCCATCAAAAGGCGCAACTACTTTTCCAAAATTTTGTTGCTCTTGCAAACGCTTTAACACCGCCTCTGTTTGCTTATAGACACCTGCCTTATCGTCATATTCTTGTTGCGAAACTGCATCAAGCTGGCGTAGCCTACCCCAACGTTCGTAAGCAATTTTGGCCAATTCAAAATTCGCATTTGCTTCTTCAACCTGTTTGTTCACATCGGGAATATCGAGTATTGCCAACAACTCACCCTTCTTTACCGGCTGGCCGATATCTTTGAACCATTGCTTTACATAGCCGTTGGTACGCGCGTAAATCTGCGACTGGTTGATACCTTGCAAGCTGCTGGGCAAGGTCAATTTAGTTTCGTAACCACTTGTACCCGGTTGAACTATCTTTACTTGCAGAATTGCACTTTCTATCGCACGTGCAGCTAAAATATCCGCCTCGGCATGTCGAACAAACATTGCCCTGCCCAGGCCAAGTAGTAGCAATGTAAAAACAACGGCTGTGGCTACCCAAGCAAAACGAACCACTTGGTGGCGGCCACTTTGATGATGAGCCCCGTGAATATGAAATTCCGGTAAACCCTGATGTGAATGGCGCTTTTCATTCATGTTTTATTTCCTAGGCAGATGCGTCAATGGGATTAGCAGCGTCGTCGCTATTTTTACGCGCTTTGCGCGTTGCGAGCCGCTGATGGAATGTGGCAAAAACGATGGGTACAAAAAGGAGTGTCGACACGGTGGCAAAAACCAAACCACCGATCACGGCTCGCCCTAGCGGTGCATTCTGTTCTGCACCTTCACCCAGGCCGATCGCCATCGGTATCATGCCGAGAATCATTGCCATGGCTGTCATCAGCACCGGACGTAGTCTAGTTGCACCGGCTTCAAGTGCTGCTGAAAGCGGTGGCAAGCCAGCGTCCAACCTTTGTCGCGCAAAAGCGATAACGAGAATACTATTGGCAGTCGCCACACCCATTGTCATGATTGCACCGGTCAGTGCTGGCACGCTCAGATCCGTTCCTGTCAATATCAGCATCCAGGCAATCCCGGCTAACGCAGCCGGAAGCGCAGAAATTATGATGAGTGGATCTAGCCACGATTGGAAATTAACCACAATCAGCAGATAAATCAAAACAATGGCACCCAATATACCTACACCGAGACCTATATAGGACGACTGCATAGTCTGTACCTGCCCACGCAAAGCGATGCGACTTCCCTTTGGCAAATTTGGCTTCGCATCTTCGATGAGTGCTTGTATTTCCTTGGCGACCGAGCCCAGATCTCTACCCCGCACGTTTGCGAATATATCGACAGAAATCATAATGTTGTAGCGCGTCACAATTGCCGCTTCTCTGGTCGGCGCAACCCTCACCAGGTTTCCCAAATCCTGAGATGGATTCCCAGTCGCCCCTGCTGCATTCACGGGCAGATGCAGTATGTCGTCGAGGGAATTTATCTTGTATTGCGGCATCTGTGCAGTCATGTTGTACACCACACTATTTGCCGGATTGAGCCAGAAGATCGGCTGCGTTTGTAAACTTCCGGATAGCGGCAGCAATATATTCTGTGCGACGTCGAAAGGGCTGATTCCAATACTTTGCAAACGCGGGCGATCCATACTGAGAGAGATTACCGGTGCATCGTTGCGCTGATGGATATGTACATCCACTGCGCCGCTAATTGATTTTATTCTGTTCATCAACTTACCGGCGAAAATAGTATTTTCTGCTACATTGCTGCCATAGATCTGCACATCTATCGCTGCCGGAATACCGAAATTCAGAATCTGCGCCACGATATCTGCCGGCTGGAAAAAGAATTCAACACCCGGAAATCGTTTGCCGAGTTCTGCCGGAATTTTGTCGATGTATTCTCTGCTCGGATGGTGGTCTGGTTTAAGCGAAATAAGAATTTCGGCATCAAGCGTTCCAATCGTACCCGAGTTGCTGTAGGATAAATTGATACCGCTGTAGGGCAAGCCGATATTGTCAATGATAGAGGCAATCTCATGCCCGGGAATAATTTCCCGTATTACCCTATCAACTTG
>CAIWKC010000170.1 GCA_903913145.1 uncultured Gallionellaceae bacterium | reverse complement strand
TTTGGCATGGATTTTTGTCTAGCCAGAAATGTCATGAAGGCTACAAAATCTGATTGCCCAAATTCTCTGTTTTATCTCATACCTTGTACTTAATTGGATTGGAACGCATATTTCAGAATGGCATGGTGGTTGCTAGTCTGTAATATTAAGAATTTGTTTCGGAGCGATAACTGAAGGTATTTGATATGTCGAATCGCCTATTCGAGGTTTTTCCGTTGCCTGAAGTGATGAATGCTGATTGCTCAGTCTGTCAGCATCGTGCATTATTAGCTGAAAATAAGTGTGTGAAGGGCGATATTTGTGTAACTGCACAGAGCGGGCGGCAGATTGACCGATTTTTGAAACGCAATCCGCAGTTCGCACAGGATTATTTGCATGATGACTTCTGGGAACGGCGTGCGATCGCCGCACGTTATGCTCCGCTTGAGATGGTGCGAATATTGCCACAAGATGTGGATGAAGTTGTGAGACGCGTGGTGGCAAGCCGCTTACCGATCAATGAGCTTAATGAATACTTGCATGACAAGGATCGTGAAGTACGTATGACCGTGGCTGAAAGAATAGCACCTGAACAATTGATGAATTTACTGGGAGATGAGGATTATCTGGTACGATTTCAGGTAGCGAAACGCTTACCGCATGGACAATTGCGTCGCATGACATTTGATCCGGACCGCGAAGTTCGCAAAGAAGTGGCAAGACGATTGCCTGCTTTTGCTTTGGGGTTGATGGCAAATGACGAAGATGCTGAAGTGCGGCGAATAGTAGCTTCGCGTATGTTGCCAGTTGAAGCAGCAAAGATGTTGTCAGACAATGATTGGCTTGTGCGCCTGGAAGCTGCTCAACTAGCTCCTTTGGAATTGGTTGCCGAATTGGTGGATGATGTTGAGCCTGATGTGCGTGCCGTAGTGCGGCAACGCCTGAATGATTTTTTGGTGGGAGATAACTAATGGGAATTTATACGCTTGCAGATTCTGCATTGCGTCATTTGAGCAATGAAATAGAAGCTACTCCGCCGCGTCCACATCATAGCGCCTTGTTGGAAATAGCCAACCGCCTGCGTTCGGGATGGACTTTTAAATATGCATTAAATCGCGGTGGTTGGTATAGACCGGGCGGAGTCCTTTCTGCCGAGGGAAATCCTATCGCCGATAATCTCGAAGCGTGGGCCAAGGCCGAGTTGGAAGCATGCGGGGGCGATATTCAAGAATTGGTTGAGCGTTTTGCCGACAGAGGATTGTTAGTTACTCGTCATTCCGGGCGAACACATTATTTTGTCGCTTCTTACGGCCCATCTCCCACTGATTTCATTCAGATGGAAGTCGAGGAGCTGCAAGAAGTGATGGATCGAAAGTTATTTGAAGCGGACGTATTGCCAGAAGATATTCAAGAATTAATCGATCCGATCAATCCTGGGGAGATTGATGCGCAGGCAGTCGGTGCTCCGCGATATCGCTTCCGCCGTTTGATTGATATCAATCAAACCCTCACTATTTCGTCTTCATCCGATGCAAATAGTACCGGACTACCGCGTTTGCTGCATGAATGGTCAACCAGTAGCGCTTCCATAAATGACCACTTTAGTGACCATTGGATCATGGCACTGCGCGAACATCAAGATCGCTATCGAAATCCGGTGCTCTCTGTTACGCTGGTTTCCCGACACGCTCGCGAACTTAGACCGTTTCAATGGAATGTCGAGCTTTCAGGTGTAGACCTGTCAGTACAATTACAAGCCTTTGACCGCGCTGCAGGCTATCCGGCAGCATGGTATTTCCATCTTGTGGCAGGAACGATAACACCACCCAATATTGCGTACGCTGTAGCGCGCGATTTGGATGCCGGATTTAACTATTTGCCCGATACAGAAGCTGTATTGATACGAGGCTGGGTAGCGGCGCCCTATTCAGTTTGATGTTTTGTTGGGGTTGTCAGGTTTGCTACAAGCTTGCATCGCATAAATATCATTAAAATCAAATAAGTGTTCATTGGCACGGCATTTGCGAATAGGGAGTTGTCAAATCCTGTGAGTGAATACCATGCAAGCCAAGGATATCGCCGAGTTACTTAACGAGCCGGCATGCACACATAACACGAAATCGAAGTCTGGCTGCGCTCGCCCCAAACCGGGAGCGACTGCAGGCGGCTGTTCGTTTGATGGCGCCCAGATTGCGCTGCTGCCGATTGCAGATGTCGCACATATCGTGCATGGCCCAATCGCCTGTGCTGGCAGTTCGTGGGACAACCGTGGCACACGTTCTTCCGGCCCGACCTTGTACCGTATCGGTATGACCACCGACCTGACCGAACAAGATGTCATTATGGGTCGTGGCGAAAAACGCCTGTTCCATGCCATCAAACAGGCAGTTGAAAGTTATTCCCCCAACGCGGTTTTTGTCTACAACACCTGCGTACCCGCGCTAACCGGCGACGACATCAGTGCCGTGTGCAAAGCCGCTGCAGAAAAGTGTGGCGTACCCGTCGTGCCGGTGGATTGTGCCGGTTTCTACGGCACCAAGAATTTGGGTAATCGTATCGCGGGTGAAGCGATGTTCAAATATGTGGTCGGTACAGCAGAACCGTTTCCCGTGCTGCCTGAAATGCAACGCACTAATATCACTGTGCATGATGTGAATCTGATTGGTGAATACAACATCGCGGGTGAATTCTGGAATGTGTTGCCGTTGTTCGACGAACTGGGTTTACGCATTCTTTGCACACTCTCTGGTGATGCTCGTTTTCACGATATTCAAACAATGCACCGTGCCGAAGCGGACATGGTGGTATGTGCCAAAGCGCTACTCAATGTGGCGCGCAAACTGGAAACGGATTACAAAATCCCGTTCTTTGAAGGAAGTTTTTACGGCGTGACCGATACTTCGCAAGCATTCCGCGATTTCGCACGCTTGTTGAAAGATCCGTCACTGACTGAACGCACTGAGGCACTAATTGTTCGTGAAGAAGCGAAGATCAATGCAGCACTTGATCCTTGGCGAGACAAATTACGCGGTAAACGCGTGTTGCTCTACACCGGCGGTGTGAAATCATGGTCGATTGTTTCTGCCTTGCAAGACTTGGGCATGGACGTGGTCGCCACCGGCACCAACAAATCAACGGAAGAAGATAAAGCGCGTATTCGAGAGATAATGGGCGACAAAACCAAGATGATTACTGACGGAAGCCCCAAGGCGCTGCTGGGAGCGGTGAAAGAATATCAGGCAGATATTTTGATCGCCGGTGGGCGCAATATGTACACCGCACTGAAAGCCAGAATTCCTTTCCTTGATATTAACCAGGAACGTGAATTCGGCTACGAAGGCTATTCCGGTATGATCGAGCTCGCACGCCAACTTGCGTTAACGCTGCAGAGTCCGGTGTGGCAATCGGTACGCAAACCTGCTCCATGGACAAAGGCATCGGCTCCTGGCTTTGAGTTGGTGGCTTGAGATGGCTGAGATACTAAAACGCAATAAAGCACTCGCGGTGAATCCGCTCAAGGCGAGTCAACCCATTGGTGCATCGCTTGCCTTTCTAGGCATCAACCGCGCGATTCCGATGCTGCACGGTTCACAAGGTTGCAGTGCCTTCGGCAAGGTGTTTTTTGTGCGCCACTTCCGCGAACCCATCCCATTGCAAACAACCGCAATGGATCAAGTTTCAACCGTGATGAGTGCAGACGAAAACGTGATCTTGGGATTGAAAGCAGTCTGCGAAAAAAGTCAGCCCGAGTTGATCGGTTTGCCGACCACCGGTCTTTCAGAGACTCAGGGTACGGACATCAAGCGCTTGGTGAAAGAATTTTATACGGCTCATCCAGAATTCGCACACATCCCGATTGTTCCAGTGAACACTCCGGATTTTACCGGGTGTTTGGAAAGTGGTTATGCGTTAGCAGTGAAGGCCATAATCGAAACATTGATTCCCGCGTCTGCTCCCTCTGATGAAGCCAATAGCCATTCGACTAAGCCCGCAAGCGGGCAAGTAGCTGGTTTTCCCAACGGGGGAGGGTTGGGGAGGGGGCTAGTCGGTATACGAAAAAAACAAGTTAACGTGCTTGCCGGATCGTTCCTGACACCGGGCGATATTGAACACATCAAAGAACTGATTGAAGCTTTCGGCCTGCGTCCACTTGTATTGCCAGACATCGCTGATTCTTTAGACGGACATCTAATTGAACTGGAGAGCAATCCGCTAACGGTGGGGGGCACGCCAGTCTCAAATATCTCAAGTATGGGCGAATCCATCGCAACACTGGTGTTGGGTAATTCGCTGTTTGAAGCGGCAGATTACCTCAAAGAACAAACTATTGTGCCTGACTACCGCTTCGATTGCCTGATGGGTCTGGAAGCGATGGATAGTTTTATAGCCGTGCTCGCTCAAATCAGCTGCAAGCCCGTGCCGGAAAAAATAGAACGCCAGCGTGCACAGTTGCAAGATGCAATGGTAGACAGTCATTTTATGTTGGGATTTGCGCGTGTAGCAATCGCAGCTGATCCTGATTTGCTCTTCGGTTTTTCCAGACTGTTGACTGAGATGGGCTGTGAGGTGGTTGCTGCTGTGGCACCGGCACGCAGCAATATTTTGCAAAGTGTTGCGGCAGTGCAAGTTCACATCGGCGATCTCGAAGATTTGGAAATCGCAGCCAAGAAAAATAACGCGCAACTCATTATTAGTAATTCTCATGCAGTGGAAACTGCGCGTCGGCTTGGCATACCACTGCTGCGCGCGGGCTTTCCACAATATGATTTGATCGGAGGTTATCAGCGACTGTGGGTGGGTTACCGCGGTGCGCGACAAGCGCTGTTCGACCTCGCCAACATGATGGTTGAGCAGGCTCACCAAGAAACTGAACCCTACGTTTCAATTTATTCCCAGCGAACAGGAGATGCCGCGCATTTCCCCCACCCTAACCCTCCCTCTGAGTCCAAGAAACTTTTGGCCGGGCACCCGGAAGAGGGGACAAACGTGAAAGGCAATTTAGGAGAATTGTGTCATGCGACACCTGCGACTGGTCAAACCCACTGAGGAGTTCAATATGTCCGTAAAAATCGCCTTTGCGACGAGTGACCGCCGCGCGGTCAATCAGCATTTTGGTGCAACCGAAGCCTTCGCAATTTATGAACTGGGTAAGTGTGAGGCACGCATGGTTGAAATCGCCGAATTTATCGAAACAGTTATGGATGGTCATGAGGGAAAGCTTGCAGCCAAAGTAGATTTGTTGGGTGATTGTGCGGCTGTTTATTGTAATGCGGTAGGGGCGTCTGCTATCCAACAATTGCTTGCTAAAAGTATCCAGCCAATGCGAGTGGATGAAGGCACACTCATTGATGAGTTACTGGTTGGTCTGCAAAAAAATCTGGTGAACGACCCGCCTGTATGGCTGACGAAACATCTCAAAAAGCAATCTAAGGCGGGAAGCTTTGCCGAAGAAGTGGAGTGGCAAGAATGATAGCGACAACTGCACGCGTAGTTTCGATTAGTAATGGCACTGCACAGATCGACCCGACGACCACGTCAGGTTGCGGGGGTTGCAAATCGCGAAATAGTTGCGGGGTTTCAGGATTGGGGAAATATTTTTCCAATACGCGCAAATCGATAGAAGTGAATTGTGATGCAAGTATTCGCGTAGGTGATGAATTGGAATTGAGAATGAGTGAAGGTGATTTGCTCAAAGCTGGGTTGCTGGTTTATATGCTGCCGGTGGTGCTCTCCCTGTTTGGTGCGGGTGTCACTTCATCGATGGGTTTTGGCGATGTGGGTGCTGTACTAGGGATGGTGATTGGATTTTTGGCCGGTTTCTTGCTGGCGAAGTTGTCAGGATGGGCACCGAACTTAGTTGCGCAAAAGATGGATGCACCCTCTCCCTAGCCCTCCCTCGGTGGGAGAAGGGATAAAAGCCATTCTCCCACCGGGGAAAGGGTTGGGAAGGGGGAAATGCTTTCACCAATTAATGAATGATTAAACATTAGTCAATTAACCGAAGGAGTATCACCATGAATCAAGTTGCAGAAATAGCCCCTTTATTGTCCACCGATTTCATCAAAGAGATGGTCAAACAAATGCGCGCCATTGACAGTTATGGCACTTACGACGGATGGCCTTCGGACCGAATTCTTGCTCCATACATAGTAACAAAAGAACAACGCCGTTCTATTCCTGTGATTGGTGATCCGGACGAAATAATGCTTTCTCGTATCAAGGCTTTTTACAACGCCGTTTCGTCACTAATCGAAAAAGAATGCGGCTTGATGGCTGTGCCCAGCATCAACATTACTCATGAAGGTTTTGGTCGTGCGCTGATTACGGTAGGCAAGTTGGTAGTGATGGACCGCACGTTACGAGATGTACATCGATACGGCTATGAAAGTTTGTCCAAGATGAAAGACGAGGGAGACAAGTTGTTGTCAGTGGCCTTGTCTCTCGTAGGCAAGTATCCGGAAGTCGCCGGTTTATAAGGGGCGCACAATGAACGAGGAAGAATTGAAGGCGCTCGATAAAGACGTAAAAAGACTAAAGCGAATTTCCAGCGAGTGGGCCTCGCAGTTGCATGATCTGGTCGAAGACAAATTACCAGCCGGTTATGAACAGATACCAGCGATCGCTCAGTCCACTTACGACGCATGTCAAGCGTGGGCAGTTGCGAATGCAAAATTTGCTGCAGCACAAAAAGAAACACAAGGATAAATAAAGGATAGCCATGTCTAACATCACCGGAGTCACCCGAGGCGGAAAGCCTTACGAGCCCACATTTGTAACAGAATTGAATGCCGCAAACTGTATTGGCTGTGGCCGCTGTTATAAAGTCTGTCCGCGCGAGGTTTTTGAACTGATTGAACGCGCCGAAGATGATCCGGCCTTCGACGAAGACGAAGATAACAGCATGGTCATGACTCTCGCGAATGCACAAGATTGTATAGGCTGCGGTTCGTGTGCTCGGGTATGTCCAAAGCAGTGCCACACGCATTCACCGCTTCCTGCGGGAGCCTGATCATGGCAAGACCGGCAAAACACGTTTTCGTTTGTTCTCAAAGAGGAAAAAGTTGAGAGTAATATTCCGTTTTTTGAAAACTCATTTGAAATCGAAAGCATTTGGTAAGTAAAGATTTTCAGCTACCGCCGAACCAATTATAACCTTTGTCTTCCCAATAGCCGCCAGGATAAGTATTTGTTACAAATATTGCCACAATATGTTTTGGATTTTTATAACCCAGTTTGGTCGGCATTCGTAGCTTCATTGGATAGCCATACTCTGGCGGTAGAGTCTGACCATCGTAAGTGAGCGTTAAAAGTGTTTGGGCGTGAAGTGCGGTTGGCATATCTATGCTTGTGTAATAATCATCTTCGCATTTGAATCCCACATATTTTGCTGATAAATCGGCTCCGATATGATTCAGGAATGTGGCGAATGTAACTCCGCCCCATTTACCGATGGCACTCCATCCTTCCACACAGATGTGACGTGTCACTTGGCTAGTCTGTGGTAATTTTCGTAACTCGGCCAAAGTCCAGCTATGCTTGTCCGCAACCAACCCACTGACCTCAAGCTGATAATCTTCTTCGTCAATTTCCGGAATATCTTCCGGTCCATAAAAAGCATTGAACGGAAAAGGTTTGGTCATCATTGACTCTGGATAGGTAGGGGCCAGTTTATTTGGATCAAATAGCCAAGCCTGAACATCGTCGTTGAGCATGGAGATTTTCATTAACATGTTTTCAGCCGATTTTTCATCTGTAACAGCACAACCTGTCAATAGCGAAAGGCCACCTAAGGTGACTGCACGCTTCATGAGTAAGCGACGCGACGGCGACGGGAGTTCCTTGAGTGCCTCCTGAATAATGATGGATTTATCAAGCCTATTTTTCATGTTGTACCTTTCAACGGCCGCGTATCATCATGAGCAGAGTTTTTGGAACTAGAGCGACCATCATTACATGCACTGCAGTAAATGCGACTAACGCAGACATTGCAAAAAAATGGACGATACGCGCATTGTCGTAGCCACCCATCAGTTCGCGTAACAGCGGAAATTGCACAGACTTCCATACCACCAGTCCGGAAAGAACCAGCAACACAATAAAAACGACGGCAAACAGATAGGCCAGTTTTTGCACGGCGTTATATTCTGACAAATCGTCGTGTGCTAATTTGCCCTTAAAGGCAGCGGTCAGTTCGCTGAACACATCTCCAAACCTGATGGGGAAAAATCGTGCCTTGAAGCGCCCTGTCACCGTGTTCAGAAATAAATACAGAAGTCCGTTGAAGAAGAGTAGCCACATGGCTGCGAAGTGCCACAGCAATGCCCCACCCAGCCATCCGCCCAAGGTAATTTCTTTTGGAAACGTGAACGCAAAAATCGGTGAAGCGTTATAGATTCTCCATCCGCTCAGGATAAGAAGTATCACGGCAACCAAATTAATCCAGTGAAAAGTCCTTAGCCAGAATGGGTGAACGATTTTTTGATCGGAATTCATTACCATTTCAATACAATCCTTCCAGTCCACATTTCGGAGGCGACGAATAATTACATTGACAGATAATGGCAGTGACAACAACTATATTATAAATAATAGGTTCTGGCGAAACGGCTGCCATTTATTGCTTAATAGTATCCGCATCTAGGCGGAACCTCAATCGAAATTAAATTGGATTTCCCAAAATTGGAATCTATAGAATGAAGTCTATCGAGAAAACAGACGCATAACATCACTTCATCTGCGACCCGTGTCAAGCTGGTATGAATAGGTGTGTGAATCGATTTAGGGAACACAACTGCTGTAGCAGGATTCTTTTTTCTCTGACTGTCAGAGCGCTAACAAAAATTGCGCATGACCGCCGGCTTTCTCAGTATCGGGACGCTGCAAGCTGCCGGCCTTAACGCCCAGCAAGCGGATTGTTTTGTCGAGATCAATCCGCTTCAGGCTGTGGGTCGCACTGCGTCGTATCATCTTAGCGTCGGCAGTAGCGTCTTCGATCGTGAGGTCGCGAGTAACCGTTTTGAAATCGTCGAAACGTAACTTGATACCAATCTTCCGCGACACATAGCCCTTTCGTTGGAGATCAGCGGCAACTTGATCACACAAGCGTGTAAACGCTGAGCCCAGCTCTTCCCGGTCTCGCACAGGATGTAAGTTACGTTCAAAAGTAGTTTCGCGGCTCATCGATACTGGCTCGCTATGCGTCACGATGGGTCTGTCATCAACTCCGTGTGAAACTTGGTGAAGCCAAATGCCGTATCTCTGTCCAAAGTGCTCTTCCAGCCACGGCTTGTCACGTGCAGCAATCTCACCGATAGTTGTTATGCCCAGAGACGCGAGCTTCGCGTTGGCTTTAGGGCCAATACCGTTGATCTTGCCGACAGCCATTGGCCAGACCCTCGAAGGGATGTCCTCCATCTTGAGGATAGTGAAGCCATCTGGTTTTTGCATGTCAGAAGACAGTTTTGCAAGAAGTTTGTTTGGAGCGATTCCGACCGAGCACGTTAATTTGGTGGCTTCGAATACGGCGGCCTTCAGGCTGCGTGCAATTGCCGTCGACTCATCATCCAAGAAGGAGACGTCGGCATAGACTTCATCTATTCCAACGTCTTCAATTGTCGGACAGACTGATCGAATCGCTGCCTTAAAGAGGTTTGAATATTTTCGATATAGGTCAAAGTTGACTGGAAGGAGAAAAGCATTCGGAGCAAACCGTGCAGCCTTCATCGTAGGCATTCCAGAATGAACACCGAGTGCGCGTGCCTCATAGGTGGCTGTGGTCAAGACGCCTCTACCCTCATAGTCACTCAGCCGAGCAAATTCGCGGGTACCGTCAAGCTTGATCTGTGGAGCATCTGAACGTCGTCCTGCGACCACCATCGGATGCCCTCGCAGTTCGGGATACTGAGACAGCTCACAGGACGCAAAGAAAGCATCCATGTCGATATGTGCTATGCGTCTTTTAAGAGACATACCTTGCTTCTGTTAATCCAACACACTCATAACAACTCCCTTACAACCGTATCAATATGTCAGTTCATATTGAATATTTCAAGACGGAATTTTAACTCCCGACTTCTCGGTAGGAACAATGTCATGAAAGTGCGTCAAGTCGATAATCCTCATTCCATTTTCTCCTTCGGAGAGAATATCGACAAATTGGTGGTCGAAATATACTTGTTCCGCAGAATATTCGTGAAGCGCATAGACCGAGGCGGCGATAGTCTCATCGTGCCCAAAAATGGAGATGGTGATACGACTACGAGCTGCTTCAAGCTCACCCTTGGTCCATCCAAACAGTGGACTGGTCTCGTCAATCCGATGGATAAGCGTCCACGTCAGCGCGAACATTGGATTACGATCACCTTGCAGCACCAAGTCATGGATGCGGTAATAAGGCTCGCCATCAATGGCTTTCTCGAGACGCACCAGTCCAAGATTTGCAGTAGGTTCGACCATACGATTGTGGCGCTCGTTCGCAACCCGCATCATCAGCACCCTGTGCCCGTCGAAGTCCCGCGTTACTATCTTGCTGCTGAACAGGACACGTGCAGTCGGTTTGGAGAATCGCGCAAATATAAGTCCAGTGACTACAGCCAGACTCATTAATCCAGCTAATATCTCCAGAGAGGAAATTATATGACCGGCTAGCGTTCCCGGGACCATTTCCCCATAGCCCACAGTAGCGATGGTTTCGATGCTGAAAAAAAGCATATCGAGAAACGAATCGGGATGCGCATGCGAGACGCTTCCCGGTACAAGCCAGTACGCCGTGGCGAACAGTAAATTGACAGCAAGAAAGAACCCGGTGAGCAGCGCGAAAAAGCGCGACCAGCTTAAGGTAAGAAGCAGGTGATAGGGATCCAGCCAGCCTTGCCATTGGTGGCCTGATTTTCTGATCTCAACTGCGCCTCGACGTATCGAGGTAAAATTCTTTTTCATACTCCTCCACGCCACGCAATGCCGACTTAAAATAGTTATTTGCAAGAACCTTTCAATTGGCATTGCTTGCCGGAAACTTAGCCGAACTTAATCTTCCAAGATACGCTCTATTCTACTATCAGGTCCAAGCCAAATAATGGCGACCAACATATAAAGTACGCCAGCTAGCACACCATCACAAAATACTTCTAAATGTGATTAACTCAAAGATTCTTCTCCTCGCTGAACAATTAAGAAGAAAGACGCGCAGCCCAATCTCTAAGAGCGACCATTTGCTTTGCAATCGATTCTTTATATTTTGGATCAATGACGTTTCCTTCTGCATCGAATCCTCCTGTGAAGGCATTTGCAAAAATTTCAGGTTTGTTAAGCGGTAACAAGTTCACAAAAACACACACTTGTCGAAGGTGATATTGTGCACGGGATGTTCCCATACCGCCTCCACTCCCCATGATTGCCACGGGTTTTCCATTCAGTATCCGGTTGTCCGGTTCGCGTGACGCCCAGTCGATCGCATTTTTGAGCGCAGGAGCAATTGAATAGTTGTATTCGGGGCAAGCCAGCACCAGTGCATCGGCTGTTTCGATTCGACTTAAAACATTCGCAACTGCCGGTGTGCGATTTTCCTTGTCTTTATCGGCGTTGTAAAAAGGAAGTTCAGAGATATCCAAAATTTCCAAGGTCATACCCTCTGGAAGATTTTCCTTTGCACAGCGAAGTAAACCTGAATTAGTGGAAGCACGGCGCAGGCTTCCAGAAATAGCGACTGCATGTATTGCTTTGTTCATGTATTTCTCCTGATAAATAAAATTAATATATTTGCGTAACGACTATCTTGAGGGCAATTCTATCGCTCGAAGATCGAAGATAAGTATTTCAGCATCTTTGCCTTGTTGAATGTCAATACTGGGTTCGTTGCGAACTCTTGCACCATCACCTGCATTAAATCGAATCCCATTGATTATCGCTTCTCCGCGTGCAACATGAATGTATGCGAACCGATCAGAAGCCAGCTTGAGTGATGAGGTCTCATCGCCGTCGAATAATCCGGCATATACCTTAACATTCTGATAAACCGACAATGATCCTTTCTCACCATCCGCTGAAATTATCAGACGTAACTTCCCGCGTTTATCAGCCTCCATAAATTTGACCTGTTGATAGCGCGGCTTGACTGCTTTTATGTTTGGCATAATCCAAATCTGGAGGAAATGAACGAGTTCGCTCTTCGAATGATTGAACTCGCTATGCGTGATACCAGTACCCGCACTCATCATTTGCACATCCCCCGGGCGAATCACCGATCCAGTTCCCATGGAATCTTTGTGCTCAAGTGCTCCTTCCAGAACATAGGAAAATATTTCCATGTCCCGATGCGGATGTGTACCAAATCCTTGCCCTGGTTGGACCGTATCATCGTTAATGACAAGCAAGTCGGAGAACCCAACCTGTTGTGGATCAAAATAGTTTCCAAAGGAAAAAGTATGATGTGAATGAAGCCAGCCGAAGTCAGCTAAACCACGGTCTGTAGATCGACGGATTTCCAACATATAACCTCCTGCAGAACTATAAATTTAAAATTTTCGGCATTTTGAGTATGCCTCCCACTCACTCGAATTCCCAACTCGCCGGGAGCAAACATTAAAATGACGCGCTCAAATGACCCATTTCACCCGCCGAAAATCGACGCTTTGCATCTTCCAATTGCTTGGGCGTGTTCATTACAAAAGGGCCTCCGTAAGCCAATGGTTCATTCAAAGGTTTGCCAGCAAAAATCACAAGCCTTACATGATCTTCGGACGTGGACACTATCAGTTCATCCTTAACTTTTGCAAATCGTACCGCTGCTAGACCTTTAGCAGAAAAACCCGCCAGACTACCTTGTGTGAGAATTCCAAACGCATTCCATCCTGAAGGCAATGGTAATGCAACGGATGTATAGGGGTTCACGGTTAGATCCCATATTGCACATTCCGTTCTTGGCTTGATTTGGGATTGTGCTTCGAGCAGATTTCCTGCCAGTATACGGACACTAGCACCTTCAAGTTCTAGAACGGGCACATCGGCAGGCTCAACGTGATAACTGCGGGGTTCTGCCAATTTGAGACTGGCCGGCAAATTCACAAAGATCTGTAAACCTTGGCAAATCACTCCGGGTTCGATTGGCACTTCTTCATGCATCAATCCTCTAGACGCCTCTGTCCAATGGATTGCGCCTGGACTGATCAAGCTGCGGTCCCCAAGGCTGTCACGGTTCACAAATCCACCTGCTGATTCCGGGAGCATGTAAGTCACGGCAGAGATGCCCGCATGAGGATGGGGTGGAAAGAAGGGCTGCCCCATCCAAAAGCAATCACACATCAAAAATGGATCTAGTGATGCGCCAAGAATTTCTTGGTGCATCTGGGCGATATGCAAACCGGAACTTCGAGGTATAGCAGACATCGCTGTGACTGCTTCAATATTTGATTTCATGCAGTCTTCTCCTTAACATGCATAACTTGTTGAAACTTGTGCGGCTAGCATAGCCGGGCAATTTTACAACGAAGTTAATTGCTAAATTAATATCAAACTAAAGCGGGTGCAGCAGGAAAATCAATAGGGATTTTAGTTGATCCAAATAAATAGTTGCTAATGATTTTGTCTCCTACAACGACAATAGCATCAACTAAATTTGCTTCCGTCCAGCCAGCTTTAAAAAATGCCTGCACTAATTCCGGATTAGTTTGACCGCGCTCCACAGCAATATTCTTTACCAATTTTGCCAAGGCGTCCAAACGCGCATCAAAAGAAGCTGAGCCATTGCGAATTTCCAAAATTTCCTCATCTGTAAAACCCGCCATTTTCCCCAAGACAGTGTGAGCGGCTAAACAATAATTACATTGATTGACTTGGCTCACCACTAAATTGATCACTTCACGGGCTTTCGGAGATAAAGAGCTTTTGGCATTTTGTAGCGCAAGGTAAGTTCCTAACGCCGTTTCAGAATGAGCAAAAGTCGCATAAAGATTA
>CAIWKC010000169.1 GCA_903913145.1 uncultured Gallionellaceae bacterium | reverse complement strand
TGCGAAGCAAGAAAACCGGCGGTAAACAAAAGCGAATCCCCCGGAAAAAAGAAACCAAAGAAATAAGCAGTAAAACAAGGGGGAGATGATGGACAAATATAAGTGTCAGGGAATAACCAAGAAAAGAACATGTATCCGCAGATTGCGCAGATTAACGCAGATTTTTTCAAGTTAAAAACTTATTTGAGCATAACGGCTTAGAAGGTGAGCCAGTCGTCTGGAATCATTCGCTTTTTAATCTGCGTAATCTGCGGATAAAAAGTCTTTTAATTTTACGCCCTTTTTTTGCATGGTTAATTAGTAGAAAACTATTGAATGATTGACGGTGCGAATTCTATCGCAAATGGGATATTCAATGGCTGTCCTTTTCCTTTACCTCGGTGCGAACCCATCCGCTCGCAAACGTCACGTCCAGCAGTGCGCCCTTTAGTACTTGCGCACTATTTACAACAATCTTGCCATTCGCATCACGCACCATGCTGTAGCCCCGCGCAAATACCTGTGTGGGATCGAGATGCTGCAAATGCTGTTGTAATGAATTAAGTTTAGTCTGATGACGTTCCAAATTTCGCGCCATCACTTCCTGCAAACGGCGAAAATAACCAGTTTGCTTTGTCTGCAAAGCTTCCACATCCGGACGCACCGCGCGCAACCTCTGCCGCAAAGCCTGCCAGTGCCATTGATTATGTTGAACCCGGTAGGCATGCGCCAATTGCAAACGTTGCTGCAATTGTGCCAAATACTGGCGTTGCTGTTGCATGCGTTGCGCCGGGTGAATCAAGCGCCGCTGCAAATAATCCAATCGCTGCATATTCTTCTCGAAAGCGTGCAATATCGCGCGCGCCAAATGTCGGGCGCTCAGTTGCAAGCGTTGTTTTAATTCCTGTGCATCCGGCACTGATGCTTGCGCGGCAGCGGTTGGTGTTGCGGCACGAAAGTCAGCGACGAAATCGGCAATGGTAAAATCGGTCTCGTGACCCACCCCGCTAATTACAGGTATCCGGCTGCCGGCAATCGCCCGCGCCACCACCTCTTCGTTAAACGCCCACAAATCTTCAATACTACCGCCACCTCTACACACGATCAGCGTATCGCATTCATTGCGGTCGTTTGCCTCGCGGATAGCGGTGGCAATCTTCTGCGCGGCATCGCTGCCCTGAACTGGTGTTGGATATAGCAGCACCGGTATACCGGGCATACGATTCGACAAAGTACGCAACACATCGCGCAAAGCTGCGGCTTGTGGAGAAGTCACTATCCCGATTTGCCGTGGCAAGAATGGTAAAGCACGTTTGCGCTCAGGAACGAACAAACCTTCCAATTCCAATTTGCTTTTGAGTTTTTCAAATGCCTCGTACAATGCCCCCAATCCTGCGGGGCGCATCTTTTCAAGGGTCAATTGAAAGTCGCCGCGTGCCTCATACAACGTCGGCAATGCCAGTACTTCTACCTGCATTCCGTTAGCCGGTTTGAAATCCAGATACTGGCTTTTGTGACGGAACATTACGCAGCGCACCTGGGCCTGCGCATCTTTCAACGAAAAATACCAATGCCCGGAAGCCGCATTGACAAAATTAGAAACTTCACCGCGCACCCATAGCAATGGCAAACCGGCCTCAATCAGTTGCTTCGCCGTCGCGTTGAACTCATGCACACTTAAAATCAGATTTTTATCGGGATTCATTTGCAATATCCTAGTGCTTTGCTTACGTACTTATTTGAATTGTTGCGTTAACCTCAGTCAAGCCATTAGCATTGTCTAAAATGCAACATTTTTTGACTTCACTGGCAAATTTATTTGGCCTGACTAAAGCCCGAAATAATTTTTCATATAGGCCAAATGGCATATTGACAAATCAATATAATTCACAAACCCACCAAGCAACTCTGTTGTCAAATTCACAACATGGCAAGACAACCCATATGTCACAGCAGAGACACTACAGCAAAAAGATGCTGACTATGCATTCAGACCAACAGAAGCTAAAAACGTATGGGGCGGTGAACCTGTTGGTGCTGGGATGAAGATCTACCCAGAGTTCTCTGAGACTCTGCATGTTAAAGACTTAGAAATTCACAAAGAAGCCCAATGCTTCATGT
>CAIWKC010000168.1 GCA_903913145.1 uncultured Gallionellaceae bacterium | reverse complement strand
GTATTCTAAAAAATATTCTAGAACCGCCACGGGAGTTTTTTAACAAACATAAATACAGATATTGTTTTAGCTGGCTCTAATTGTGCTGGTAAAACTTCGATTTGTGCATACGCTAATCCAGAATACATTTCCTTCAACGAAATTGGCGATGAGAACGATTATAATTTGCTATAGAGTGAACGTTCGCGGGCTAGACAGTTGAATGACGCAGTTTAGAGTACAAATAATCCGGGACGATTAGTAGCACTAAATGGCATAATAAAGACTATCCGTTACTGTAACTGTAGGCCTGAATCAACAGTTGTTGTCTACGAGGCGATTTTTGCCACCAATTTAGAACAAGGTAAACACTGCAGTCTATTATGAGCCAAACTTCTCCAGTGCCGGAAACGACTTCTCTTCAGCCAATATCAATCAAGATTCGCGAACGAATTTTGAGCGCGAAACAACGTTTTCATGCTAACGATAACATTGCTGCATTTCTTGAACCTGGCGATCTCGAGGCATTAATCGATGAGGTTGAGGACAAGATGAAAGTTGTCCTGAACAGTCTTGTTATTGATATCGACAGCGATCACAACACCCAGGACACGGCGCGGCGAGTTGCAAAAATGTATCTGACGGAAGTATTTCGGGGGCGATATGTTCTAGCGCCTGAAGTCACCGAGTTTCCGAACGCCGAAAGACTCAATGAACTGATGATTGTCGGTCCGATCACGATACGCAGCGCCTGTAGTCATCATTTTTGCCCCATCATGGGAAAGTTATGGATAGGTTTAATGCCTAACGAACATTCCAATCTGATCGGACTCTCAAAGTACTCACGCTTGGCCGAGTGGATTATGAGTCGGCCGCAAATTCAGGAAGAGGCGATCACTCAAATGGCCGATTTGTTAATGCGTAAAGTTAGACCAGACGGCCTTGCAGTTGTAATGGAAGCGGATCATTTTTGCATGCACTGGCGTGGCGTTAAAGATTCGGAAACAAAGATGATCAACAGTGTTATGCGCGGCTCGTTTTTAAAAGATGCCACCTTGCGTCGCGAATTTCTTTCTTTAATCAATCTGAAAGTTTGAGGATTAAATGCTTGTCCGTTTACTGTATGCAAGCCGTGCAGCGGCACCCGTTAAAGACAACGTGGTAGATTCCATTCTTTCGCAGTCGTTAAAACATAATCCAAAGATTGGTATCACAGGAATATTGTGCTACAGCGATGAGTTGTTCTTGCAACTGCTCGAAGGCGGAAGGGACGAAGTATGCGAGTTGTATAACACAATTGTTCGTGATGAACGCCATACCCACGTACGTATTCTAAGTTACCAGGAAATTTCCGAGCGCCACTTCGGTGGCTGGACAATGGGGCATGTTGACGTTTCAACAGTCAATCCTTCTTTGCTGCTCAAGTATGCAAAACTGGCGACGCTGAATCCGTTTAATTGTTCAGGGCAAGCCTCTATGGCCTTGATTGAAGAACTGATGGCAACTGCATCAATCGTGGGTCGCTCTTCTTAAAAAGGTTTTCTTCCGGTATCCCTCAGCCAGTTAACAAAATTGAAATTCAGTACCGACCTGCGGAAAGTTGCCGGGCAGTATAATTACCAACCTGATTCACGCTCCGGAGTTGCGCTGATTTTGTGGATACTGAGATCCGCGCCATTGAATTCTTCTTCTACGTCCAAGCGAAGTCCAACTGTGCTCTTGAGAACACTATAGATAATATATGCACCGACAACGGCCACTCCTATACCCATGAGTGTGCCAATAAGTTGTGACATGATGCTGACACCTCCTATTCCGCCCAATGCTTTACTACCAAAGATTCCTGCAGCAATGCCACCCCAGGCTCCACATAGTCCATGCAATGGCCATACACCGAGAACATCGTCGATCTTTAAACGGTTTTGTGTAAGCGTAAACATCCACACGAATAATCCGCCGGCTACGCAACCTACAACTAATGCGCCTATAGGATGCATCAAATCGGACCCGGCACACACTGCTACAAGCCCTGCCAAGGGGCCGTTATGCACAAAGCCAGGGTCATTTTTGCCAAGCCATAATGCAACCAATGTGCCTCCAACCATTGCCATCAAGGAATTCACTGCAACTAAGCCGCTGATCTTGCCAATCTCTTGTGCAGACATTACATTGAATCCAAACCACCCAACTGTCAGTATCCAAGCTCCCAACGCGAGGAACGGAATGCTGGAAGGAGGGTGAGAAGAAATACGTCCATCTTTATAGCGCCCGTTGCGCGCGCCAAGTAGCAGTACTGCTACCAAGCCAATCCAACCCCCAACAGCGTGCACCACCACGGAACCTGCAAAATCATGAAACTCAGCGCCGAATGATGCATTAAGCCAATTTTGTACACCAAAGCGATGGTTCCAGGCGATTCCCTCGAAGAACGGATATACAAAACCGACCAGCATAAAGGTCGCCGCTTGCTGCGGGTTGAATTTGGCTCTTTCAGCAATTCCTCCTGAAACGATAGCGGGAATTGCTGCCGCGAAAGTAAGCAAGAAAAAGAACTTTACCAACTCGTAGCCATTTTTTTGCGCCAGATCCTCAGCTCCTGCAAAAAAATTGACACCATACGCGATGCTGTAACCAATGAAAAAATAAGCAAGCGTCGATACTGCGAAATCGGTAAGAATTTTTACCAGTGCGTTGACCTGATTCTTTTTTCGGACTGTACCCAGCTCCAGAAATGCAAACCCGGCATGCATTGCAAGCACCATAATGGCGCCAAGAAGAATAAATAGTGCATCACTTCCGTACTTCAAATTTTCCATATCGCCTCTAAAAAGTGCAAATTCAAGAAAGCATGCAAAGCTCATCCTGATCAATTATAAAAACTAATGAATTGTTTAACAAGATAATTAATTTAAGCTGGCGAAATTGGAACAATGTTTATTTCAGGAATGGTGCATATTTAAAATATATGCACCAGTATTAAACACCAATTGGGTGCAACAATGCACCCAATTATTTACTTCCATTCATTGAGGTATTTCTCTAACCAGAATAAACCAACTATGGTTTTGCTATCGGTAATTTTGCCCTGCCGAATCCAATCAATGGCTTCGGTAAGCGACAGTTCAAAGATTTCTAAAAATTCTCCCTCATCTAGTTGACTCCCTTGATGCGTTAGTCCACGTGCCAAATAATATTCCATGCGTTCGTCAGCATAGCCAATGCATGGCCATGCAGTAGTGAGATGCGTCCATTCGCGTGCAACGTAACCTGTCTCTTCGAGAAGCTCGCGCTCAGCGGTGCGCAAGGTTTCTTCGCCCGGATCTATTTTTCCGGCTGGAAGTTCGATGAATTCCTGTTTTGGAGCGTACCGATATTGTCGCTCCATGACTAATTTGCCGTTATCCAGTAAAGCTAATATAGCCACTGCACCCGGATGCTTGATGTATTCACGGGTACTGATATTCCCGTCGGGTAAACGGGCGTGGTCTTTGTGTACCTGTATGAAACTGCCTTCGTAAACCAGTGCGGTATCAATTTGTGTTTCGGTTAAGTTCATTTTTACACTCCAAATCTGTGTTTCTGGTCTAAAACTATAAATTTGTCCTCAGAAATCACGAGCGGCAAGATGCAGATTTCATACTTTTTTAATTTAACCCAGATCGTTCATTAGAAATGTAGACATGTTGGGAGGCCGATTTATCGGGCGATTCTTTGGGCCGCAATCGCCCGATGTATCGGCCTCCCACAACGGCATTGGTTTCTAATCGATTATCTGGGTTTAAACCTCTTTTCCCGGTGATCTCAGTTTTTTCTATAGCAGATTGCTTTTGCGGATTAAACGAAAACTCCCGCCGCAGCGGGAGTTTTTATTACTAAAAATAAATATAGTTAATGCAACAGCAACGACTGCTGAACTGATACTGCACACACCGACATCAATGTACTGGGCAATATCCCCAACCCCAGAACAGCCAGCCCGTTAATCGAGATCAGCAAGCTGCTATCCGGTTGCATATAAATGCGTTCATGGCTTTCCGGAGCATCGAAATACATTAGTTTCACAATTCGAAGATAGTAATACGCCCCGATTAGCGAGAACAACACCGCAATAATAACCAGCGGGATATGGCCTGTCTGCACTGCCGCATTCAGTACCGAGAACTTGGCGTAGAAGCCCACGGTTGGAGGCACACCTGCCATGGAAAACATCAACAGCAACATCATGAATGCAAGCCACGGGTTGCGCTGGTTGAGTCCCTTAAAGTCGGTTAGATTGTCAGCTTCAAAGCCTTCACGTGACAGCAGCATAATCATGCCGAATCCGCCCAAACTCATCAATACATAAATGACCGCATAGAACATTGCCGAGCCGTAACCTTCAATTGTTCCGCTTAATATACCAATCAACAGAAAACCCATGTGAGCAATGGTTGAATAAGCAAACATGCGTTTAAGATTGGTTTGGGCGATAGCGCTAATGTTTCCTACCGCCATAGACAGTACGGCTAAAATTGCCAACATTCCGGACCAGTCGATCATCAAGGGCTGCAAACCTTCAACAAGTATGCGCATAACGAAGGCGAATACCGCCAACTTCGGCGCTGTACCGATCAGCATTGTCATTGCTGTTGGCGCGCCTTGGTAAACATCAGGCACCCACATGTGAAATGGCACTGCGCCCATTTTAAACGCCAAGCCAGCGACAATGAAAACAAGCCCAAACACCAGCAACGCTTTATTAGGTACACCATGATGAATAGCTGCAGAAATACCATTCACGTTCAGTGTTCCTGTCGCACCGTATAGCATTGACATGCCATACAGCAATAAACCTGACGCCAATGCCCCAAGTATAAAATATTTCATTGCAGCTTCTGTAGCTGTAGCTGAGTCACGCTGCAACGCCACCATCGCGTACAAACTCAGTGAGAGCAATTCCAGTCCCAAATATAGAGAGATAAAGTTGCTGGCAGATATCATCACCATCATGCCCAGCAACGAAAATAATGTTAAAGCCAAAAACTCGCCCGAGAACAACCCGCGCGTTAATAAATAACTGCGTGAATAGACCAGCATCATGGAAACGGCCAGATAGCTTAACAATTTAAGTACGTCGGACATCAGGTCATCAACAAACATATTATTGAACAGGTGAGCCACACTATTTTCATGCGTCGCCACGGTAATCAGTGAGCAACCAAGCAACGTCAGTTGAACTAGCAAATAGGTAACTGTTTTAGTCCGGCCGGATGTAAACAGATCCGCAATCAGGATCACGCTTACCATCACCAGCAGAAAAATTTCCGCGTAGGCTGAATACAATGTGGACAAGAAACTCATATTTTCCTCAATTGCTAATAGTTCGTCTTAGCGGCAACTTATAACTTGGAACGGGCAAGGTGAACCAACAAATCGTTCACCGACGTATGTAATATTTCACTGAATGGCAATGGATACAGTCCCACACCCATGACGGTTATGGCCAGAACGATGAAGACAATCTTTTCTCGGGTTCCGATGTCTTTCAAGTGAGCAACGTGGTCATTTGCAACTGCACCAAAAATAACGCGCTTATACATCCATAAGGTATAGGCCGCGCCAAAAATAAGTGTGCTTGCAGCCATGAAGGCATACCAGAAATTGGCTTTGACAGCACCCATGATTACAATAAACTCCCCGACGAATCCGCTCGTGCCTGGCAGTCCGCTATTCGCCATGGCAAACAACATAAAGAACGCGGCGAACACCGGCATCTTGTTTGCAACGCCGCCATAATCAACAATCTGGCGAGAATGAACGCGGTCGTAAAGCACACCGATACACAAGAATAATGCACCTGCAACAAAACCGTGCGAAATCATTTGCAACAGTGCCCCTTCCATGCCGTAGGCATTGAAGATGAAAAATCCGAGCGTGACAAATCCCATGTGAGAAATTGACGAATAAGCCACCAACTTTTTCATGTCGGATTGTGTCAAGGCAACCAAACCGATGTACACCACAGCAATCAGTGACAGCGTAATCATCACACCTGCCAGACTATGACTGGCATCCGGTGCAATCGGCATTGAGAATCTAATGAAACCGTACGCGCCAACTTTCAACATGATGGCGGCCAATATTACCGAACCGCCGGTTGGGGCTTCCACGTGCGCATCGGGTAACCAGGTATGCACCGGGAACATCGGCACTTTCACCGAGAACGCCATGAAGAAGGCAATGAACACAAGTATCTGTGCCGTCATCGGAATCGACATCTGGTGGTAATCAAGGATTTCGAAACTTCCACCGGAATGCAGATACAGGTACAACAATGCAACCAGCATCAACAGCGATCCCAGCAAGGTATACAGGAAGAACTTTACCGCCGCATACACGCGATTTGGCCCGCCCCAAACGCCGATAATAATGAACATCGGGATTAACATCGCTTCCCAGAATACATAAAACAGCATGGCATCCAATGAAGCAAACACGCCGTTGATAATGCCTGACATGATCAGGAAGGCCGCCATGTATTGCGCCACGCGTTTCTCAATCACTTGCCAGCCGGCCAGCACTACTAATGGTGTAAAAAAGCTGTTCAACAAGATGAACAATACTGAAATTCCATCCACGCCAAGATGGTAGTGAATATTGAAACGCGGTATCCAGTTCTTCATTTCGACAAATTGCATCGCACTGGTCATTTTGTCGAAACCGGTATACAGCGGGATCGTCACCAGAAACCCAAGCAGCGCCCCTAGCAAAGCTATATATCGCGCCATCGGAGCATTGCGATCATTACCAGTGGCCAATACCAGCACCCCAAACAGGATGGGGAGCCAGATCGCTACACTTAACAAGGGGAATCCTAAAATCATGCTTTATATCCTTCAGTATTCTGCGGCGTTATTCGAACCAAGTCCGAATGGTTAACAATACAAACACGCCAGTAATCATCGCAAAGGCATAGTGATAAACATAGCCAGTCTGCATATTGCGCAATATTCCTGCAAAGCGGCCCACCAAACGGGCAGTTCCATTGACCAGTACACCGTCGATCAAATTTACATCACCAAATTTCCACAGGAAGCGGCTTGCGCCTCTCGCACCTCCTGCAAAAAACCAGTCATTGAAACGATCAAAGTAATATTTGTTGTCGAGCAATGTATAAATTCCGCCGAATCTTTCCTTGATCAATGCAGGCAGGTAAGGACGCTTCAAATACAAGTACCAGGAAAGACCCACCCCTGCAAGCGCCAAAATAAATGGTAGGGAAATGAAGGAATGCAAGGCCATTTCAAATGCGCCATGAAATTCTTCACGCATCTCGGCCAAAGCCTGATGCTCTTGTCCGATATAAATCGCATCGCGGAAATAGTCACCGTACACCAGCGGTTCAATTGTTAAGAAACCTATGAACACTGACGGAATCGCAAGCAGGATCAGCGGCAAGACAACGACCCAAGAAGTTTCGTGAGGCTTTTGTCCGTGTGCCAAACCATGATGCTCCTCATGTTTTCCATGTGCCTCGTGGTGATGTGATTTGCCAAAACGTTCTTTGCCGTGGAACACCAGAAAATACATACGGAAGGAATAGAAAGCAGTGACGAATACACCTGCAAGAACCGCAAAGTAAGCAAAATTAGAACCCGCCAAATGCGAATTTTTCACTGCCTCAATGATGCTGTCTTTTGAGTAAAAGCCAGATAGAAAGGGTGTTCCAATCAATGCCAGTGATCCCACCAAAGAGGTGATCCATGTAATCGGCATGTATTTGCGCAAACCACCCATATTGCGAATGTCCTGATCATGATGCATGGCGATAATGACTGAACCTGCGGCCAGGAACAACAATGCTTTAAAGAACGCATGCGTCATCAGATGGAAAATGGCCACCGAATAGGCCGATGCACCCAGCGCCACCGTCATGTAACCCAGTTGGGACAATGTGGAATAAGCCACCACGCGCTTGATGTCGGTTTGGATGATGCCCAAGAATCCCATGAACAATGCAGTGATCGAGCCAATGATCATCACGAAAGACAAGGCTGTTTCAGATAATTCAAACAGGGGCGACATACGCGCCACCATAAAAATACCCGCCGTCACCATCGTTGCAGCATGAATCAAAGCAGAGATCGGCGTCGGACCTTCCATAGAATCCGGCAACCATACGTGCAGCGGAAACTGCGCACTTTTGCCCATCGCGCCGATGAATAACAATATACAGATCGCTGTAATCAGATTCCACGACACACCGGGAATAGGTGCCATGTCATTCACGTAGCGATGCGCATTGGCGAATACAGCGGCGTAATCCAGTGTACCGAACACCATTAACACCAGACCAATGCCCAGCAGGAATCCGAAGTCACCCACACGGTTAACGAGGAATGCTTTCAGGTTGGCATAGATCGCCGTTGGGCGTGTATACCAGAATCCGATCAGCAGGTATGACACTAGCCCCACCGCTTCCCAACCGAAGAATAGCTGCATGAAGTTGTTTGACATCACCAGAACCAGCATGGAGAAAGTGAACAACGAAATATAACTGAAGAAACGTTGATAACCGGCGTCTTCGCTCATGTAGCCGATGGTGTAAATGTGAACCATCAGAGAGACAAAGGTGACCACCAGCATCATCAGCACTGTAAGCCGGTCAATCAGCATACCCACTTCAAAAGTAGTATCACCAGTAGTCATCCACTTATACACGGTGCCGTTGAACTGATGCCCTGCAAGCACGTCTCTGAATATCGCCACCGAGGCTGCGAACGAAACTGCAACCAGCGCGATTGTAATTCGGTGGGTCCAGGTCCGTCCGAGTACCTTACCGAACAGTCCGGCCAAAATCGCGCCGACTAGCGGAGCCAACGGAACCAGCAGATAGAGATTTTGCAAATTACTCATTTGTGCGCTTAACCTTTCAGGCTGCCGATATCATCAACGTTAATAGTGCGCAAATTGCGGAACAGCACCACCAGTATAGCCAAACCTATTGCCGCCTCTGCGGCAGCAACGGTAAGAATAAAGAACACGAAAATTTGTCCGGATACATCATTCAAGTAATGCGAGAAGGCAATGAAATTGGTGTTCACCGCTAACAGCATCAACTCAATCGCCATCAACAACACGATGATGTTTTTGCGGTTCAGGAAAATGCCCAGCACACTGATGGCAAAAAGCACCGCACTTAATACCAAATAATGAGATAGACCCAAACTCAACATACTTCCCCCTGACAATTAGCTTTTCACTTGATCAGTTTTTGCACCATCCGTCGCTGATACTTTTTTGGATGATGTAACCGATACGATGCGCAAACGATCTGCGCTCTTGACCAAAACCTGTTTGCTTGGATCCTGTTTTTTGGCTGTTCGACGATGACGCAATGTCAATGCAATGGCTGCAACAATCGCGATTAAAAGCAATACTGCTGCCAGTTCAAACGGATAAGCATAATCGGTATAAATCAAGCGCCCAAGTTCTTTGGTATTGCTGTAGTCCGCAGCATGTTTGGCGATGTTTGCACCGGTCTCAGCAGTCTGACGACCACCCAGTACCCACACCATTTCTCCCACCATCGCCACAGCCAAAACCACGCCAAATGGAAACCAGCGCCAGAATCCCTCGCGTAATTGCACCAGATCGATATCGAGCATCATCACAACAAACAGGAACAAAACCATCACAGCACCAACGTAAACAAGCACCAGCGTAATCGCGAGGAATTCGGCCTCCAGCAGCAACCATATTCCAGCCATACTGAAAAACGCCAGTACCAGAAACAAGGCAGCATGTACAGGATTGCGCGCCGTAATAACTCGCACTGCGGCGAATACACTTAGCGCAGCAAACAAAAAGAAAACTACTGTTTCAATACCTATCATGTCCTGATCCCTTAACGGTACTTGGCATCTGCAGCACGATCCTTGGCGATCTGTGCTTCGTGCTTTTCACCAACAGCCAACAACATTGGCTTGGTGTAATACAAATCACCTCGGTTTTCACCGTGATACTCAAAAATACGTGTTTCTACAATGGCATCCACAGGGCAAGATTCTTCACAAAAACCGCAGAAAATACATTTTGTCAGATCAATATCGTATTGCGTGGTGCGTCGTGAACCATCTTCCCGCTCTGCTACTTCAATCTTGATCGCCAGCGCTGGACAGACTGCCTCGCATAGTTTGCAACCGATGCAGCGTTCTTCTCCGTTTGGATATCGGCGCTGTGCGTGCAACCCCCGGAAACGATAACTCATCGGTGTTTTTTCTTCCGGATACAGCACTGTAATTTTGTGTGAGAACAAATGCTTTCCGGTTAACGCCATACCTTTGAGCAGTTCGATCAGCAGGAAGCTTTTAAAGAAACTTGAGATCTTTTCCATATTCTCTCTCACCACATCCAAAAGGGTGTCTGCATCCAGGCTGCAACCACTACAACCCAAACCAATGTTAGCGGGATAAGTACTTTCCAGCCCAAACGCATCAGTTGGTCATAGCGATAACGCGGAAAGGTTGCGCGCAACCACAAGAACAAGAACAGAACAAATGACATCTTGGCCAACATCCAGTGAATGCCATTACCTAATAGTAGTCCAACTCCCGGGGCTGTAGGCACCCAGGCTTGAGGCAGGGGTGACAGCCACCCCCCCAGGAAAAAGATGGAGGTCAATGCCGCAATGAGGATCATGTTTGCGTATTCACCCAGGAAGAATAGTGCGAAGCCCATCCCTGAGTACTCGGTATGGAAGCCTGCAACAATTACAGATTCGTCCTCTGCCAAGTCAAATGGTGCGCGGTTTGTCTCTGCTACGCCGGCGATGAAATAAACTACAAACATTGGAAACAAAGGGATGAAATACCAACCGAGCAAGCCAAATCCTTTTTGCTGGCCTTGCACAATATCGACAAGATTCATGCTTTGAGCAGCCAGTAACACAGTCACCAACGCAAATCCCATGGCAAGTTCATACGAAACAATCTGGGCGGCAGAACGAATTGCACCGAGAAAAGCATACTTCGAGTTGGAAGACCATCCGGCAATAATAATGCCGTAGATACCAAGCGACGTCATGGTCAAAATGTATAGCATCCCGGCATTGACGTTTGCCAAAACCAATCCTTGCGCAAAAGGAACTACCGCCCATGCAGCCAGTGCCGGTGCAATACACAATACCGGCGCCAGCATAAACAAAAATTTGTTGGAACCGGTCGGAATGATGATTTCTTTCATCAACAACTTAAGACCATCAGCAATCGGTTGCAACAGGCCGTAGTAACCCACGCGATTTGGTCCGAGCCTGTCCTGCATATAGCCGAGCACCTTGCGTTCAACGTAGGTCAGATAGGCAACACCAAGCATAATCGGAGCGACAATGATGACGATTTTGACCAGTGTCCAAACTACCGGCCAAACAAAACCAAAAGTACCCCATACCCAATCCCAGAGTCCGAAGAGATTCCAGAACCATTGAAATAATTGCAGGATCTGAGCTTCTATCATGTGCGCTCCACCGAGATCGTTCCAAACATCGGACCCAGCGCCGCTGTTGCGCTGTGACCTGCAGCCACACGCACCACGCCACCGGGCAAGCTATTGTCCACGTCTGCGACCAGATTCACACTTCCTTGTCCCTGACTGACTTTGACTATCGCACCCGCTTTCACGCCTAACTTATTTAAAATTTCGATATTCAGCCAAACTTTAGGTGTTGCCGCATCGGCGGTCGCTTGCAACGCCAAAGACCGTCTCACCACGGCATCGGTCGTGTATATCGGCACTTCACTCACGCGCTGCAAACCGCCTGTGACTGTTGCTGTTTTTGCGTCTATTTCGCCAATTGCGTTGTTCAATTTGCTGGTGACATCAACATCTTTGAGTGCTTCGTCACGAACGGCTTCTGATGTGTCCAAATCAAAACCGTCCAACTTCAGCAAATTACCCAAAACACGTAATACTTTCCAGGCTGGACGCGCTTCTCCCAAAGGTTTGACTGCGCCCTTGAAACTTTGCAAGCGACCTTCAGCGCTGACGAAAGTGCCGGACGTTTCGGTATACGGCGCGATCGGAAACAATACATCTGCGTACTCAGTTGCGCGATGTTTGTAGGCAGTCATCACAATCACTGTATCAGCTGCCTGCAACGCGGCAATTGCCTGTTGCGGATTAGCGCAATCCAATTCCGCTTCTACGTTCAGTAACACATAAGCTTTACGCGGTGATTCCAGCATAGATGAAGCATTTAAACCATTTGCTCCAGGTAGCGCTTTAGCCAAATAACCACCTACACTGTTTGCCGCTTCGCCCAAAAATCCGAATTTACCTTCACACAACTCTGCAATCTTTTGAGCCAGTGAGTGGAGTTGTGCTGCTTGAGGATGCTGTTGCGCAAAATTGCCAAGAAGCACAGCAATATTTTTTCCGTCAGCCAAACTCTTGGCGATTGCAGCAGTTGCCTGCCCACTTGCAACCGGCTTTCCTTGTTTTTCTGCAGTTAACGCCTGCAACACTTCGGTCAACGTTCCTACTAATGCATCCGGCGCCACGATGGCTTTATTTGCCACGCTCATCAGCAGATCGTCATCTACCGAGTGGATGATATTTGCTTGAGCGCCATGCTTTACTGTGCTGCGAATTCGTGCCGCCAGCAATGGATGATCCTTACGCAAAAAGCTGCCTACAATCAGGAAGCGATCAGCTCGGCTAATGTCAGCAATGGACATACCCAACCAAGGAACACCCAACTTTTGGCTGTCAGCACTGAAGTCGACTTGGCGCAAACGGAAATCAACATTTTGACTCCCAATGCCGCGCATTAGTTTTTGCAATAAATAGAGTTCTTCCAAAGTTGAATTAGCCGTTGCCAATGCGCCAACCTGTTCAGCGCCTGCGCCATTCGAAATCTGGCGCAAACCATTTGCCGCATATTCCAAAGCAACTTGCCATTCCACTTCGAGCCACTTGCCGTCTTGTTTAATCATCGGCTTGGTCAGGCGTTCGGGAGAACTCAATCCTTCATAAGCGAAACGATCCTTGTCAGACAGCCAGCATTCATTGATATCTTCATTTTCGATAGGCAAAACTCGCAGCACTTGATTGTTTTTGGTCTGCACTGCAAGGCTTGTACCCAAGCTATCATGCGCGCTGATGGAACGACGACGTGACAACTCCCAACTGCGAGCTTTATAGCGGAACGGTTTGCTGGTAAGTGCACCAACCGGGCACAAGTCAATCATATTGCCGGACAATTCAGAATTCACCGTACCTGAAACGAAAGACATAATTTCAGCGTGTTCACCGCGAAACGCCTGTCCCAACTCCATCTTGCCTGCGATCTCCACCCCGAAACGCACGCAACGGGTACAGTTTATACAGCGGCTCATTTCTTCCGCCGATACCAGCGGACCGATATCTTTGCTTAATACCACGCGCTTTTCTTCGTGATAGCGCGACTCACCGCCGCCATAGCCTACCGACATATCCTGCAACATGCATTCGCCACCCTGGTCGCAAATGGGGCAATC
>CAIWKC010000167.1 GCA_903913145.1 uncultured Gallionellaceae bacterium | reverse complement strand
CGAAATACTAGCGAAGAGATTACGAGAATTATCTTTTTTGAATAACGGAGTGACAATTGAATTAGTTGATCAAAGACATGGAAAAGGTGAAAACTTCGCTCACTCGGGAGGGGTGAGAGGTTTTGTAGAATACATGAATAAAAGTAAGACGGTTTTACATCCGAAACCTTTTCATGCTCAGGGAGAAAAAGATACCGTTGCAATAGACGTATCCATGCAGTGGAATGATAGCTACTCAGAAGTCGTTCAATGTTTTACAAACAATATACCGCAAAGAGATGGTGGAACACATCTAACGGGATTACGCATGGCAATGACTCGTGTCATCAATAAATACATTGAAGAACACGAAATGGCAAAAAAAGCAAAAGTTGATACTTCAGGTGACGATATGAGGGAAGGACTAACTTGCGTACTATCAGTGAAGGTACCAGAACCAAAATTTTCTTCTCAAACAAAAGACAAATTAGTATCAAGTGAAGTTCAGCCAGCAGTTCAAGAAATAGTGTCACAAAAGTTGGCAGAATATTTACAAGAAAATCCAATTGATGCAAAGATTATTTGCAATAAAATTATTGATGCTGCGCGCGCAAGAGATGCAGCACGAAAGGCACGAGAATTAACTCGCAGAAAAGGTGTGCTTGACGGAATCGGTTTACCTGGAAAGCTGGCAGATTGCCAAGAAAAAGATCCGGCACTATCTGAACTATACCTTGTCGAGGGAGACTCTGCTGGTGGTTCAGCGAAACAAGGAAGAGACAGGAAGTTCCAAGCTATTTTGCCGCTTAAAGGTAAAATTCTCAATGTAGAGCGTGCGCGATTTGAGAAACTAATTTCCTCACAAGAAATTGCAACCCTAATTACAGTATTAGGGACTGGTATAGGTAAAGAGGAATACAGCGCAGAAAAACTTCGATATCACAGAATTATAATTATGACTGATGCGGATGTAGACGGAGCGCATATCCGCACGTTGCTATTGACTTTCTTTTATAGACAAATGCCTGAGTTGGTAGAAAGGGGTCATATCTATATTGCCCAGCCACCACTGTACAAAATAAAACAAGGCAAAGATGAGAGGTACCTTAAAGACGAACATGAGATGAAAAATTATATGCTGGCATCAGGCCTAAATAATGCGGCCTTTTATCCAGCGTTGAACGCAACAGCAATTCAAGGACCCGCGCTGGAAGAGATTGCTAAAAAATATTTTTTAGCTGAAGCGGTTATAGAAAGACTATCACATTTTATTGCTCCAGAAGCAAGTCATGCATTGCTGATATTGCCAAAGCTATCATTAGATGACGATGCAAATGCGCTTAAAAGCGCAAAGCTAATAGAAGAAGCTTGTAAAGGAGTAATTAAGGCGAAAGTTGAAAAAGATGAAAACGGGGACCATCGTCTAAAACTAGAAAAAATATATCATGGAAATTATTCAATAAGTCACCTGGATAAAGAATTTTTACAGGGTGGTGACTATAGACAAATTTGCCAAACAGCGGAAGCGTTAAATGGGTTGGTTTCGACTACATCATATGTTGTGCGTGGAGAACAAAAGCGAGGCGTGAATAGTTTTAAACAAGCAATAGAATGGTTATTGGATGAAGCAAAAAGAGGAGTTAGCATACAGCGATATAAAGGGCTGGGTGAGATGAATCCAGAACAGCTATGGGAAACTACAATGGATGTGAAAAATCGCATTCTTTTGAAAGTTAGAATTGAAGATGCAATAGGTGCTGACGAAATATTTACAACTTTGATGGGTGATATAGTAGAACCACGGCGCGCATTTATTGAGAAAAATGCGCTTGGCGTTAAAAACTTGGATGTGTAATGTAATTGATAACTGCTTATTCAAGATTGAAGTTTAAGAGCGCTTAAAAAACACGTTAAAAAATATCAGATGAGGTATCTGAAAATTCACCTCATATTGAAAAGTATAGCCCTAGAATTAAGACAGTGATGCTTACTTAGAATTCTTAGTAGTTGATTTTGGTTTTGCCTTCATTGATGGTTTAATAGATTTTGAAATCGTTTTTGGTTTAGATTCCTTCAACTTTAGCTCGGGTTTAATCTTGGATATCTTAGCTTTAGCTACGGATTTTTTAGGTGTTTTAATGTTTTTGGTAACACCTTTTGAAGCTTTAGCTGAAATTAATTCAAGCGCTTCATCAAGTTTAATAGATTCAGGTAAAACATTTTTTGGTAGGGTTGCATTTACTTTACCATGACGGACATATGGACCATACCGACCGCTGCAAACGTCAACAGGTGACTTGTCATCAGGATGTTCACCTAAATTGCGTAAAACAGTGTTACCGCCAGTTTTGGCTTGTGCAAGCAGTTCAATTGAACGATCAAGCGTAATATCGAAAATATTATCGGTTCGGGGTATTGATTTAAACTTGCCATCATGTCCAATGTACGGACCGAAACGGCCGATATTGACAATAACCTTTTTTCCGCTTTCAGAATGAAGACCTAATTCGCGAGGCAAGGACAAAAGTTTTAGTGCTGAAGCCAGATCAGCCTGCTCAACAGGTAATTCCTTAGGCCACGTTATACGCTTGGGTTTGACCTTACTGCCCTCCTCTGCTTCACCGAGTTGAACGTAATAACCGTACGGTCCGCGAAGCAACAATACAGTTTGGTTGGCTACAGGGTGAATACCTAATTCCTTTCGAGTTTCTCCGGCATCTTCTTCTCCCAATCCTCGTGTAAAATCGCAATCAGGATAGCCGGTACAGCCGATAAAACTTCCACGTTTGCCCAGTCTTTTAGATAAAGGCTTACCACACTTGGGACAGGCTTCTTCTAGAACTTCTGTTCCAGGACGATCCACATCTTTTTTGTCAACTAACAGTTTGCTAAAACCCTTCCAAAAATCATCAAGAACGGGAATCCAATCTAGCTTCCCTTCTGAAACCGAATCCAACTCATCCTCAAGGTTAGCAGTAAAATCATAGTCAACGTAACGAGTAAAATGTTCTGTTAAAAATTTAATAACAACTCTTCCAACATCTGTGGGCATAAAACGCTTTTTATCTAAAATTGCATATTCACGAGCTTGCAAAGTAGAAATAATAGTTGAGTAGGTGGAAGGACGACCAATTCCGTATTCTTCTAAAGACTTAACAAGGCTGGCTTCAGAAAAACGAGGTGGAGGCTGGGTAAAATGTTGTTCACCGTAAAGTTTGTCAACAGGGAGTAAATCACCTTCTGAAAGAGAAGGTAATTTAGCGCTTTCTTCTTCCTCAACATCATCTACATCTTCCATGTAAACGCCAATGAAGCCAGGGAACACTAAAGTTTGCCCAGAAGCACGAAATAGCGTGTCGTCGCTACTTAAACGAATGTCCACACTAACAGTGTCAAAACGAGCAGGTGCCATTTGACTAGCTAATGTTCTTTTCCAAATCATTTCATAGAGACGTATTTGGTCAATATTTAAATGTTCACGAATACTATCTGGGGATCTTAAAATTGAAGTTGGGCGAATGGCTTCATGTGATTCTTGCGCATTTTTTGTCTTGCTCTTATAAATTGGTTGCTTAACAGGCAAATACTCAGAAGAAAAGTTGCTGCTAATGTAATTACGGATTTCAGATACAGCTTCATTAGCCAATGAAACAGAATCGGTACGCATATAAGAAATCAGACCAATGGTCTGACCGCCAATGTCAACTCCTTCATACAGAGCCTGAGCGGTACGCATAGTTCGATCAGATGTCATTCCAAGCTTGCGAACTGATTCCTGTTGCAAAGTCGAAGTAGTAAATGGCGCTGCAGGAGCGCGCTGTTTGCTCTTTTTTTCAACACGAACTACCTTGGGAGGCAACTTGGCATCATTCAGTTTCGAATAAATTTTGTCAAAATCATCTTGGCTTGTAATAGTAAGTTGTTCCAATTTCTTGCCTTGAAATTGGAACAATTTAGCCTTAAACGGAATACCAGACTTTTGACTGTCAAGGTGAACGCTCCAATACTCCTGAGATACAAATTTTTCAATTTCCAATTCGCGCTCAACAATAAGCCTTAAAGCAGGACTTTGAACACGACCTGCTGAAAGGCCTGGACGAATTTTTCGCCACAACAACGGAGAAAGATTAAATCCGAAAGTGCTCTCTGAGTTAATGAATGGATTTTTAACGCCGTTGACTGAAGTGATCTATCGTCATGGCGGTACCATTGATAAGTATATGGGCGACTGCATCATGGCTTTCTGGGGTGCACCGATTGCGGATGCTGAGCATGCACGACACGGTATCGAGGCAGCTCTTGAAATGAACCTCGCTTTGGTCAAAATCAATCAAGATTATGCCGCACGTGGCTGGCCTGAAATTAAAATCGGCGTTGGCTTGAATACCGGTCAAGTCAGTGTCGGCAACATGGGCTCAGAAATACGCCTCGCTTATACCGTCATGGGCGATGCGGTTAATCTCGCCTCCCGACTGGAAGGCATCACCAAAGAATACGGCGCGACCATCGTCATCGGTGCTGATACGCGATCTGAGGTGCCTGATCTGATTGCGCGCGAGATTGATCGTGTGCGTGTAAAGGGTAAAGATCAGGCCGTGACTATTTTTGAACCACTTGGT
>CAIWKC010000166.1 GCA_903913145.1 uncultured Gallionellaceae bacterium | reverse complement strand
GCCCACGACGAAATCAGTGATGGTGACGATTTGCCCTGCGTAACCTAGGTCGACGTTGAACACATTGCTGCCCCCGCCGCCTGACAGAGTATCGTTACCATTCGAGGCGTTGACGATCAAAGTATCGTTGCCCGCTCCCCCAATCAAAGTATTACGTGTGCCTTGATCGGTGATGACGTCGCCCGTATCATTGCCGGTACCTGTAGTTAGGGCACCATAAAGCGTTAGATTTTCAACATTGGCTCCGTTGGTACGAAGGTTAAAACTAACCGTGCTTTGCACGGTATCCGTGCCTGCGGATACGTCTTCAGTGATAACGTCATTCGTGTTATACACCCAATAAGTATCGTTGCCCGCGCCGCCCACGAGGGTGTTGGGGCCTAAACCAACACCAGAGTCCCAAATTAAATTATCCCCCGAGTTGCCTGTACCGACAGTTCCCGCTGTGGACAGGTAAAGTTGTTCGACATTTGCGGAAAGTGTATAAGACACCGAACTAATCACCGTGTCATAACCCGCACCCGCGTTTTCGTTCACCACATCGCCGACGTTATTCACCACGTAGGTATCGTTGCCCAACCCGCCGGACATCGTGTCCAAACCACCACCGCCGTCGGAAAGGACGTTGTCTAAACTGTTGCCGATGATGACGTTGTTGAGTGTATTACCTGTCGCGTTGGTCGCAGTGGAGCCAGCAAGAAGCGTGAGGTTATCGACGTTGACCGAATTGGACGAGCTCAAGTCCCAATTGAAGGAACTGATGATGGTATCGCTGTTGAGGGTATCGCTGCCAACCCCGCCGACCACAGTGTCATTCGTGTTATGCACCACATAGGTGTCGTGGCCCCCGCCGCCCGCCAGCGTGTTAGCTCCACCTAGATTGGTGATGACGTTATCACCTGAATTACCGGTACCTGTAATTCCGGTACCCACAAGCGTTAGATTTTCGACGTTTGCCGCCAGCGTGTAAGTGACTAAGCTTTGCACTGTGTCCGTGCCTGCGTTTACGTCCTCAGTGATGAAGTCATTTGTGTTATTCACCACGTAGGTATCGTTGCCCGCGCCACCCACCAGCGTGTTAGCGCCTAAGCCAACGCCAGAGTCGGTAATTAAATTATCTCCCGAGTTCCCTGTGCCGACAGTTCCCGCTGTGGTCAGGTAAAGTTGTTCGACATTTGCGGTAAGGGCATAAGAAAAGGAACTGATGACCGCGTCCGTCCCTTCGCCTACATTCTCATTAACAGCATCGCCTACGTTGTTCACATAGTAAATGTCGTTGCCCAAACCACCGCTCATGGTATCTGAGGTGCCTGCCACTCCGTTCACACCTCCGTTCAGAGTATTGTCCGCACTGTTGCCGATGAGTGTGTTGGCCAGATCATTGCCCGTGCCGTTAATTGCTGCGGTGCCGGTGAGTGTGAGGTTTTCAACATTGGCGCTAAGGGTATAAGTGACCGAGCTTTGAACCTTATCGTTGCCACCCGGCATGATTGTAACGACTGCTCCGTTAAACACAGTAGACGTGGGGCTGACTTCATCAACGACGTCAAGCGTACTGTTGACTATGTAAGTATCGTTACCATCACCGCCAATGAGCGTGTTGTTCCCACCTAAACTAGTCAGAACGTTATCACCCGCATTGCCCATGCCAATTGTTCCGGTACCGGTAAGCGTCAGATTCTCGACGTTGAGGGAATTAAGATCGAGTGTCCAGGAAACAGAACTTTGTACGGTGTCAATGCCTCCAGCTAGTCCTGGATCCTCAGTAATTATGGTCGCGGTGGACATCACCACGTAGGTATCATTACCCGCTCCGCCAATCAGTGTATTGCCGCCGACGCTATCGGTGAGGACATTATCCAGCGCATTCCCTGTGCCGGTAAGACCTGTGTTGGTAACAAGCACAAGATCCTCGACGTTGGCGGGAAGCGCAAAGCTGACCGAGCTTTCAACAGTATCAATGCCTTCACTCGCATTCTCGAAAACAACATCCCCAGCGTTGTCTACATAGTAATAGTCATTGCCGGTGCCGCCTGCCATCGAGTCGGCGCCTACCCCGCCAATAAGAGTATCGTATCCTGAGCCTCCAATAAGTGTGTCGTTGCCTGCCCCGCCATCCAAAGAATCGTTCCCGGAGCCACCATCAAGGGTGTCGTTGCCACCATTGCCGAACAGCATATCGGCGCCCGCCATGCCGCTGAGCTTGTCATCGAGTTCGGTCCCTGTAATGGTATTGTCGATATTGTTACCGGTACCGGTTAGGTAGGTTGTGCCGCCAGACACGCTGACGTTCATTGTATAAGCCCCGCCAATATCTAGGATGCCAGGCGTGGTACTCAGAGCATACGTAACACTTTTGCCAGTCGATGCGTCAAAAGGATTTGTCGGTAATTGATTATTGTAATCAGTAATCGCGAGGTAGTAGTTACTAGTTGTGCCAATAGTATAATTTTGAATGCTTGAATCTCGG
>CAIWKC010000165.1 GCA_903913145.1 uncultured Gallionellaceae bacterium | reverse complement strand
CCGATGGTGGTGTTTCAGGCCTTTGTTTCTAATGCAACAGCGGTTACAGCGGGTAATTCATCCGAGCAGGTGTTTACTCTGCCTTCCAATATTACCTTGAGTTCCTCGAATAATGTCAACCAGCAAAAAAAGACTGAACTGAAAGAGTCCATAGAAATTCACAAGCAAAGAGAGCTTCAAGATCTCGCACAGCGGAATGAGATCGCCGTGTTGCAGCGGGATGTTGAATCTGCACAGAAAGCATATGATCTTGTTGTGCAGCATTACACCGAAAGTAATTTACAAAGCCAGTCTAACCAAACCAACATTACTGTATTAACACCAGCTGTTGAGCCAACGAGTCGTTCTTCGCCCCAAATGTTCAAGAATCTGTTGATTGCAGTTTTCGCTGGCACGCTGCTGGGTGTGGCAGGGGCATTTGGAGTCGAAATGTTGGATCAGAGAGTCAGATCGTCCGAAGCATTATCTGACGCAATTGGTGTGCCAGTTTTAATTCAATTTAGCCAAAAATCCGAATCCATGGAAATTAAATTCTGGCTGAAGAAGATTAGAAACATGAAAGTAAAATTTGCCTTTCCCAAAAAGGCTAAAAAAGTTGTAGTAGCGTAAATGTTACTGCAACCCTCTGTTTATTGAGTACAGGTTATATACTCGTGATAATGAATTGAAATGAATGAACGAAACACTAATGACAAAATACTGATGAATTCTGCAACGATTTTGCCGGATCGTTCCATTGGCGCAATTTTGATTGACTCGGGGAAGTTATCCATCAACGATGTGGAGCAAATTTTGCGTCTGCAGAAAACAGATAATCTCAGGTTTGGCGATGCGGCAATCAAACTTGAATTGCTCACGCCAACAGATATTCAGCATGCTCTTTCCCATCAGTACGATTATCCCTATTTGCTAAGAAGCGACGAAGGTGTTTCGGACAAGTTGGTTGCTGCCTACAATCCATTTTGTCCTGAGGTAGAAGCGTTACGCACGCTCCGCAGCCAGCTTATGTTAAGACGGTTTACTGGTGAGCGAGACACCAAAATGTTGACTATCGTCAGCCCAAGTCGAAACGAAGGCCGTAGCTATCTGGCCGCCAATTTGGCGATTGTATTTTCTCAACTTGGCGAGCGTACACTGCTGATTGATGCCGATTTGCGCAACCCGTCGCAACATGAACTATTCAAACTTGAGAATAGAAACGGATTTTCGTCTATTCTGGCAAATCGTTTTGATTTGAATGCAGTGCAACGCGTAAATAAATTCCTTGATCTGTCGGTTTTGACCGCCGGACCTTTGCCGCCCAATCCTCAAGAGCTATTGGGACGAACCACCTTAACAACTATGTTGGATCAATTAAATCAAGATTTCGATGTTATATTAATTGATACGCCGCCTGCAGCAGATTTCGCAGATGCCCACACCTTGTCTGCACGCGCCGGTGCGTCAATGCTTGTGGCGCGCAAAAATATTTCTCGACTCGAACGCATGCGCCAACAGACAGAAAGCATGACCCAGTCAGGCATCAAGGTTGTTGGTGCCGTGATCAACGAGTTTTAACCCATTTAACCGGAGCTAAAATGTCAACGGCAAGCATCTCATTTCCCAGACTAAACCCGAAATGGCTTACCTTCTGGCCAATACTGATCGGGTTGCTGATACTTTATTTCCCAATGTACAAGGGATTAGCTAGTACCCTATGGCTTAGCGAAGAATACGCACACGGGCCTATCGTCCTGGCAATTGTTCTATGGATCATATGGCAGAGAAGAGCACAACTGATCGAAGTCCCGGAAAAAAAGAATCCGGTTGTAGGATCAGTTTTTTTGATAATTGGATTGCTGTTTTATATTGTTGGACACACACAAGAGATATTAATTTTTGAAGTGGGTTCGCAAATACCTGTGCTCTTGGGCATCGTGCTGATGACAAATGGTACCGGTGTGGCAAAGAAATTTTGGTTTCCATTAATATTTATGGCATTTATGATTCCCTTGCCGGAAATATTGGTAGACACGCTGACCGGCCCGCTCAAGCAGCAAGTTTCCGTTTTGTCAGAATCTGTGTTGTACCATTTGGGCTATCCAATCGCCCGCAGCGGGGTCGTATTGTCGATTGGCCACTATGACCTATTGGTGGCTGATGCATGTTCTGGTTTGAACTCAATATTCAGTTTGAGCGCACTTGGACTGTTCTATGCATATCTGGTACAGCGCAAGGGATGGACTCACAATATTATTCTTTTGGCCAGTATTGTGCCAATCGCATTTTTCGCGAACGTGACACGTGTCATTTTATTAGTGTTGATCACCTATTATTTCGGCGATGAGGTAGGACAAGGCTTTGCCCACAAAGCTGCAGGGTTGGTACTTTTCATTTCCGGATTGCTCTCTTTCCTGATTTTGGATGAAATAATTCAACGCGTCGGTATATGGCGAGCGAGGAACAGCAAATGATGCTTGGTACCCAAATAAATTATTTTGTCATCGGTCTTTTGATCATTACGGCATCGGTAGCGGGTAATTTTTTGAAGCCGACAGCGAAGTTGGCTGATTCCAGGCCAGCTATGAATCTCGAAAAAACAATCCCCGAACAATTTGGCCAGTGGCATAAAGATCCGGTCGAGCTTGAAATGATTATCAGTCCTGAAAGAAAAGAATTAATTGCCAACATATACAACCAGACCTTGACCCGAGCTTATCTTGATGGTCATGGGGCACGCATCATGCTCTCAATCGCCTATGGCGGCGATCCATCTACTAAAGAAATGCGTATCCATCGACCGGAGACTTGTTATTCCGCACAGGGTTTTCAGGTAGACAAACAATTTTTGGATACGCTTACCACTAAATTTGGCACAATACCCATCAAGCGATTGATAGCGGTTCAGGGTAACCGCAACGAACCGATCACATATTGGGTCACGCTGGGCGACAAAGCAGTAGTTTTGAAAGGATTGCAGCAGAAATTAGCCCAACTGCGATACGGCTTAACTGGAAAAGTGCCTGATGGAATGCTGGTGCGGGTTTCGTCAATTAGTCGTGATGAAAAAGTGTCATACCAAATGCAAGATAATTTTGTGCGCGAAATGCTCTCAGTGATGAGTAAGGAAGACAGAACGCGCATCGCGGGAAATTTTGAAGAATAGTTGAAATGGAAGATAAAAATGCAAACTGTTCATAACGTAAAAAATGGAAGTGTTGAAACTCAAGGAGAGATTGCAGATTTTGCCGGAGAACATGCCGTGAATAAAGTACACGCCGTTATTTTGGCCGGAGGCACGGGCAGTCGGTTGTGGCCGCTTTCACGCCAACATCTGCCCAAACAATTTCTGGCTTTGGATGGTGAAGAAACGCTGCTACAAACCACGATCGATCGCCTGTCGCCAACTATTTTGCCAAAGAATGTATTG
>CAIWKC010000164.1 GCA_903913145.1 uncultured Gallionellaceae bacterium | reverse complement strand
TAGTTTTGGAAACTCAGTGTCACGAATCTTTTTAAGCAGTTGAGCACCGCCAGACAATACATATGAGGAATACATCAAGTAACCGACAAAGCATGCAACTGCGATTGAAGGCACTAGCATCAGCTTGAACTTCAACGGATAGTCAATCAGCCTTATCATGATATTGTCTGTTGTTCCTTATGGTGTTAGAACAACGCGGACATTCTTTTTCAGGGCACTTTTATCGATATAGCCAATTGCGTTCGGATTATTTGCTATTTCCTTCACTACTTCTTTGTCGTCTTCTGCAATTTTCGACAAACGTCCTTCTCCGGTAAAAATTAATTTTGACCAATAGGACGCCAATTGCGACGCGTTTTTGTGGGTAACTTTGGAATAAAACTCATCCCTGACACTTTCACCCTCGGGTTGGTCAATCGGGATTGCAGATTGGCCATTTGGAAATTTATCATTTTTACCCAGAAATATTCTTGCAGTCTGTTCCTCAGTCAAACTGGTAATAGTGCTTTTTGCTGAAACAATAACCACTACCTCGCCACGTGCGACCAACGATCCTGCTGCAAAAAACAGGACCAAGGCGAGCTTAAATATATTTCGGTTGATAAATATTGTTCGCACTTTTAAATTCGCATCTAGAATAAAAAATCGACAACTGAAGAAAACAAATAAAACGTTGACCCATACAGATTTTGATTGGAGGGAACGTTTTCGAGAAATCCGTTCGAATGATCACTTAGTGTAACTTGATCGAATTGAAGTTTTAAATCGAAATTTTTCTTAAAATCCCAGCGCATACCGATGCTCTCGCTGCGTTGTGATCTATTGGCGGATCGCAGTTGAAAATCAGAAGGCGAAAAACCAGAAGCAAAGGAACCCGGTGTGTTTTGACTGTGATTTATGTAAGGTGTGAACTTTTTGACGCGATAACCAACGCTGAGATACATCGCATTGGCTTTGTAAGAAGCACGGCTTTGAATCCATTCGGACATGAGAAACCAATTTCCCGGATCGTAAATGATACCCAGGGATAAATTATTGTGTTCGATTACCGGATCTATATTGCCGGTTGTATTGTTTTGTGTTGACGTATTTCGTATTTGGTATCCGGCATGGAAGGTCGTATAACCATATTCAACAGTATCAAATATTCCCAACATGTTTTTCGATGTTAAGGTTACAGTTTGACCATTAATTGTGTTCTCACCCGCAATTGCTTTTATGGTATTGCGTGCATCTCCAATGCCGTATCGGTACAAAAAATCAATGCCGTTACCGCTCTGTATGGGTAGCAAATAATACAGTTCAGACGGTGGATGCGCCCACGGATAGCTATACCCTACATCGTGGTTACCTGAATCAAAAAAAGTTGGCCAACCTACTCGCCCAACCCGAACATAAGCATCCCGGCTGAAAGAATATTTAATATTAAGCCATTCAATTTCCGGCTGATAAGTGCCGTCTGATTCGAAAGCCGATATAACTTGCAGTTGAGCGGAAATTTTAGGCGAAAAAGTAGCGTTTAGTTGCGCTGCTATTTTACTGTAGTTACTCGTGTCCCATTCATTGCTTCGGCCAGCCCCACTCGGCAAGTAACTTTCGAGAACATAATCACCCGCATTCTGGTTGGAATGCAAAACACCCAAAGAGCCAAATCCGGCCAAACTAAACATAGGTTGGTCAAGCGACGTAGTTTTAGTTTGCGCTTGGTTAGTCAGGCCGCCTTTGTCCGGCAGAGTTAGTTGCGGGTCAGCTTCTGCTTTTGAAAAACAAGCAGACACCAATAAAAGCATAATTAACCAATACTTCGCGGGCATAAAGTTCACAGTAATATTTTTCCAGAATTTACAACTTAATATTTGATCATAAGCACTTTTTAGTTGATTAAACTGTGCATTTATGTAGATATTCCTGCTTTACTTAAGCCGAATTGCCTACTTTTATAAGAATTTAGTTTGTATAATAACATTTGTCACGATTGCGACAAATCTTTACGATATTAAAAATCAAAGTCAGGCAAGTTGAAGTGTTTCAAATTCGCCTCCAAATATTGATCCGGAAATATCGAAATTTGCGATGCGGCCTGACCTAAAAATTATAATAGCCCATTATTGAGGAGAAAAATTTGGAAGCCCCATCCGTTCGCCCCACCGTGTTGAATCGCCCCACCATCATGTTGGTAGATGATGCCGAAGAAAACTTGATGATAATGCAATCTATTTTGGAACAAGAGTTTTCAGTTAAATTATTTTCTAAAGCCAAATTTGCGATTGAATATGCCATTGGCAATCCGCCTGATTTGATTCTGCTGGATGTCATGATGCCGGATATGGATGGCTATGAAGCCTGCCGTATTCTTAAGCAAAATGAACGCTTGGTTGATATTCCGGTGATATTTATCACCTCGAAGAACGAGGATGAATACGAAGAAAAAGGATTCTCCTTGGGCGCCTCGGATTTTATTCACAAACCGATCAATGCGGCTATTTTGATTTCACGTGTTAAGACGCACATTAAAATTAAAATTGTTATGGATTACTTGAGAAACGAAAATTTTCGTTTAAAAAGTGGTGCACAGCAGGCTTCTCAACAACTCGAGGAAGTAACAAAAATGCTTTGGGGTAGCACGCACCTTAAATTTTAAATGTGCTTAATTTATATCCTAAATTTGTGTTTGCATAAGTTTAATGAACAGGCCGCTTTAAGATCATGTGTCAAAAAAACGGCGAATCATCCATTGTGAAATGCAGCTTGATTCTGTTCACTAGAAAATAATAATAATTATATTAAAAGCGCTATTTGCTTCTAATTGCAGACGAAGATAGGATAAAGAGAATTATTGTCTTTCAGCGAAAATAAACAATACTATAATGAAAATACTCATAGCCGAAGATACTCGTTCAATTGCAGCTGTTCTACAAGCAAGACTGATGGCTTATGGGCATGAAGTCATCTTGGCAGAAAATGGCCAGATCGCTTGCGAAAAATTCATTGATTTAAAGCCTGATTTGGTATTGATGGACATTGAAATGCCCTTCATGAATGGATTTGAAGCGACGAACAGGATACGTGCCTATGAAGCGACTCAAAAATGGGCATGGACACCGATCATCATTTTAACCGCGTCAGATATTCCGGAAAATTTGGTTACCGCGATTGAAGCAGGCGCTGATGATTATCTGGTCAAGGGCTTGTCTGAGTCTGTTCTGAAGGCAAAAATGAAAGCGATGGAGCGTATCGCGGCGATGAGCAAACAACTCGCGGTTGCAAATCATCAGCTCGAGCAGCAGGCCAGCAGGGATGGATTAACAGGTTTGTTCAATCGACGCTGGATGGATCTCAAGGTTGATTCTGCATGGGATGAGTGCGAGCGACTTAACCAGTCATTCGCGCTTCTGATGTTGGATGTGGATAATTTTAAAAAATATAATGACCGATATGGTCATCAAGCCGGTGATGATTGTCTTCGCTCGGTTGCCAAAGCAATCCAGACAGCGGTTGATGAATCAAATGCCGAGGGTCTGACACAGGATGCATTTGCAGCGCGTTATGGCGGTGAAGAGTTTGCTGTTGTTATACCGGTCGCATCAATGCTAGTGTCCAAAACACTGTCAGACCGAATTGTAGAAGCCATTCGCACGTTAAACGTACCTCATGACGCCAATGCTGGCTGGGCAAAAGTCACCGCGTCCATTGGTGGAAACCATT
>CAIWKC010000163.1 GCA_903913145.1 uncultured Gallionellaceae bacterium | reverse complement strand
TTTGCGCCTTCTTCTAAAACGCAATCCATAACGTGATAAAATGACAAGCGGAACTGCAAAAAATAATGCTTCTGAACCGAATAGCAACCAAATTACAAGGAATTTCGAGGGAGCACAAACCTTGAATGGTAACTACTTATCGAAGCTGCTGCGCGACGCAAAACATGATGCCATCTGGAGCGCATGCTATCTAGTCAGTGGTGTTGCAATCAGATTTGCTTTGCCCCTTGTTCTGCACAACCACAGATGGGACACCGCAGGTTACATATCAATGGCGTATGGCGGCCTGGACCTTGCCTCTGCAATCGAAGAGCGCGTAATGGCCCACAAGCTCGGAAAGGAGATAGATCAGAAGGCTCCGGATCAGATTGCATTGCGCAAGTATGACTATGACCGCTCTAGCAAAGAGGGGAAGTACGCTGTATATTTTGGGGCAATCGCTGCCGCTTCCCTGTATGAGACATTAAACTCAGCTCGAGGCAGCAATGATTATCGGCAGATGCTAGGAACTTTCATAGTTATTTCTGCTGCGACAGTGTACACTGGGATAAACACAGTAAAGGCGTTAAGAAGGGAACGGAAGGAGGCCGCGAACATCGCATTGAGGCAAACCTCTGAAAGTGCAAATAATTAGTAAAGTGTTGGATTTTCCAACACTCTCTTCGTGAAAACTGATTGTTGCAACAGATGCTTTAATTCAGCATGAATGCTGTCATGGATAATTTATCAACACGTTTTCAATCGCCCTGCACAACGCAAATGCAAGCAAAGTTTGTCGTCGAGGCTCGGTTAACGGCGAAAAATAATACCGGCACAAAATCAGCGCCATGATTATGGTATCCGCAAAATTTATTCCATGAAAATGAGCCGAAAAACGGCCTCGTGATGGAATCCGCTTTTTTAATGCCTGTTTGGTGCATAATCCAGGGGTCTTCACCACCAAGCCCTGTTTTCCAAAATTGTGGAGATTATGCTTTTACAAGAATGCCTTTTCATTGCAGTATTATGGAAGCATAGATTTTGGATGTAAGCGCGCAGGAGATTCTATTTCTATGGAACCGATAGAAATAAGGTCAGAAATCCCCTCTCCCACGGATTATAGGGAGATCAGTGTCTTGCAGGCTAGTTTGATTGTCCTTTCTTCTCAAGGCTAACTCCGCCTTCACCCGCTTATTTTCTTGTGCATTCAGTTTCTCCGCCGCCCTCTCGATGCCGGCAAGCAGGGGGAACATCACGCTTAATGCTCCGCCATGCGCGTATATCGTTACGCGACGCGCAGTTTCAGAGCCGATTTTGCAATCGTAATACGCAACCATTATTACTTCTCTGGGCCGGTCTTCAAATCTCCGTACATCTGCCACCATCGATTTGAACTTGCTTTCGTCGCTTTTGGACGCGACCGCCACGCTGCCCACAGTGTAATAGCTGTCCACGCCGATTGCGCCAAGGTACCTGCTTTCAACATACCATAAGGGGCGCTTGTCGCTCGCCAAAGGAATCTCCTTTCCTTCCTTATCAGTCCCGTAATAAGTCTCTGTAAGTCCGAGTCTGTTTACAGAAAGCACAAACTTTCGGTCATAGCCCTCGTATTCGACAATCTTCGCTTCGGTCAGGTCTGCTTTTGCAACCATGTCCTTAGCTGTCTTGCCATCTGTGGTTTTTTCGGCCATGTAATCATATTTGACTCATTTCAAGGAAATATATACGCTTTTCTATCCGTTTCTAATACAGGCTTGGAAATTCTAAGAGAGTCTCTATTCAATCCCCGTTTGCCCTATACTATGGCGTGCGCTCTTTTCGCAAACTTTCTCTGCAATGCCTGTTTAATTCAGGATCGGCAAATCGCGTGCCCCACAGGTACCACAGCGGTGCCACACTATTCCTGAACCGCTCTGTCATGCTCTTTTTAACTTCTTGCGGGGTCACACCAGATATTTCATTTCTTAGCATTCCGCCTCCTTCCTTATTCATGACCTTTGATCCCATCCAATCACCAGAGGGCTTTTCACAATTAATATTTAAAGCCTTTTTCGTATTTCCAACACAAGCTTAGAAATTCTGATATAGTCTACTCAACATCCAGGGACCTGGCCCAAACTACTATCAGTAATGCGGATACCTGCCTGGTTTATCGGATGCAATGAAGGCATCCTCGTGCAGCATCCTTTCCAAGTGAAGATTCGCCCTGAGCTGCATGGATGCGAGATTTTGGAGGTAGATGAAGTAATTTGCGCTTTCATTTGTACGCTTCTCCCCGCGGTTTGATCTAGATCG
>CAIWKC010000162.1 GCA_903913145.1 uncultured Gallionellaceae bacterium | reverse complement strand
CGCTTTAATGAATGGGTAATGACAGCATGAGCTATTTGGCCTTATCTGATGCAGAGCTCACCCGATTACAGTCGGAGGATGTGCAATACGCGGATCTGACCACGGAAACATCCGGCATTAATCAAAGAGAAGCACGTCTGGAATTTTGTGCCCGGCAAGAAGTTGTTGTTGCTGCATTATGTCGCAATCCAATTTAATAAAAACAACTGTAAATTACGAATCGCCATTTCAGATTAATTCCTCCCCTCAAAACTTCTATTTAAGGACTCCCCCTCGAATAGATTCAAGAGCAATATCCTGACATCGCATCATTTTTGAATTTACAAAAAAATAAGCCGGCAAAATTCTGCCGGCCTATCTTTCAATTACTGTACTACTCCTTAATTAGCCCCACTTAAGTATTAGCCAACTAGCGATTTACATTCCTTATAGCAAACCGCACAAGATTCACCGCAGGCTTTACATTCTGGATGCTTGTCAGTCTTCTTGCATTCTTCTTCGCAATCTTTGCAAACATCCATTGCTACTTTGGCGAGTTGAGACAAGTTCTTGGATTGACCAGCTGCAAATTGTTCCAGGGCAGTGCAAATTGCACTAACCTGACTGGAAGACTTGGCACAAGCAGCCATGCCCTTGTCGCCTTCGCCCAGCAAACTTAAACAGTGCTGCAAACATATATTTGCTTTGGCGATACAATCGGCTGCCGCTGCAATCAGTTTGTCATTTGGGTTGGCGTGATGGTGCATGCCACCCATATCCATATGCTCATGATCCATGTCCATTTTGTGATCGTCAGCCATCGCCGTTCCTGCCGCTGCTACAGTTGCCATTGCTACGGCACTTTTTAGAAAGTCTCTGCGCTCCATGTTCTTCTCCATAATTATTAATTAAGTTGATTCAACATTATTTCATCAATAGCCCTTCATTGATGACACGCGAATGATGCACTTACTGCATATTTTCGGTCAACAGGGTGCGACAATTTGTCGCATTCCAATCGACAGCTTGTTTTCATACAATGCCACATCTATTCATGGGTAGTCGTGGTGATTCTTGCTACTTTGACAGACTGATTAAATTTTATTTTCACAACCTAACTTTAAGGAAATTCATTTTGAAACAATTGATTGCTAATTTGGGTAAGAATCTGATGACTGCCCAGCATATTCGGTCAACATTGATCGCTACTTTAACATTAGCAACATTGGTGAGTGGCAGCGATGCCTTCGCCTGCGCATCTTGCGGCTGTACATTGTCTACAGACTGGGGAAGTCAGGGCGTTAGCACAAAATCAGGATGGTCATATGACTTGTCTGACAGCTACATAAATCAAAACACTTTGATTTATGGCAACAGTAAACCTTCCGCTGATTTTATAAGGACACTGTATGCAAGTGGAACTGAAGTTGAGACCTACACGGCAACTCAAACAATTACCAATGCACTTGCCTACAACAGCGATACTTGGGGCATCAGTTTCCAAATCCCATTTTTGATCAGAACACATGGTACCAATGGTGTTACAACTGACACAGTTAATCCTGGTTCCGATTATGGTGCAAATTACGTTTCATCTAATCGGGCCGGTATTGGTGATATTCGTGTAGTTGGGAACTACAGTGGTTTTTTTGAAGATAAAACATCCGGTTTGATTTTAGGCTTCAAATTCGCTACTGGAGAGACAGGTGCTGATTTCTCTG
>CAIWKC010000161.1 GCA_903913145.1 uncultured Gallionellaceae bacterium | reverse complement strand
GGTTGCGGCGGAGACTAACCTTTAGGTTATGTCGGAACCAAAGTAGGTCATCGTCAGACTCCTTATATATGCAAAACCCCGGATGAAAATCTGGGGTTTTTTATTTGCTACGGAATATAAATCTTATGTGGACTCAGTGTGCTAGAATGCGCCCCCTTTGAATTAGCACAGGTAGTAAACAATGTCTCGCGCCATCCGTAACATCGCCATTATCGCCCACGTTGACCACGGTAAAACTACCATGGTGGACAAGCTTCTTTCCCAGACTCAAACTTTCGCCTCGTATCAGCATATTGCCGAGCGCGTGATGGATAACAATGATCTGGAAAAGGAACGCGGCATTACTATTCTGGCGAAGAATTGCGCGGTGGAATACGAAGGCGTGCACATTAATATTGTTGATACACCGGGACACGCCGACTTCGGCGGAGAAGTCGAGCGCGTTTTGTCGATGGTGGACGGTGTGTTGCTACTGGTTGATGCAGTTGAAGGCCCGATGCCACAAACCCGTTTCGTTACGCGCAAGGCGCTTGCGCTTGGTTTGCGTCCAATTGTCGTTATCAACAAAGTGGATCGTCCGGGCGCAAGACCTGACTGGGTTGTGGATCACACTTTTGATTTGTTCGACAAGCTCGGTGCAACGGATGAGCAAATGGATTTTCCGGTAGTGTATGCCTCCGCGCTTAACGGTTACGCCACGCTTCATTTGTCCAAGCCCAGCACGGATATGCGCCCGTTGTTTGATACCGTGCTGAAGCACGTACCAGAACCAGTGGGTGACAGTGATGCGCCGTTGCAATTGCAAATTGCCGCACTGGATTATTCAAGTTTCGTCGGTCGCATCGGTGTAGGCCGTGTGACTCAAGGCCGCGTTAAGCCGGGGCAAGAAGTGATGGTGATGGCTGGCGACAAGCAAATGAAAAAAGGCCGCATCAACCAGGTTTTGGGATTCCGTGGTGTTGACCGGGTTCTGCTGGAAGAGGCTTCTGTAGGCGACATTGTGCTGGTCAATGGCATTGAAGATATTGGTATTGGCGTAACGCTATCAGATGTGAACCAGCCGCAGGGATTGCCAATGCCCAAGGTGGATGAACCGACTTTAGCGATGAACTTCCAGGTAAATACATCTCCGTTGGTTGGGCAAGAAGGCAAAATGATTACCAGTCGCCAGATTCGCGATCGTTTGAATAAAGAGTTGCTCGTCAATGTGGCGTTGCGCGTAGAGGACACAGAAGACACCGATTCATTTCTGGTGTCGGGGCGTGGCGAATTGCACCTGACCATTTTGCTCGAAACGATGCGCCGTGAGGGTTTTGAATTGGCCGTATCCAAGCCGCGCGTGGTATACCGTGAAATCAACGGAGAAAAATGCGAACCTTATGAAATGCTGACTGTAGACGTGGAAGATGCACATCAAGGCGGCGTCATGGAAGAGTTGGGCCGCCGTCGCGGTGACTTGCAAGATATGCAGTCAGACGGAAAAGGACGAGTGCGTTTGGAGTACCGAATCCCCGCACGTGCGCTGATTGGTTTCCAAGGTGAGTTTCTTACCATGACACGAGGTTCCGGTTTGATCTCGCACGTATTTGACGATTACGGCCCGGTTAAACCTGATATGCCTGGACGTCATAACGGCGTACTCATCTCGCAGGATGTGGGTGAAGCAGTGGCGTATGCTTTGTGGAAACTGGAAGATCGTGGACGCATGATCGTGGCCCCAGGCGATAAAGTT
>CAIWKC010000160.1 GCA_903913145.1 uncultured Gallionellaceae bacterium | reverse complement strand
TGTTTCAAACTGCGCGGATTGACTCCTCCTGCTACAATCTAGGCACTATGTTTTATTCTTTTATCGCTATTGGAGTAGGTGCCGCCATCGGGGCTTGGTTGCGTTGGGGGCTGGGTCTTTGGTTTAACCCAATGTTGACTGATTTGCCACTAGGAACATTGGCGGCGAATCTTGTCGGCGGTTATCTGGTGGGATTCGCAGTTGCGTTTTTTATGCAGCATCCCGGACTAGCTCCGGAATGGCGTTTGCTCATCATCACCGGTTTTTTGGGCGGTCTCACTACGTTTTCCACGTTTTCTGCTGAAACCGTAACATTGTTGATTCGCGGGCAATATATTTGGGGCGTGGCCATTATCACGGCCCATTTGGGCGGCTCGTTATTGATGACTGTCTTGGGGATTCAAACCGTTAAGTGGTTACAGCAATAGGAGAGAGCATGCCAAGTATCTACCTCAAGTTTTATCTTACCGAAAAACAAAAATACGGCAGCCATTTGTTGCACGAATGGCTATTGGAGCAGGCAAAACATATTGGAATTTCCGGTGGCTCGGTATTTCGCTCAATTGCAGGTTTTGGGCGGCATGGAAATTTACACTCGGAAACTTTTATTGAGTTAGGTGGTGAATTGCCGATCCAGGTTGAATTTGTTTTAGATCAAAGTCAGGCCGACGAATTGATTGAGAAGCTGCGCGAATGTAAACTGAACATCCGCTATGTGACTTATCCGGTTACAACGGGTGCGGCGTGATCTGGATTTATAGTCAACGATTTTGTCAATTGTGAGTAAGAACTTCGCTCTGTTTCGGAATTTTCAATTTATTCCTGTGTATTGTAATTGTGTTGATTCATATTTTTGCGTATTAGAATAGGTATCGTAAGTATTTCTCCTTTCGATATCAATACGTCGAATCTTACTTTCCTGGATCGAGTCGCAATGAATACAAGTTGGATTTCTCCGTTCAAATCTACTATATCGATGTCCCTTAAACATACAGAATATTAAATCCACTGTTTTCATTTCAATTTGCTTTATAAAGAGTTTGGTTAAAAAAATTCTCACACCTTTTCCCTGAATGTGCATACAGGGAGGTGAAACACGGTGCGGGGTTAGTGTGAGTAACATTTTACAATCCAATACCAGCTAAACAATCCGTGCTGCTACCTATTTCAATATGAGTATTACTACTCATTTCATTAATTCAATCACATTAGTAAACTGCACGGAGTTTTCCCGAACAATAAAACAATAAAAATTCTAAGATTTCGTCATGTTACATACTGAACTGAAAATCGAACAACAATTTAAGTTACAATAAATCTGATATAACTCGCTGTTTTAGGCATCACAGTTTCACCTTACTGGCTGTTGTCGTACTAATTAATGTAGTAAACACATAATTATAACGGGGAGTATTCATGAAAATTAAAATGTTCATTGGTGGAGTAATTCTGGCCGCGATTTATCTAAATTCCCATGCGTCCGAAAATCCGTTACCGTCATCTCAAGCTTTATCTCCAATAACCGACGAAGTCAGCTTCAGCAAAAATGTGCAACCAATACTTCACGATTACTGCCTGAGTTGTCATTCACCAGGGGGAAAAGGCTATATTAAAAGTGGCTTGGATATGA
>CAIWKC010000159.1 GCA_903913145.1 uncultured Gallionellaceae bacterium | reverse complement strand
GCATCGCCCGACTGGTAGGAGACATCGCAGCGATCACATCTACGCTGACAATGACTCTTTGCGATATTATTTTCAAACTCGGTTCAAATTCAAGTTGCGGATAATGCGGCTCCATGTTTTGGCACAGCAGATAAAATGCTTTGTCGTGAAAGTGTACTTTCATATGAGCCAGTTCATGCACGACGATCATACGCAAAAACTCAGGGGGCATATCTTTGAATATGCCAGCCACGCGAATTTCTCGTTTGCTTCTCAGGTTGCCACCCTGTACACGTGAAACGGTTGTGTGTGTGCCTAACGCGTTTTTTAAGACTTGCAGTTTGTTGTCAAAAATTACTTTGCCAAGCTGACCTGCATTGCGCAAATTTTTATTCTTAAACTCTGTTACGAAGTCGTACAACGCTTTGTCGGTGCGAACTTCATGGGCGACGGGGTACTTGCGCAACAACTCGTCAGCCAGCTGACCATGTTCAATCAATTGTTGAATTTTCATGACCAATGCAACAGGGTAACCGGCAAGATAATTCGATGGTGCTTTCGGGAGCATAGCTTGATTCAATTGAATATTTACAATGTTTGTGAAAGTAATAAGGTGGCGATAAATATTTGAAAATAAAATAACTTCTTGCAATTAAGGGGCGGGGATGAAACTATGCTCCAGCCACGCTGCTAGTTTACTATCTGACGAATGGTTGCTATCGAATCCGAAATATAAAGCAGTGGCACCCGTGAAGTTCCCTTGAATATATTTTGGAGGCACAAACCATGATTTCCTTCCCTCTATTTTTTGTTTTACTGCCATTTATAGCGTTGTCTCTCATCATAATATTTTCAGCCAATCCAGCCGAATAAAAAGTATGAGTTTGAATCCCCCATTTAATAAGTGGGGGCAGACTGGCTTTGGCCATTTTTTTCTTTGAAATATTGATCCGGCCCGCATTTACAAGCCGGGCTAATTGCAGGTTAAGCAGATAACTTAACCTTTAATCAGTGCCAGAGACAGCGTCGGCCAGTAGGTGATGATCAGTACAGAAATCAGCAAAATCGCGACGAACGGCAACACTGCGCGGAATATTTCCAGCATCGGGCGGTCGAAGCGATACATGGCGATAAACAGATTCATTCCCATCGGCGGCATCAAGTAGGCGATTTCCATATTAGCCAGGAAGATAATACCCAGATGAACAGGATGAATTCCGTACCCCACTGCAATGGGCAGAATGAGCGGAACCATGATCACCAGTGCCGAAAAAATATCCAGCATCATGCCGAGTGCAAGTAGAAATAGATTAAGCAGCAGCAGAAAGGTATAAGCGTTGTCGACGTGGGTACGAATAAAATTGAACAATTTGGTCGGAATCTCAGCGTCGAGTAAATAGTTGGTCGAGGCAAGGGACATCCCCAGCACGATCAGAATAGCGCCAACCAACACCATCGATTCACGCATAATCTTGGGCAGGTTGGTGAAGGTGATTTCGCGGTGAATCAGCACTTCGACTATAAACACGTATATGGCCGTTACTGCAGCAGCTTCTGACACGGCGAAGTAACCACTATAGATACCTCCAAGAACAATGAAAGGTAAAGGTATTTCCCAAGCGGCTTCACCTAATGATGCCAGCGCCTCACGGGCACTGAATGGTTCGCGCGCAACGGCTGTTCCGCGCCTTTCCCATAGTCCGTAAAGCGAAAGCAGAACTACGATCAGCAAACCCGGCAAAATCCCAGCCAGAAACAAATCACTAATCGATACCGGATGGCCGATGTTGAGTTGCTGAGCGACAACACCATAGAGTATGAGTGGTAGCGACGGTGCAAAAAGTAATCCGATGCTACCCGATGTGGTGACCAGACCCAGACTGTAGCGCTCTGAATAACCGGCTTCCTTAAGTGCCGGATACAACATGCCGCCAAGCGCCACGATCGTGACACCAGAGGCACCGGTAAACGCCGTAAACATCGCGCAGATAACCAGTGCCACCGCGGCCAAACCGCCCGGCATCCAGCCAAAGAAGACATTGGAAATGCGCACCAAACGGTGCGGGGCTTTCGACTCAGCCAACAGATAACCGGCGAACGTAAAGAGTGGAATGGCAAGGAGCACAGGCATCTCAGCCAGACGGTATATCTCAATGATAACTACCGTTAGATCCATGTCGTCGCGCGCAAAGTTTACCAACACACTCGCGCCGATCACCGCGAAAAGGGGCGCACCAAGTAGCATCATGGCAATGAGCGCAATGCCGATCAGGATCATCATTTAATTTCCTCGCGTCCGCGAGCCTGTTGCACGTGATGAATAAAGCGCAAACTGTAACGCAGGCCAATTAGCGTAAAACCAAGCGGCAAAATGAGTGCTGCAACCCAGACGGGGAAAGAACCAAAGGCCATTTCGCCAGAAGTATGCGCGCTCTGGATAAAACGCAATGCTTGCCACGCCAGTATCAGGCATATAGAAAGAGTGAAAATATCGGTTAACGCCACTACGCCGGATTTAATTCTGTCTGGCAACCAGCGTGCAATTGCATCCACATGAATATGTTTGCCATCACGGCTAGCCGCAACAGCACCCAAAAATGCCACCCACAGTACCAGCAACCTTAGCATTTGATCAGCGCCGAAAATGCTCACGTCGAAGAAATTGCGCATCATTATTTGTGCAGCAGCCAGCGCAACCATTAAACCCAGCATGGCAATGAGCAGTGCGTTTTCAGTCCAAGTGACGATTTTTACCAGGCGAGCAAACGCTGGGGGCAAATTACTTGTCGGCATGAGCTAGTGGGTGGCCGGGTGACTATGGCGATAGGTATCCAGATTGGATCGCAATTCGTTTAGCATAGCCTGCGAAATCATTCCCTGTTGACTCAAGTGTTGAATTGTCTTGTCTGCAGCACTGCGCAATTTGGCTATATCATCCGGTGGCAGTGAAGCGAAAGCAATACCCTGTTTGCGTAGCGCATCTCGAGCACCGTTATCTTCAACGCGAGTTTGACGATTCATCGCGCCGTATACGCGTTCCATTACTTCGCGCACGACTGCTTGATCAGCTGGCGTCATGCTGGAATAGGATTTTTTGTCCACAACCAGTGTGCCAAAGATCGACATCAGTGGTAGATCGATCAGATATTTTACTTTGGTGTGCCATTGCAGCGCGATGGCACCCGTGGGGGTACAGCCGATGGTGGTAATGAGTCCGGTCTGTAATCCGGTGAGCACATCGGTCAGTGGCAAGGGCAACGAAGGTGCACCCAAATTCTCAAACATGGCACGGCTGATATCATCACCTTCAGGTACCCAAATCTTCAAATTTTTCAGATCATCAACATGCTGAATTTGTGAGTTTGACATCAGATAAGCAAAACCACCATCGGTGAAGCCGAAAGTGACAAAACCATGATCTTCAATGCCTTGGGCAATTTTTTTGTCCATGCGCGCACGCACATAATCCAGTTCTTCATAAGAACGGAACAGCATCGGCAAACTGTAAACCTGGGAGTCGGGGTAAATTTCTGTCAGTGCGCCACCTGTTAATGCGCCTCCCTGTAATTGGCCCGCACGAATTTTGCGCAGCACGACGCGGTCGCTGCCCATGCTGCCGCCTGGATAAACCTTGATTGTGACTCGTCCATCGGTACGCTTCTCAATTTCTTCGCCGCCTTTGCGCAATTCTTGCGTCCATTGCGTTCCATCCGGTGCAAATGTGGCGATCTTTAAAGTCTGCGCATCAGCCTGAATACAAATTACAGTCAGCAGCGCAGCAAAAACAATTGATAACAGTAATCGCATTTCTTCCCCTTTAATTGTCGACGGAATGTGAACCCCGTTCTGACTTTAGAAATATTTATCGGCACTTGCCAACAGCTCGCGTGCCTGTCTTTTGGCCAGCATGTTGCTTAGTGTCAGCCCCGGTGCAACAGGATCGGCATCCAGCACTTCCTGCAAAAGACGATCATGAAGCGGCCTGTCGTAAGTCATGCGCGCATAACGGCGGGCAAATTCCACTTTGGCTATCAAATCTTTGCCTGCAGAGATTTGTATCGCACGTTCAAAATGCTCACGCCCAACTTCAGGCTTGCCGCCAAGTGCGGGCGGCAGCAGTGTGGCAAATACGGCCAGATAAACGTGCCCCTGTCCGTGACTGTAAGTTTCGTCTAACTCGACAACTCGCTCCATCGTTGCCTGAACCTTGGCCATGTTGGCGACTGCATTCCAATCGCTGCTATTGGCCTGTATCCAGCTAGCCCAAGCAGCTCCACTGGTATAAAGCAGAGATACCTCGTCCACTTTAAGCGTGCGGATGATAGCCGAAAAGTCGGCAAAGGGTTGTTCCAGTAAATTGCATAGTTTCGCATCATGCACGCACAATGCACGGTCGCTATAGTCACGCGCCTTTTTCGAGAGTCGTTTTGCGCGCTCCGTTTCTGTCACGAAAACAGTCGAATAAGCACCATATAATTTACTGCCTGCCAGCAACAGATTTTCGTTCTTGGGATCGCCTTCAATCAGGCTGTCGATCAGGAGCAAGTAAGCTGCTGTGCCGGATTCCACCGTTTCCAGATCATCATTGTTGGTAAATGCGTTGGATAAATTGTTGGAAAAACGGCTGGTGGCCGAGGAGAGGATGCTGGAACAACCTGTTATCGAAAGCAGTATCAGCAAGGCAATAAATTGGATCAGGTGTTTCATTGAATTTAATCGGAGGTAAGTGTCGAAAGCTTGTTATACGGGCTGAATCATTTTACCACCACGCGACACCAAGATATACCAAGGAGAGAATTTTTAATCGGATAATCAGAATCGGCAAGTCAAAATTTCAAAATTATTGTTATTTTCCAACATGCTCAAAGTCACGCTTCAGAAATTGGGCAGGCCGGGGTCATTTTTCCTCCACCTCTGGTGGCGCAGGCCACCACCTGCCGACAGCTTGGCAACGTAGTAAACATCCCGCTGCTTGCGGTGGGCTATAAATTTATCAGATAGCTGGTGTAGGTTTCTTTTTTGGTTTTTTGACTTCTTTGTTTTTGCGTTGCTGTCCTTTTGCCATGGTGGTTCTCCTTTTGTGGTTGAAGAGACAGAATAGTAATATGAACTGGGGAGGTTAGGGACGATAAATGACCAATTGGAAAAGAATTATTTTTGCGAACCTTGCAAATTCGCTATTTTTTCATTCTCAAAGGGTCTAACAAGGACGAAAGTCCGTTGTGATCAAGTTCGTGCATTAACGCCAACAGGATGCCAATCTGGCCGGGAGGAAAGCCTTTTCGAGCAAACCAATTCAGGTAATTGCCGGGTAGATCCGCGATCAGGCGACCTTTGTATTTACCGTAGGGCATTTCTCTGGTGAGCAAGAGTTGCAAATGTTCTGCATTCATCTCTGGAAGACAGACTAGTCCGATTTTTTTGTCAGCAAAGATTTTAAATTGGCGAAAGGGTTATGTGTGGCAATTGTTTGCCCACTGTCACTTCTGGTTCTCGCGGCCTCATCAATCATTCTTGAATGTTCGTTATCGTGGCAGTAAAGACAGAGTAACTCCCAATTACTGCCATCCGAGGGATTGTTGTCATGATTGTGATCCTTATGATGCACAGTCAATTCACGCAGTCTAACTCCCGAAAATTCACGCCCGCAGCGTGTGCATATCCAGGGGTAAAGTTTTAGCGCTTGCTCGCGATAGCCGGACTCGCGAGATTCACGTTGTTGCCGCGCTTCCAACACGACGCGATCAAGCCGTGACTGGTCGGGGAGGGTTCGTTTTGGCATGACTGATTATTTTCGATGAATTTGGATAACTATATCAGGACGCTAATATTATGTCGGGTATGCTTTGTGTTCAACTATTTCTTTTCGAACATGTAAATAGAAAGAGGAAAAGTTCATTACCTCGATAATCAGGAAAAGATTAGTGGAATCACGATCTGGACAGGTGTTTCTATTTACTCGAGGGGTAAGACGATTGTGGATTTACTTGATCAGGCTGACAAGGCGCTCTATCGGTCCAAAAATCAAGCCTGAAATGGAACGACCGTGTTTGTTAATGCTGAGGCTGTAACCAGTTCGTGTTGTAGTACTCTGGAATGGCCCCCGGTGTCATTTCGGGTCGACTGCCAATCTTGCAGTTAGTGCTGTTGATCTGGTTGCTCCATTCCCTGAAGCGCAACATGCTCACCGGATTCATCACGCATGACTTCTGGCCGAAGGGATGCCCAAACTGGAACAGCAAATGACCGATTTCGTGTGCCAGATAAGCACCCGACAATTCAGCCGCTTCCGTAGCGGAATAAGTTTCACCCCCGCGCAACAGTAGAGTATTGTCCGAGTTATCAACAAATGGGAATGTACTCCAGACAATATAGCTCCCGAATTTGCTATTGCGGCTGTAAGTTGTTAGACCTACCGTGACGCCACCACGAATGGCAGTGTGAATATCGACACCGGCATATTCTGCACTGGCGAAAAGCTGATTGGTGATGATCAGGTCATATTTAAGATTGCCGTAACCCAATATATCCCAATCGGCGATTTCGTTATATGCAGAAGCGTCAAGAACAGGTTTACCATCCGCAGCCATTACACGGCCCCAATTCTGCAATCTTTCAAGCATGACGGTAGATAACAAAGCAGAAAATGACATTAAATCTTTTGCTTGGGCATTCGGCAGATAGGGCCGCACATAGTCAAGTCCGTCTTCCAGTTTTGTACCTCGTTGGGTGAGTGTCGTGTTGATGCTTTTGGCGAGTCTTTGCCTATCACCCGTGCCGGATTTAAAATCGTAGATAGTTGATTTTCGCATTTCGAGTAATGGTGGCGGTATAAGCGCAAATATTTGCTCAATTTTTGTTTCTGTTACATCGGTGAATTCGACATTCACACCAAAATGAGTTTTAACGATAGACTGAGTCGACGCCAGCATGAGGCGAATTTGTTCAGGGGTCATTCGTGCTAAACGCCCATTGGTAGCGTTAATGACCCTAATTTTAATTGTGGAATTGGGTTCGACGAGAAAGTGGGGTGCTTTATGCCAATCGCCATCGTCGCTCTTGCAGGCATAGAGTAACAGGGCAATTCCCAGGCAAAGGCACTTTATGAACAATGTATTCTCCTTTAATGCGCTCGGAGTTTAGCAATTAGTTAGATAAAACGTAGTGGAATTCAAAATGCATTAGGCGGTATTTTGTAGTATGTTTTGCATTATGTAGTTTAAATCATTTCTATCGGCATTTAACTTGCTGTTTGAAATGGTGACAATTTAAGTAAGGAGTTAATGATGCAGATTTCATTCCGTGTCTGTTTGGGCACGTTTTTATTATTAAGCGGGATGACGAGTTCATTCGTGTACGCGGGTGAACTCAATGCAGCGGTGGAATCGAGTTTTGCACTGCCAATGGAGCGGATAGTGGCCTTGTATCAGAAGGCAAGTGGCAATTCGGTGAAGATTAATCTGAACTCCAGCGGTAAATTTTATGCTCAGATAAAAAACGGGGCGTCATTTGATATATTAATTTCATCAGACGAGTCAATGCCAAAACGACTTGTGCAAGACGGCTTGGCGACCGGAGGTTCTCGATTCGTATTTGCGACAGAGAAATTGGTTTTGTGGAGTGCGTTACCTGATTTTGTCGATGCCAAAGGCGCGGTGCTAAACAAGGGCAATTTCAACAAGTTGGTAATAGCAGATCCCAAGCTCTCAGCCTATGGTTTGGCCTCAAAAGAGACGCTGGAAAAACTGGTCATGTGGAACTCAATTCAAGAGAAACTGGTAAAGGGTGAGAATATAAATCGTGCCTATCAATTGGCAGCGACCGAGAATGCTGATCTGGCATTCATCGGACTTTCCCAAATTATGCGCGATGGCAAAATAGCCGAGGGTTCCTGGTGGCTAGTTCCGCCCGAAGTGCATGGTCCAATCAGACAAAGCGCCGTGATGCTATCGAATTCGAAAAACAGCACTGAAGCGAAGGAATTTCTGGATTTTCTGAAGAGCAAAAAAGTAGAGGCCATCATTCACAATTTTGGGTATGAGTTACCTTAGTCATCATTGAAGGCATAGCGCTCCTCTGGAACGGCATCAAAATCTGCATGCAGATCATCTTGGGCCGTCTTTTTGCTATGGCCTCAAGAATGTACCTGTGCGTGGTTGTGCCAGAACGTTTTGCAGCTGCGGCAATTTGCTAAAATCTAAATAAGTTTTTTCTCGCTCTGAAAATTGACAATTCCCTTCGAACGCCACAATGCCGGTGAAATTCCCACCTCTCTTTTGAATGCTTTATTAAACGCGGCGTCGGAGTCATATCCAACTTGTGATGCGACTTGGGCGATACCTATGGATTCAGAACGACGTAACAGGTCTTGAGCCAAATTCATGCGATGGCGTGTCAGATAAGCAATCGGGGAAATACCCAGTTTATTTTTAAAATGAGATGAAAAGGATGCTCTCGACATGCCGATCTGAGAAGCGAGCGACTCTATCGTCCATGATTTAGAACTCTCAGCGTGTATCAGTCGCAGTGCCTGACCTAGCCGATCGTCTGACAAAATTCCCGCCCATCCTAAATTGCGTGTTTTGCTTCTAAGCAAATATGCGCGCAGGGTTTGAATGAAAAATATGTCAGCCAGACTATCGAGTATCGTGGCTGTACCAGGCGCCGGATTTATTATTTCCTTTTCTAATAATTTAAGTGTGCTATGCAGTTCATCCAATTCTTCATCATTCACATTAAAACAAATCAGCGGAGGCAGCAAATCGAGAATGAGAGGATAGCGATCGTTCGTGAAAACGAATTGTCCTCCGATAACAGACGTCCGCTCACCATCACTCCCGTATCGCAACAGACTTCCCAACGAATGGCTCTTTATCACTTCCTCAAATTTGTCAGTGCTTCCATCCACCGCATGGCGAATGCGAAACGCATTTCCTCGAGGTAGTAAGTAACATGAACCACGTACAAGATTAACCGGTGACGTGTCATTCTTGATGTCGATAAAGCAAGAACCTTCAGTGACGATTCCAAACTTGGTATGAGGGTAAGCGTTGAGATCCAGTCCCCAAGGGGCATATCCCTCAAAACGGGTGAATGCCGCTCTTTGGACTCTAAGCCCGGATAAGAAAATTTCTAAACCATCCATGTTAAGCCTAATGAACAAGAATTTAAGACACTTGAACATAGCCGGGTAAGTGCAGCCGCTTCATACTCCCTG
>CAIWKC010000158.1 GCA_903913145.1 uncultured Gallionellaceae bacterium | reverse complement strand
GAAAGAAAAGTAATTGAGGACAAAATGTGGCAGCAAATAAAACTATATGAAGAAGCGAAGAAGCTATTTGAATTACAAAGGGCGCGAATTTTCTAAATATTGACAATGAATATAAAACGTAAAAATATCATAGTTGTTCTGGGTATGCACCGCAGCGGTACCAGCGCTATTACACGTGGGCTACAGGTGTTGGGCGTTAATCTTGGTTCCAATCTGATGCCGGCAAATCAAGAAGTTAATGCCAAGGGTTTCTGGGAGGATATGGATATCAATGCGCTGAATATGGAAATGTATTCGGCTTTGAATATTGATTGGCATTTTTTGGGGGCGATAGGAGGAAAGGATGTTAATTATTTAAAGGAAAAGGGCTACTTAATTCGTGCGATTGAGTTATTGCGACTGAAAGCAACTGATTCGACAGTGTTTGGAATCAAAGATCCTCGTATTGCCAAGCTTTTGCCTTTTTGGAAAGAGGTATTCGATCAGGGCGAATTCGAAGTGAGGTATGTTTTGTCCATGCGCAATCCTCTGAGTGTTGCAAAATCGTTGGCGAAGAGGGATGGGTTAGATTATGGTAAAAGTTGCCTGCTCTGGTTGGATCATGTACTCAGGGCTTTAACTGAGACACAAGGAGAAAAGCGCGTACTTGTAGATTACGATTTGCTGATGAGCTCCCCAGACGAGGAGATCAAAAAAATTGCTTCGCTATATGAACTTTCTGTAAATTCTGAAAAAATGATGACATACAAGACAGAGTTTCTTGATGAGTCGCTTAGGCATGGTAGTTATCTATTGGAGGATTTAAAGAATCATGAAGTCGTTCCCCGGCTTGTGTATGAGGTTTATGAGCAATTGCAAAAGGCATCTCAGGGAGGGGTCGACTTGGATTCGCCTGAGTTTATGTCATGCCTGAAGAATTGGAATCTAATTTGGGATGATATGCAGCCCGCGATGAAGATCGCGGATCAGGCAGCAGCATTAAAAGATGACCTTGATAAAGGTAATAATCTGATTGATGAATTGCAAAAAAAAATAAAGGCTAGTGACGTTGAAATTGAAGAGAAAAATCGTCGAATTGCTGCACTAGATAAGGAGGTGGATACAAGGAGAAAATGGGGGCAAGACCTAGACAGGGAATTGCAGTCTGTTAATGCTCAATTAAATAGCATAATCTCAAGTAACTCATTTCGCATTACACGGCCATTACGTGAAATAAGGCGATTGATTAGTACCCCGGGTTCGCGAATACGAATATACCTCAGTGTGGCTGCCAAGTACGCCAGAGCTGTCTATCATGTTATTCCTTTTTCTCACACGACGAAGGTTAAGCACCTTCGCTTGCTTTCTGCCCTTTTCCCACAAATTTTGCGTTCAGCGAATTACCCAATTTCAACTGTTTTCGATCAAGAAGTTCTGGTGGTTAGACCTGCTTATGATCCTGATAGCTATATGGGAGATATCAATGTGGCTTCCTCGCTGGAGCCAGTTGTCTCGATAATTATCCCTGTATACGGCCAATGTGGATACACATTGCGTTGCCTTGCGTCGGTTGCTGAAAACGCGCCACGTGTCTCATTTGAAGTGATCGTTGTTGATGACTGCTCACCAGATAATTCAGCGAAGGTTCTTCAGGGGGTTGGTGGTATTCACCTAATTTCAAATCCAACTAATCAGGGTTTTATACGTTCGTGCAATTTAGGCGCGAAGGCGGCCAAAGGGCGATATGTATATTTTCTTAACAACGATACTGAAGTGATGCATGGTTGGCTTGATGAGCTTGTGCGTACCTTTGACCTGTTTCCCGGGACTGGTTTGGTTGGGTCAAAACTGGTTTATCCCGATGGTTCATTGCAGGAGGCAGGAGGCATCGTATGGCAGGATGGGAGTGCTTGGAATTATGGCCGTTACCAGAATCGCGCACTCCCTGTTTATAATTATGCTCGCGAAGTTGATTATTGTTCAGGCGCTTCAATTATGCTGCCAAAAGAATTGTTCGATGAAATGGGCGGATTTGATGAATATTATTTACCTGCTTATTGTGAAGATGTGGACCTCGCGCTCAAGATTCGAGATAAGGGATATCGAGTAATTTATCAACCGTTATCTATAGTGGTTCACTATGAAGGTGCCACGTCTGGGACAGATACAACAAAAGGCGTCAAAGCTTATCAGGTAGAGAATAGCAAAAAGCTTATTGTGCGCTGGCAAGAAAGATTGAAAAATTATCAACAAAATGGCATAGACGTTGACTCAGCAAAGGATCGATGTGCTGAGAGGCGAGTTTTGATTATAGACCACTGTACGCCGGCTCCGAACCAGGATGCGGGATCGGTAACGGTATTCAATACGATGTTATTATTTCGCGAAATGAATTTTCAGGTGACGTTTATCCCGGAGGATAATTTTCTGTACATCCCTGAATACACAACTGAGTTGCAACGGGCGGGTATAGAGGTCGTTTACTCCCCATATGTGAGAACAGTAGTTCAGCATTTAATTGAATATGGGAAAAGATATGATTTAGTGTTTATGTTCAGACCGAATGTTGTCGACCTTCATTTGCTCAATGTTCGAAAATATTGCACTGAAGCAAAGGTACTTTATCATACGATTGATTTACATTTCCTTAGAATGCAACGCGAAGCAGAGTTGCAAAAAAGTGAAGTAAAAATGACTGCGGCCGCCAAGATGAGGGGGAGAGAATATGCGGCAATCCGTTCAGCGGATGCTTCTATCGTTCACAGCACTGCAGAGTTAGATTTGCTTTTGCCAGACTTGCCCGGCCAGAAGATATTTTTACTTCACTTTTTTGCAACTCTGCTTCGCGTTGCATTCTAAGGAAATGTAAATCAATCGTATGATAAAGTACCT
>CAIWKC010000157.1 GCA_903913145.1 uncultured Gallionellaceae bacterium | reverse complement strand
GTACTCTTAGTCAACATCGTACTTGCGATAGTGGTTACTTTAAGCCACGGCGATATTTATAGTAAAAAAATAACGCTGACATCAATTCCATTTGCTCTTATCGGACTTCCTTTAGCAATTTTCCTCGGCTTCCGGAATAACGCAACTTACGATCGTTATTGCGAAGGTCGTAAATTGTGGGGTGAAATAGTATTACAAAGTCGAAACTTTTCTCGCCAATGCTTGAGTCTAATAAAGCACATCAATCCAATGAGTGCTGAACTCGGACTTGTTGATGTTCGCGTTAGAATGATCTACCGCACGATTGCATTTTCACACGCACTCCGTCACTTATTGCGTGATACTGATGCTAGTAAGGAACTGCAACCGTTCCTCCTTCAAAACGAATGGGAGCAAATCTCTAAGGCTACGAATATTCCTGATTTTCTGATGCATCAAATGGGCAGTGACTTGCGCATGTGTTTGACTGAAAATCGGATAGACGCTTGTCTTGCTGCCACTATCGATTCGACAATGTCTTCAATGACGGCGGCAGCTGCAGCTTGTGAAAGAATTAAAAGCACTCCTATTCCTTTTTCGTACACGCTGATGCTGCACCGTACTGCTTATCTTTACTGTTTTTTATTACCTTTCGGTTTGGTCGATACTATCGGTTTCATGACGCCGTTTGTGGTTGCCATTGTAGCGTACACTTTTTTTGGTCTTGATGCGCTTGGTGATGAAATTGAAGAGCCTTTTGGTACCGCTCCCAACGACTTAGCACTTGATGCCATTTGCCGGTCGATTGAAATCAATCTTCGCGAGTCCGTTGGCGAGGATCATGGGCTAATAGCACTAGCACCGATAAATTATTGCTTAATGTGACAGTTTCAAGCGATTCCGCCATCACAATCTGCCTGAAAACGTTTTAATATACACGAATTGATTTGAAATAAATCGCCATCAAAAAAATTATAATCAACCGCTGATTACGGATACCCAAAATTTAAAGGCTTTCCATTCTCGGAGATTTTTTTAACAAATCGATTTACAGCAGTGTCCTATCAGCAAATAGCTACCAAAATCCCCCTCTATTCCCCCGCTCGTTTTTCGCCAGAGTTCAGATAATAGTAGTCACTAAAAAACCTATTTTGAATTGCATCAATTGATGCAATTTCAACAGGAAGGATACGAAAATGAATTTCTTGCGCTTGCTCCAGGATACTTTCAAACGCTTCGGATTGCGCAGTATGGCGGGGCCGATTCTGATTGTGATGATTTTGGCCATGATGGTGTTGCCACTGCCGCCTTTTCTGCTGGATATCTTGTTCACGTTTAATATCGCGATGGCGATCATGGTGTTGCTGGTCAGCATGAACACACTGAAGCCGCTTGATTTTGCTTCTTTCCCGACTGTGCTGCTGATTTCCACTTTGCTGCGCTTGTCACTAAACGTTGCATCAACCCGCGTTGTCCTGCTGCAGGGTCACACCGGACCGGATGCTGCAGGTAAGGTGATCGAGTCGTTTGGCCATTTCCTGGTCGGCGGCAATTACGCGGTGGGTATCGTGGTATTTGCCATCCTGGTGGTAATCAACTTTATGGTTATTACAAAAGGCGCAGGACGTATCGCTGAAGTTGGTGCACGCTTCACGTTGGATGCGATGCCGGGAAAACAGATGGCGATTGACGCCGACTTGAATGCCGGTTTGATTGGTGAAGACGAAGCACGCCGCCGTCGCGCCGAGGTAGCCCAGGAAGCTGATTTCTACGGGGCGATGGATGGTGCGAGTAAATTTGTACGCGGTGACGCGGTTGCCGGCATCATCATTCTGGCAATTAACTTAGTGGGTGGATTTGTCGTCGGCGTGTTGCAGCATAATCTCGATATAGCCGCTGCAGCCAAAACGTATACTTTGCTGGCTATCGGTGACGGACTGGTGGCACAAATTCCGGCACTGGTTATTTCGACAGCAGCCGGTCTGGTGGTGAGCCGTGTAACCAGCAATGAAAATATTGCGCAACAATTGGTCAAGCAACTATTCACCAGTCCGCAGGTATTAATACTTACATCAGCGATCGTGGGCATGATGGGTTTGATTCCCGGTATGCCCCACTTGGCCTTTTTGCTGTTGGCCGGGGCGATGGGCTGGTATGGCTACTACATCTTGAGCCGTGCCAAAAGAGAGTTGGAGCAACCCGTGGTGGAAACGGTTGCAGTGCCCCCTTCCGAAGCACCTGAGGCCAGTTGGGAAGATGTGTCTCAAGTTGATGTGCTGGGACTGGAAGTGGGCTACAGAATTATTTCTCTGGTTGATAAAGCGCAAGACGGTGATCTGCTCCGCCGCATAAAAGGAATTCGTAAAAAATTTACGCAAGAAATGGGCTTTCTGCCACCGTCGGTGCATATTCGTGACAACCTTGAACTGCGTCCAAATGCATACCGAATAACGCTAAAAGGGGCTGAAATCGGGACAGGAGAGGCATTCTCAAATATGTTTCTGGCAATCAATCCCGGCAATGCAAATGGGCTTTTGGAGGGAATGCATACAACGGATCCCGCATTTGGTCTGCCTGCCACCTGGATTGAAGGAGAATTGCGCGAAAGCGCACAAGCCATGGGCTACACCGTAGTCGATGCCGGCACAGTCGTAGCGACACACATGAGCCATCTCATTCATACCCATGCTGCAGAATTGCTGGGTCGCCAGGAATTGCAACAACTGCTTGATCATGTTGCCAAGGCAGCGCCCAAGTTGATTGAAGACCTAGTGCCGAAATTGCTGCCACTCTCGACAGTGCAAAAAGTGATGCAGAACTTGCTGGATGAAGGAATGCATATCCGCGACATGCGCACTATTCTGGAAACTTTGGTAGAGCACGCGACCCGCACTCAGGACGCGGCAGTTTTGACGAGTCTGGTTCGAGTTGCACTTGGGCCGGCTATTGTGCAGCAGTTCTATCCTTCCGCACAGGAGTTGCAGGTAATCGGTATGGATAAGGAATTGGAGCATGTGTTGTCGCAAGCGATTCAAGCCGGCGGTGGTTCAGCCATTGAACCGGGATTGGCGAACACGCTGCTGCGCGAAGCGCAGAACGCTGCCCACACTCAGGAACAAATGGGATTGCCGACAGTGTTGCTGGTGCCCGGCCAGATTCGCGATCTGCTGGCACGCTTTCTGAAGCGATCATTGCCGCAACTTAAAGTCATTTCGCATGAGGAAATTCCCGGATTTAAAACTGTAAGGGTTACTTCTTTGGTAGGGGGTAGAGCATGAACGCTAGAAAATTTATCGCAGTGAATTCACGCGAAGCTTTGAAACTTGTGCGAATAGAACTGGGAGACGATGCTGTTATCCTTTCAAATCGCAAAGTGGGCGACAGCGTGGAAATCGTTGCCATGGCGGATGCGGAGTTATCCCGTTTGAGCGAAACAAATTCCAATATATCCAAAGCAAGCTCTGCAAAGCCAACATATTCGACGCCCAATAAACAAGGAATAAATCAAGCCACATTGCTAGGGGCGAAAATGCTTGATGCCAACGCAAAAATTGAAGCAGTCCCAGTAAAACTAACTTCAACCAAAACGATACCGGCACCTGATCAGACCGGAATGATGAGCGAAATTAAGTCAATGCATACCATGATGCAGGAGCAATTAGCATGTATGGCATGGGGTGATATGCAGCAACGTGATCCCAAACGTACTACTTTGGTACGTGAAATGATTAATGTTGGTTTTAGCCCAACGCTATCGCGCCAGTTATTGGAAAAGATGCCGGCAAATGCAGACAAAGCTTGGGTGCAACGCCTGTTGGCACACAATATCAGAGTAGTATCTGCTAGTGAAGATGTGGTCGCCCGGGGAGGTGTATATGCTTTGGTAGGGCCAACAGGCGTCGGCAAAACGACGACTACCGCAAAATTGGCTGCACGTGCCGTTGTGCGCTATGGCGCAGATAAGGTCGCACTCATTACAACAGATAGTTATCGTATCGGCGCCCATGAACAACTCAAGATATACGGGAAAATTTTGGGGGTGGCAGTACACGCTGTGAGGGATACGGAGGACTTGAAGTTGACTTTGTCCGGCTTGAAACATAAACATTTGGTATTGATCGACACAATGGGGGTGGGACAGCGTGACAGTCGAGTAGCCGGTCAGGCAGAAATGTTTAATGCCGTCGGCGCGCAACGGCTGTTACTGCTTAATGCAACCAGTTCAGGAAGCACGCTGGATGACGTGGTGCGGATGTATCATGGGACAGGTGTCGTGGGTTGTATTCCAACCAAGCTGGATGAAGCAGTCACTTTGGGAACTGTGCTTGACGTTGTGGTGCGTCATAAACTGCAGATGCATTATATTGCCAGCGGGCAGCGAGTCCCCGAAGACTTGCATGAGGTCAATTTGGAATATTTGTTGCATCGTACATTCAAAATTATTTCCACCCACACACCCTTCGCTGTGCAAGAATTGGATTTTCCGGCGTTTATGGCAGGGTCAGGGGCGGCTCCCGCAAAGCGAGCTGCATATGCTGTGTGAAACTTTACAACGGACGCCAGCGTTGGAAATGAGACGCTTTGCTGGAAGCGCTAGTCCGCATATGAGTAAACTTGCACCGTCCTCAAGGGTCGAAAAGCAACCGATGTCTGACCAAGCCGAAGGGTTGCGCCGGATATTGTCAAAAACATCTGCGCGAATTGTTGCAGTCGTTGGTGCTCGCAGCGGTTTGGGGTCAACCAGTGTTGTAATTAATCTTGCTTCTGTCTGGGCCAGCGCTGGCATGGACGTTTTAATACTCGATGAACATCATTCGCAAAACAACGTAGCCAATACTTTAGCGCTCAAGCCGCGATATGATTTGATTAATGTGGTGAAAAGAGACAAAACGCTTTCTGACGTAATGCTGCGCGGGAACAACGGAATTCAAATTTTACCTGTCGCCCGCGCGATGCAAACGATCCCTGCGATGGGTGAGAATGAGCGAGAGAGCTTGATAGAAACTCTGACACGCTCAGCCTCGGGAACAGATGTTATATTAGTGGATGCCGCTGCGCGCCAAGGACACTCGGTTTGTGCCAGTTTGTCGGGGGATGAACCATTTTTGATGGTGTTGAACGGAACAGCTAACGGAATTACCGAAAGTTATGCAATGCTCAAGCAGATGGTGCTGAAGAACGGTCGGCAAACTTTCGATATTATGATCAATCAGGTAAAAAACGAGCGTGAAGCCAAAACGATTTACTCCAATATTGAGCATGTGGCGAGGCAGAATTTACAAGTACGATTGGAATATATGGGATATATTCCTGTTGATGAGAAACTCAAACGTGCGGCACAATTGTGCCGTTCAGTAGTTGAGACTTTTCCAGGTGCGCCAAGTTCTACCGAATTTGGTAAATTGGCTCACAATTTGTTTAATGCAAAAAGTGTAGTTGATGATGAGGTGAGCGGTTTGGCCAGAGTCATGCAACGCTTGATTCGGCAGGCACGTCCAATTGATAATGTGGTTTCAGCAATTACATGAAAAGTAGTGTTAACGCTATGTATACGGCCAGCGGATTGAGCGATAAAGAAGAATGTCTCAAGGAGTATGCGCCTTTGGTGAAGCGCATTGCACACCATATGATGGTCAAGCTGCCGAATAGCGTTGAGGTGGATGACATCATTCAGGCAGGCATGATAGGGTTGCTGGACGCGGCCAGTCGTTATGATGAGTTCAGGGGGGCCCAATTTGAAACGTACGCTGCACAGCGCATACGAGGTGCCATGCTGGATGAGTTGCGCGGTGCGGACTGGCTGCCAAGAAGTATGCGCCGGGACATGCGTCGTATCGAAGCAGCGATTCATCGTTTGCAACAACAACTTGGACGCGCTCCCGCAGAGTCCGAAATTGCAAAGGAATTGGGCGTTGCCTTACCGGAATATCAACAGATGTTGCAGGAGGCACGCGGCGCTCAGTTAGTCTACTACGAAGACTTTCATGAAGACGATGACGAAGATTTTTTTGACCGGCATGACTTCGATAACGATTCAAATCCCCTTGCGCTATTGCAGGACGAACGTTTTCGAGTTGCTTTAGTTAAGGCAATTGATAATTTGCCTGAACGAGAACGCCTTATGATGGCGTTGCATTATGAGCAGGATCTGAATTTGCGTGAAATTGGAGAAGTGATGGAGGTCAGTGAATCTCGTGTGTGCCAATTGCATAGTCAAGCTGTCGCCCGTTTGCGCAGTTCGTTGAAAGGTCATTAATATGGATAAGTTGAGCTTATTCGGGCTACTTATCGCATTCTCTGGCATTGTGGGTGGGCAGTTACTCGAAGGGGGTGCACTCACTGTTTTAGTGCAAGGTGCCGCTTTTTTAATCGTATGCGGTGGCACGCTTGGCGCTGTCATGTTACAAAATCCACAAAAAGTTTTTATTACCGGAATCAAGATGGGGCGCTGGGCATTTGTTACTCCCAAGATTGATTTGCAGGGTTTGGTCTATCAACTGACCGCCTGGAGCAGTGTGGCGCGTAGAGATGGCGTACTCATGCTGGAAGGCCAGATTAAAAGCATCAAAGATCCGTTTGTTGCCAAAGGGCTGCAACTTTTGGTGGATGGTAACAGTGCCGAGAAAATTCGTGAAGTTCTTGAAGTTGACGTGGGTGCTTATGAGGCCTTGCGTTGGGAAGGTGCCAGAGTATGGGAAGCTGCAGCCGGATATTCTCCAACGATCGGCATACTGGGCGCGGTGCTTGGATTGATTCACGTAATGCAAGTTTTGGGAGATCCTTCCAAACTGGGCGCGGGTATCGCGGTTGCTTTTATTGCCACCATATACGGGGTGGGATTGGCTAATTTGGTATTCTTGCCCATTGCTGGAAAACTGAAAATGCTGATTCTGCAAGAGCTGTTGAAGCGCGAGATGTTGATTGATGGTTTGGTAATGATTGCCAATGCCGAAAATCCGCGTTTTATTGAAAGCAAACTTAAGGGTTACATAAATTAACTTGAACGAATATTAACAATTTTTTGGTTAGTTCATTCCCGCTAAATCAGTCCGCTTTCAGGAATAACCATTTAGGCATTCTTATTGCACAAGATCGCGTGAGGGCAAATGTGAGATGCAAAATATAATCCCGAAATAACTTACCGAGTTTAAAGACAGTGGCATTTCGTCGAAAAAGAGTAGATCGAGATAATCATGAACGTTGGTTAATATCCTACGCGGATTTCATCACGCTGTTGTTTGCTTTTTTCGTCGTCATGTATGCCATTTCTTCGGTAAATGAAAACAAGTACAAAACTTTTGGAATCTCGCTTGGTAGTGCGTTCGGTACTAATACACCCAAGCCAACTGACTCTAGTCTAATCCGTTTAAACGAGCAGGAGCTCTACTTCAAATCGATCATTGATCGTCGCAATGCGCGCCTTGCCGAGCAGCAACGCAAACAAAACGAGCGAATGCAAAATCTGGTTGGAAAGCTCAATCAAGTCATGGATGTCTTGGTTAAAAACGGACAGGTAACAGTCTCGCAAACCAGTCGTGGCGTGATGTTGGACATCAACGCCAGCGCATTATTCGCACAGGGTGAAGCAGCATTGGCAATTGCAGCGCAGAATACTTTATCAGAAGTGGCCAAAGTTCTGGTTGATGGAGATCAACCTATCGAAGTAGAAGGGTATACGGATAATGTTCCTATCAGTACAGCGATTTATCCTTCAAATTGGGAATTGTCGTCGGCACGTGCGAGCAGCGTTGTCAGGCTGTTTATCAATCAGGGTGTAGAAGCTAAACGGCTGACGGCGGTTGGTGCCGCGGACAACAATCCTGTGCTAAGCAATGATACCCCGGAGGGACGAGCGCGTAATCGTCGCGTAACGATTACTGTTCTGAGTCCAGAATTGGAAAAGTTATCCATGCCTTTAACGGGTAATGAATCAGCCACAAGCGGCGTCTCATCCGAAACTGCACCCGTAGCTCAATAACGCCCCACTATTCCTCCTTTAACCCAGTTTGATTATGGAGTCAGCAGTATAGTTGAACTCCTAGCCGAATCAAGTCAACGCGCAACTTTTCAAAAGTTGGGCAGCAAAGTCACCGGAGAATTGATCATGACTATACTAATGCGTTTCCTAATTCTACTTGTCCTGATTTCAGTTCCACTGTCCATAAAGGCAGCTGAAACCGGCTTAATTTATTGGAACTCCGATGCAGGCAAAATTTTGCGTGCCCGCATACCACCCGATGCAGATTACTGGCAATTAAGTCCATGGTTTGCGGAACAGATCAATCAGACCTATTGCTCTGTAGCCAGCGCTATTACAGTGCTAAATGCGATGCCGATCAAGAAACCGGTTGATCCAATTTACGCGCCGAATCAATACTTCACCCAAGCCAATTATTTCACCCCTGAAGTCGTCGAAATAATCACCCCGCAGACCGTGCTGGAGCAGGGAATGACACGCGAAGAAATGACGAGTACTTTAATTCGCCAG
>CAIWKC010000156.1 GCA_903913145.1 uncultured Gallionellaceae bacterium | reverse complement strand
TTAAACGGTAATACATTAATACCTAGTCGAGTCTTGACAAAATATACACGTAACAGATTACACACAGAAGTTGCGATAGCGCTCGCCATTGCGGCACCGATGATGCCAAAAAATGGAATAAGGGAAAAACAAAAACCAATAGTCAGCATCGCACCCGATAAGGCGATGCGGCTTTCTATGCGATGATGCCCACTCATATTCAGCAAATAGCCAACCGGGCCTGTGCCAGCATTAACAAATTGACCTAAAGCCAATATCATCAATACTGGGCCACCTATCACAAATGTCGGACCGAATATGCTTAATATTTTATCTGGGAATAATATAAAAGCCATTAAAAGCGGCAAGGTGGAAACTAAAGTTAAGAAAGTTGCACCTACAGCCAGTTTCTCTAAATTCACATAATCTTTAGCTGCGTGCAGTGCAGCAAATTTTGGGGCAACAACCGAACTTGTTGCTAAGAGGACAAATCGCGTCAACAGTGCAGTGCGTGCGGCGGCAGAGTAAATACCCAACTCAGCACTAGTAACAAAAATACCGAGAATTAAAATATCAGAAAATGTCATTATGACGTCTGATAATGCTGCTAAATACATAGGCAATGAAACTTCGAATAGTTCCCTAAGCTTTAATGTTTTGAAAGCGGCGGCATGGGGTAACAAAACACCGCGCTTCCAAAACACATAACCCAAGGTAGACACCAACATGGTTGAGGCTAGGTATATTTTGGCAGCACCGGCAGGGTTCGCTAGCTTGTCTGCAAAAAAATAAATGGCACAAAGATTAACCAGTGGCAATGCACCAGCTTGTACAAATGATGCTGATATTTGTTTGTGGCCAGCCTTGAGCAACTCGCCGTACAAATTGAACAAACTAAATGGTATAAGCGCCAAGCTCATCAGCCGGAGTGGAGCTGCAATCGCTGAATTTGAAAAGCAAGTTGCAGCGATCCAATCTGCTGAAAAATAAGTTACTGTGACAATAGGTACAGAGGCTAGCACCACAATAGCCATTCCCAGTTTATGAATTGTGACGAGACTACCCCAGTCCTTTTCAGCGAAACTTGTCGCTGCAAATCTAAGCATTGCAGCATCCATACCAAGTCGTGCAATTATGCTAGCCACCAAAACAAAAGTTAGAGCCAGTTGATAAACACCCAAGCCTGATGCTCCCAGTACCCTCGCCAGTACAACATTGAAAACAAAACCCAAACCGGCGCCAAACACACGCACACCAAGCACCGAGGAGCTACTTATTGCCAACTCCAACCAAGAAGAGCGAACAATAATATTTTTCATGAAAATATTGATAAGTTAAATATTGATTTCATCAATGACTTGGTTGTCATCAAATTTAAGCGCATCAAACTCCTAATCTGCATTAGTCTAGTATTTGGTTATTTCGAGCGAACGACTTCTGATTGCCTTCGCAAGGCTACAGCAAAGCCCGCCAAGACGGCAATATAGGTCAAACCATAATCGGACATAATATGCGGCTCGGTAATTGATGAGACAAAAATGTTAATTATTCCGGCAAATACTGCAACATAAACTGCTCGAAATTCAAGTTCTAATTCATGGGTTGCCCCCCACAGAGAAATCTTCAATATTTCAATCAAAAACCAAATAAACAATAGCAAAGCAGGTATTCCAAGCTTATCTGCCATGTAAAGGTAACCGTCATGTATATATCGCACCTGCTCAGGCACCACATCAGAACTGGCAGGTGGTCGATATGCAGCGCCTAAGCCTAAGCCGACTATCGGGCTCGCTATAATCTGTGGAATGGCTAAACTTGCTTCATAGTAACGCCATTGGGCTGAAGCACCTGAATTCAATTCGCGATTCGCACTTGTTGCTCTATCTGCCAAGGCTGCAAGTGTAGCCGGCTTTGCAATAGCCAGTGACCCCATGGCTAATATTGCAACTAATATTAACCAACCCATTAGGGCGAAACTTTTCTGAAAACCAAGTACATAGATTATGACCAATAAACCTATTAATGTGACTGCCCATGTGGTGCGACCGTAGGTTAATAAAATCCCGATTGCAAAAAAAGAGGATAAGGCTAGAAATTTGAAACTCTTGATTTGTTTAAGCACATACCAACCCGATACTTACGGAATCTCCATCAAACAAGCTCAAAAAGCTTGATGCAAGTCCCGG
>CAIWKC010000155.1 GCA_903913145.1 uncultured Gallionellaceae bacterium | reverse complement strand
CGCTGTGTCTGGCGTGGAGCCGTCATCCGCCACAAAAAGCTCGAAGTTTTGATCTGTCTGTGCAAGAAATCCATTAAGCACCGCTGTGAGCATTGCAGGACTGTTGTACGTGGTGACAATAACTGCAATGAGAAAATTATCTTTTTCCATCATCATCTACCGGTGGATTTTTCCAATTTAGTTTTGCTGTAGCAGCTTTAGCGTAACGATAAAAGGTACCTTCAAAGTTGCCAAGCGCCAGCAGGAATCCTGCCCACCCATCTAAAAAACCGCGCTTCAATATATAGATACGGAAAAATGCCCACAATCCATGAACAAGCGCAGTACCCATGCCAATACGCTTTTCTTTGCGCGCTAACTTGCGTGCGCCCAATGAGGAGTAACGCTGCATCTTATGAACCAGTTGTTCCAGGTTTTGAAATGGTACCTGGATAATCGATGACTTGAAATGACCGATTTTTCCATCCACTCGATAGGATTCATGCACCTCATCACGGTCATCAAATACCATGGATGTTTTACGAAATAATTGCGGTTGGCGGTAATCTGGATACCAGCCACTGTGTTTGATCCAACGGCCCATGAACCAATTTCGACGTGGCACATAATAAGCATCCGCATCGGACTTGGATAGCACTCGCAGAATCTCGGCCTGCGCAGCCGGTGTGCAGCGCTCGTCGGCGTCCAGGCTAAACACCCAGTCATACTTGCAAGCTGCTATCGCGTCATTGCGCAACTTCCCGAAAGTGGTAAACGGAATTTGTTTCACTGTTGCGCCGAGTTCCACTGCAATTTTTGCCGTGTCATCTGTGCTATTTGAATCCAGCACCAGCACCTCATCTGCCCAAGTCACACTTTGTATTGCTGCAGAAATTTTGTCGGCTTCATTGAAAGTAATGATGTAAACGCTTAACTTTGCTGGTTGGACCAATTTGCTTTGGGATTGTAATTCGTTCACGTTTTAGCTCCGACTTTAAGATTGGCAAACAGTACAGCGGCCATGAATGAAAAAAGTAGTCCGTCCGCGTGATCCAAAAGGGTGGAATTAACCATGCAACTGACCATGCATCCAAGCACCAAACCTCGGGCAGCATCTTGCCCAAATGGAGTTGGCAACAGGAGTGCGTATCTCCATAGTGAGTAAAACAGATAGAGTAATAACGCCAAACCGACTATTCCGGTCTGCACAGCAATAAGTAAATATTCATTGTGCGGATTTCTCGTCTCCATTACATCTTTGCCTAGCGTTTGTTGTTCATAGGCGGCAGGAAATCCGCCCGTGCCAACACCAAACAATGGATGGTCGCCTACAATTTGCAGCGTATTATAATAAAAGTCTAATCGCTGCCCTGAAGAGGTATCCTTACCGTGATTCGGTGACCATGCCTGATATTCCGATACTGCTAACGCAATGCGTTCATGTAAACGGGATGAACTGTGGTAAGAAACAATAGCCCCTGCCACTAACAGCATTACAACAAGAGATTTTTGCTTCCAACCCCATATTTTTCCCCGCTTATGCATCGCACGGGCAATAGTTGTCCATGTGAATAAACCCAAAAGCGCAAAAAGGATAAGATACCCCGTTCGACCTTGCACCATAAACAGCACATTCACGATCCCCAACAATGCATACGATAACCAAGCGATTTTATCTCGGTTGATCGTAGCTTCTCTCCATTCAAGTAATGCTAGATAAACTGCAAGCGCCATCATATTACTTTGAGTAATATGATCGTAGAAAATGACTGGATTACCCGGACGCGCCACCACATCCATCCAATGCATTACCGGTAATATTTGCATACCAACGAGATAAGAAAACAATAAGGTGACCGCCATTATCAACATAAATGCGTAGCGTGCTTTACGTTGAGCATTTTCGGTAGACAAAATGAAAATGAATATAGGAACAAACATCAGATCGATGTATTTCATCAAGATAACGAATGCTTCTTTCAAGGAAGTTTGACCATAGAACATAGCGATGAGCAGCGCTGAAAAAAGCAGAATTGCTGCTCGTGCAACCGGATTCGAAACCACCACACCTGAGATGTTTCGCCAAAAGAATGGAGCGCCCAATAGTATCAAGCCCATAAAGATATTATCCAGTACTACAGAGACTCCAACGACTAGACCAATCAAAACAACAAACCATTGCATTGGCGTAAATAGCTTTTGCTGTAGCATTGTGAAGTTCATATAATTATTCTCTTAGGGTGTCTGGAGCAAAGTATTTATTCATGCCATTTTTGCAGTTGGCTAGTTTGACGTGAAGTCGGGTACAATTCAATAAGTGCAATTATGCCATTCAGTCGGAAATGGGACGAGGATTAACTTGCCCGAAACATGTTTTCTTAACCCACGTAAAACATCTAACACCGGATGCTCGATTTCAATTTATGTCAATACCAGTCCACCAACTCAACAAAAAACAAATTATTGCGTTCGCTCTGCAACAAAGAAGCGCGGGTATTCTTTATAAGCTACCCAATGCTCAAGATGACGAAGATTTTTTTGGCTCACTTGACCGCTTTGCTGATATCGCTATTGCTTTTAGAAACTCACGTCGTGTTTTGGATGTCGGTTCTGGGGGCGGCATTCTTGCTTCAATGCTTTCGGTTTTGGGACATGAGGTATATACGGTCGATTTTTTCGACCGCAGTGCCAATGCAACATATTTAATGCACCCGATTGTATTTAAAGTTTGCAATGTTGAAGCAGACCCTTTGCCCTTCGAAGATAACTTTTTTGATGCCATCAGTTGTTGTCAGACATTTGAACATTTCACTCATTCACACTTGCCCCCGCTTCTCGAAATGAAGCGCAAACTTGCGCCGGGCGGTTTGATTGAGATTGATGTTCCAAACGCAGCTTGCCTTAGAAATCGCAGTCGTATGCTTCGCGGTAAGCACATCACCTGGAATTATTTGGAGCATTATGTCCACGTTCAACCTTCGCTCTACAAGGGACGTGAATACTATCCTAACCGACATAACCGCGAATTTACCAAAACAGAACTTGAATCGCTGTTGCATGCTGCCGAATTTACTTCCGTCAATGTTTCATTTTTAAGGGATGAACGAATCCGACCAGATGGAAATTTGCAGTCAATTGGAAGTTATCTACGAAACTGTATTCCTTCGCTAAGAAAGTCCCTTATCGGCATAGCGAAAAAAACATAGCTCAGCTTCTTGGATTGCCTATGCCCTATCGCGCATGGCAATTGTTCCGCCCCGAAAAATGAAACTCGTGATGCCCGCCTCGCCCTCCCCAACCCTCACTCGGTGGAAGAGGGGGCGATCGAATCGCAAACGTTAATCTTTACTCATAGTCGCGCATCGGGAGTATATTCAGGTACCCACTGCCGCATTTGCTGACGCACATCTTCGTCTGAAACGGTTGCTGCTGACGATGCCCAATTCAACATAGTTTGCAGTTCGTCGGTTGATACCACTCGCGCTTGAGCAATGCGTAATTTAGGATGTGGGGTGGTTAGCGTGTGTTCGGTATCTGCCAGCAACTCTTCATATAATTTTTCTCCGGGTCGCAGACCGGTGAATTCAATCTTTATGTCTTCTTCGCTTAAACCGGACAGGCGAATCAAATCTTTCGCCAGATCGACAATCTTTACCGGTTCACCCATATTAAGCACAAATATTTCTCCTCCTTTGCCCATGTAGCCGGCTTGCATTACTAATTGTGCTGCTTCTGGAATAGACATGAAATAGCGAGTGATTTCAGGATGCGTTACCGTAATCGGCCCCCCTTTGGATATTTGCTCGCGGAACTTGGGAATCACACTGCCATTGCTTCCCAAGACATTGCCGAAACGCACAATCACAAAGCGTGTTCCGTCAGTTCTTTGCAATCCTTGACAAACAATTTCTGCCAGTCGTTTGGTTGTGCCCATGACATTGGTCGGGTTCACGGCTTTATCGGTAGAAATAAGCACAAATTTCTCTGCACCGTATTTTTGAGCGCAACTGGCCACCCGCCACGTGCCGAACACGTTGTTACGCACTGCTTGCCAAGCATTGTGTCGCTCCATCAGCGGTACATGTTTATAGGCTGCCGCGTGAAAAACCACACTCGGTTTAAATTCGCCAAACACTTGCTCCAGGCGCACATCATCACGCACATCACCCGCCAGATAGACAACATCGTTTTGCGGGAATTTTATTTTCAGCTCCTGCTCGATGTTGTACAGCGCAAATTCACCGGCTTCGAATAGCACCAATTTTTTCGGTAAGAAGCGTGCTACTTGACGGCATAGTTCGGAACCAATGGAACCGCCTGCCCCCGTCACCAGCACTACCTTATTTGATAGTTGCTCATGCAACCCGGCATCATCAAGCTGTACCGGATCGCGCCCCAGCAAATCATCCAACTCCACTGCCCTTAATTGCGAAATTTCTATCTTGCCACTTAGTAAATCGTCGAATGAGGGAACGGTCAGCACTTTGATGCCATTCAAGCTGGCTAACTCAATAGCATGTTTGCGGACTTGATGTGTAGCCGAGGGTAAGGCAACAATGACTTGCGTCACCCCGAATCGCTCTGCCCAGTGTGGCAAGCTTTCCAATTTGCCCAGCACCTTGAATCCGTTTAGCACGCGCCCCCGTTTGTCTGCATCATCATCCAAAAATCCGACTTGGTGCCATTCGCGGCTTCGCAGCAATTCCTTTGACAAGCCCACTCCGGCTTCTCCGGCACCTAGCACTATTACCGGGCTTCCCTGTAACTGAATCGTGCGGAACAAACCTTGTTCTTTCCACAAACGGTAAATCAGGCGATTTCCACCCATTGCCAGTAACAGCAATATCGGGTCAATAATCAAGACCGAACGCGGCACAACTGCATTGATCCGAAACATCCACAACACCAACGGAATCAGCGTAGCTGCCAACAATACCGCCATCACTATTCGACGCAAATCAGCCACACTGGCGTAACGCCAAATGCCTCGATACAACCCCATGTACCAAAATATTGCCGATTGCAAAGGCACAATCCAAATCAGCGTGCGCCACATTTCGCTTTGATAGTTTTGCGGAAGATCGAAATTGAAACGCAGCATATAGGCAAAGAGCCATGCCAATGCCGCGACAAGCAGATCGTGAAGCACTGCCAGCAGAGTATATCGATAACCCTTAAGCATTTTGCTCCCGCTTAGCTCGTTTCCAAGCTATGTCGATTACTACCATCAATAAACCGAATATTACACTCCATGCCAGAAGCATCCGAACTGGAAATTCATCATTTAATACAAATATTGCCGACACCCCCACCGCAACCATTAGTACATATTCAATAAGTGATACGTTTCTATGTCCCCAACCCATTTGAATGACGCGCTGGTAGTAGTGTTCGCGATGAGCTTCACTGACCTTTGCACCGCGTAAAGCGCGCTTGACCAAGGTTACGCTGGAATCTACGATGAATGGAGAAAACACCAATAACGGAAACCATGCCGACCAACACCCTTGTTGCCAGCCCCAAAGTCCGATACCAGCAGCCAGAAATCCCAAAGGGATAGATCCTGAATCTCCCATGAATACTTTTGCCGGATGGAAATTGTTATACAGAAAACTCAATGCTGCCGCTCCAATTGTAAAGTTCAGCATTGCAAATGCATCGTTATTGTTTATCAAAGCTGCAATGCCATACATTGTGAACCCGATTAGCGCCATTCCCCCTGCCATGCCATCGGAGCCGTCCATGAAGTTGTAAAGATTAGTCATCCACACCGTGAAGAGTAACAACAATACTGCAATCACAATGCCGTGTTGTGAAATAATCCCTGAACCTCCGATTAGAATCGCAGCGGCTATTAAATGAGCTGCTAAGCGTTTGCCAACTGGGAGTCCCTGCATATCGTCTATCAACGACACGATAAACAATAATATAAGTGGTAACACCAGCCACCAGACTAATGAATAAAACATCCACGCCCAACCAGTAAGTATTCCGGCCATTAGCCCGACACCCCCGATACGTGGAATTGGCGTTTCATGCAATGAGCGTTCATTGGGAATATCTTGAACTCCCTTGCCAAACTTGCTTTGCAAAATAATTGTGGTCAGCACAAGGCAAACGAATGCGGAAATTAGAGGAGCATAGTGTGTCATGTGCAGGTTTTTCGATAGCGCCTGAAGTAAGATGAAAAGTTTAGTGACTCTCAGATCTGGTTTATTATGAATTTTATCATTACTAATCTAAACAACCCTGCTGAGACCTCATTAAAGCTGTTTAGACCAAACTGTTCTATTCACATAATCGACGTAGCTTAGCACGACTCTGAGTATCTGTTTGGACACAGCACCAGCCTCGTAATCTTGAACCGACTGCATCACACGTTTACTCTTGTCATGCTGAGCAATAATGACACGTACTGCATCCAGTACACGCTCTTTTTTCAGGCCGCTCATGATGAGTGTACCCACATCCATACCCTCAGGGCGTTCATGCGCATTGCGGATGGTAATCGCGGGCAAGTTAAGCAGCGAGCCTTCTTCAGTAATGGTACCGCTATCAGACACAACGCAGAGTGCCTCCATCTGCAATTTGATGTAATCACAGAATCCAAAAGGCTTCAGGAATTGAATATTCGGATTTAGATTTCCCAACTCCATTGAGTCAAGACGCTTTTTGGTACGCGGATGCGTAGAGACGATGACCGGACAGTTGTAAGTTTCCGCCAAAGCATTGAGTGTTTCCACCATGTTTGTCATGTTTTGCGGACTGTCTATGTTTTCTTCGCGGTGCGCACTCACGATAAAGAATTTATCCGACGTCAGCCCCATCCTTTGCAGCACATCCGATTTTTGTATCTTCGGCATGTAGTAATCAAGCACTTCGCGCATGTGCGAGCCTGTCTTAATGATGGTCTCAGGCCGGACACCCTCGGCAATCAGGTATCTGCGTGCATGCTCGGTCAATACAAGATTGATGTCACTCAGATGGTCTAGCACCTTTCGGTTTAATTCCTCCGGCACTCGCTGATCGAAGCAACGATTACCCGCCTCCATGTGGAACACCGGAATCTTGCGGCGCTTGGCCGCGATGACCGCCAGACAGGAATTGGTGTCGCCGTAAAGCATGATTGCATCCGGCTTTTCTTTTTCCATGACTTCGTCGGATTTTTCGATCACGCGCGCGATGGTCTGTGCGGCATTCTCACCCACAGCTTCAAGAAAGTAATTTGGCTTGCGGATACCCAAGTCTTCAAAAAACACTTGGTTCAGTTCGTAATCGTAATTTTGTCCTGTGTGCACCAAGACATGATTCGTGTGCTGATCAAACTCGGCAATCACCCGGCTCATTTTGATCAGCTCAGGTCGCGTGCCTACAATGGTCATCACTTTAAGCATTGAGTTCTTCCTTGATGTAATCAAGTTTTAACAATAATTCTTTAACCTGTGTCACGTTCAAGCGTTCGGTGTTGTGCGAAGTGTAGTCTTCCTGGTGAGAAATTTTTTCTTCACCCTCGCTGAAATATTGTGCGTAGTTCAGGTCGCGATTGTCTGCCGGAATGCGGTAATAGCCTCCCATATCCTGAGCCTTTGCCATCTCCTCGCGAGAGATCAACGACTCATACAACTTCTCGCCGTGACGAGTTCCAATTACCCGGACCGGCGTTTCTTTTTTGAACAATTCTTTCAGTGCCTGCGCCAAGTCGGCAACAGTTGAAGCAGGCGCCTTTTGTACGAAGATATCACCCTGTTTGCCATGCTCAAAAGCATAAAGCACCAAATCCACAGAATCCTCCAACGACATCAGAAAGCGCGTCATGTTTGGATCGGTGACTGTGAGTGGTTTGCCTTCCTTTAGTTGCGACACAAACAGGGGGATGACTGATCCACGTGACGCCATGACATTGCCATAGCGGGTGGCGCAAAGCACTGTCTCCGTCTCGCCTTGCATACGCGCTTTGGCAACCATCAACTTCTCAGCCATGGCTTTGGAGATACCCATCGCATTGATCGGATACACAGCTTTGTCTGTGCTAAGCACGACCACGCGTTTGACGCGATTGGCGGTCGCGGCGTTCATGACATTTTCAGTGCCTATTACATTAGTTCGCACCGCTTCCATCGGATAAAACTCGCATGAGGGCACTTGTTTCAACGCAGCCGCATGGAATAAGTAATCCACCCCTTTCATAGCTTGCCATGTGCTGTCGTAATCGCGTACATCACCGATGTTGAATTTTAATTTCGGGTTATTTAGGGCAATACGCATTTCTTCCTGTTTTTTTTCGTCGCGGCTAAAAATGCGTATTTCGCGCACTTCAGTCGAAAGAAAGCGTTTTAGCACGGTGTTTCCGAACGAACCAGTGCCTCCAGTTATCATTAATACTTTGCCTTTGAACATAATCAATCCTGATTTATCCCAAATACTTTATTGGTTCCAAAGCCGTCGTTCCCGCCTGTGCGGGAATGACGGCGCAAATACATTATCCTGATTTATTTATACGAGTGCATCAATTTAATCAATTCAGGCCAACTTGGAACAACATAGCCTGTTGCATCCCGAAAGCGCTGTGAATTAAGAGAGCGGTCAATAACCAACTTGTCACTGGGAACAATTTCAATTTTTTTTCCGTACGTTTCTGCGATCAACTTTAGCAGGTCAAATTTGGAAATGGGTTGCGCTGCAACATGATACACACCGGCTAATTCGGTGTGCGGTATTACATAGTCACGGACGATCTGTGCCAAAACCACGGTCGGAAAACCGGAAAATATGGCCCGCGTAAATCCATTACATTTGCCTTGCTGTGATAGAAACCAGTCAACTAAACCATGCGCACTTTGCAATTCATGTCCGATTATTGAAGTGCGCAGTGTAATCGTATGCGGATAGGCTACCTCGCCCAGAAATTTCGACCTGCCGTAAAGATCTCTGGCATCCGATGGATCGGACTCGAGGTAACCGCCTTTGTCACCTGTGAAAACACAATCCGTGCTCATGTGCATCAGCCGTGCTCCGGATAGTTCACACAATCTTGCTAGCCTGTGGGGTAATAACGAATTGATCGGTATCGCCTGAAGCGGGTCATCCGCGTCGGCCAACTGCTTGATCAATCCCACGCAATTTATCACTACTTGCGGGCGAATTCGAATAATAGCTTGCATCAAAGAGTCATGTTGCTCGACATCAACGCCCGATATCAATCTCGAGGCAATGTCGTGGCTAAAGAACCTCTTTGAACTTTCTGAACGAATAGTCCCGTGAACCTGCCAATCCGCCTTTTCATTCAACACGCGGACCATTGCATTGCCGAGCATTCCACTCGCTCCCAATACCAATATTCTCATATTGCACTCTCTTTAGTTTCGCACACAGATTGCAGATGGCCTATCAGTAGTTTAACCAAGTGCCCATGGTCAAAGTGCTCCTGATAATATCTGCGTCCATTTTCTCCCATCTTTGAACGTTCTTCCGGCGAGAGTTGAGACAAACGCAAAATCGTATTTGCCAATGCCTTGGCATCTTCCGCCGGAGTTGCAAAACCAGCCCCCGCCTCAACCACCAGCCGGGCACCTTCGCCATTTAAACATGCAATAATCGGCTTGCCTGCCGCCATATAAGCCTGTACTTTGTTGGGAACAGTCGCCGCAAAGATAGGCCGGTCTGCCAGTGTAACCAATAAAGCCGATGCCTTCTTCATAAAAGCGGGCATCGTTTCCATTGGAAACCTTCCAGGCAAATGAAAGTTTGTTAATCCGAGTTGTTGTGCTTCTTTAAGCATCGATGCTCGCGAGTTGCCATCACCAAGAACAACGAAATGGATGTCGGTATTTTCTTTCAACAGCGTCGCAGCCGCGACAATCACTCCAACGGCCTGTGCCGCACCAATATTGCCGGCAAACATTACTATGAATCCAGCACCGAGGCCCTCAACAGGCGGGGGTTCTTCAGTCACAGGCATGGCAAAACTATCGTCCACAGAGTTGGGGTAATACACGATGGGCGTGCGCGATGCCAACGCCCGGACTGGAGCCTCAAAAGCACGTGATTGCACCATTAACAAATCGGTATGCCGATATATATAGCGAACAACCCGCTCTACCAATTTAAGCACCAGTCGGTTTTCTACATTGCCGGTCGCCGACAAACTCTCCGGCCACAGATCCTGCACCCATAACGCCACCGGGCATCCCTTCAGCCATCCGAGGAATATTGCCGGAATAGCTTGCAATATCGGTGATGGTGCGTAGACAAAGATCGCATCATATTTTTTGTTGCGTAACATCCACGGCGCAAATAACAAGCCGGAAACAATGAATGACAAGTAATTTAATGCCAGTCGCCCCCCTCCGCTCCCTCTTGGTAAAAATGGAATACGGTGTATGCAAACCCCTTTGTGTACCTCACTCCGAAAGTCCCATGCACGGTATCCGGGAAACACTTTTCCGCTTGGATAGTTCGGTTTGCAGGTCAACACCTCGACCTCGACACCGTTCTCGACCAAACTCTTGGCAACAGAATTGATGCTGAAACCTTCTGGCCAGAAATACTGGGTGACGATAAGCAGCCGCATCAGTTTTTCACCGCAAGAATATTTTCATACAGTCGGAAATATTTTTTGGTAAGCGATTCCCACGCATAATTGTGTGCAACGAAGCCGTACCATTCCGAAGCTAATTTCTCCAAGCTCTCTGATCCTGCGAGCAGACTGGACAACCCCTTCGCTAAGCCTTCCACCGTGGCGCCAACTTCGAGCCTTGAATCAATCGAACGAATCTCGTTCAATCCGCATTGATCGGTCAGCAGTACAGGCACACCGCATATGCCGGCCTCAAGCGCGACAATCGACATCGCTTCCTGACGCGACGGTATTACAAGTAGTTTAGCCATGCGATATGCAGACGATTTGTCAGCTCCGCCCACATAACCTAAGAAATGGACGTACTCGCTGATATCTTCTCGTTCTACAGTTTCGCGCAAGCTTGCCAACATCCCACCATCAGGGCCGACGAATACGAGATGATGTGTCGGAAATGCATGCCTAGCTTTCAAAAATGCAAGCAATAACAGATCTGGGCCTTTGATCGGGTTCAGTCTTCCCATGAATAGAATGATCGGCACATCAGACAATCCATGACGATGCCTAAATTCTGCGATGTTTCCCGCAGGAAAATCGTCCTCGCTCACCCCGTTTGGGATTACCGTCACGCGCGAGGCCGGGACACCATATTGCTCGAATTGGGGAAATTCACTTTCAGTAACTGCAATCCAACCAGACGCGTTACGTATGATTGCGTTGCCAACTATGTAGTTATACAAATACTTCAGCAATTTGGATCGCCCGAACAAGGGTAAGGCTCCCGCAGGACAAACCACGTACGGCTTACCTAAATGGCGGACTGCATAATAAGCAAACACATTGAGTACGCTCCAATGCCCCATCAGATGGACGACATCCGCATCTTTGACAGCTCCCAGAATTAATTTCCAATTCCATCCGGGAATCTTGAATCTTTTAAATAAACAAGGCAGCACGAATACTTTTGCAGGTTTGAGAGCCTCGATGCGTTGCACATCAAGCTGTTCAGAAGCTATCGTCATGACTTTGCAATGAGCGCCCTTCAAAGCCAAAGAGCGACTCATTTGAAAAGTTCGCTCGGCTGTTCCACCACCTGTTTTCAGGTCGAGCATGTCGTTGACGTTGAGTATTAGCAGAGTCATGGAGCTTTCGATGCCTTATCAGCCAAAAGTAAAGGACGGCACCAAGTAGCATATTCTGCCAATCCATCTTTTAAGCTAACAGGTCTTTGAAAGCCCAATTTTTGTAATTTGCCCGAATCAAAATTGCAGCTCGGATTAACATTGTTTCTACCCAGAAAAATGAGTAATAATTTAAGCAAGCCCAAAGGCAATGGCAAACGAGGCAGCGGATATTTTCTTACACCAAACGCATCCATTAAGAATTGCTCTACCTCAAAGAAATTATTTTTTTGATCTTCATCGTCCGAAACAATATAAATTTCACCATCAAGGCTAGCATCGTAACGAATTATGAATAAGATCGCGGCTACCACATTAGCGACGTGTACCAGATTCATGCGGCGACGACCAAACAAACAGGATTTAAGATAGTTCTTCCAACGACTCCCACCAGTGATGTCGGCAGCCAGTTTTTTAAGCGGTTCTCCTTCGATTCCATAGACGGATGTAGGGCGAAGAATTATCGCTTCAAAATTTCCTTTTGCATATTCAATAATGTCTTGTTCGATCTTTAGTTTTGTCGTGCCATATTCTGTGACAGGCAAGCATTGAGTTTCTTCATCAATCAGATCATTTGCCGTTCGCCCTGCAACCGCTGCTGTACTACAGTGAATCAGTCGCGCTACTCCTGCAGCCTTACACGCCGCCAATAAATTATGCGTACATGACAAATTCTGCGCTTCTCCAGCGTTCCAAAGGTACACCAAGTTTACGACGACACACCCGGTTACCAGAAACCCCTTCAACGAATCCTGGTCGCAGAGGTCACCCTCGAACATTTTTACGTCATGTCCGAATTTCTCCTTACTCAAATCACGTTCTATGTCTCTTGAAAGCACCCTAATTTCATAACCGTCCATTTCTAGTAATTGCGACTCCAGGAATTTACCAATGAATCCCGAAGCCCCGGTGATTGCGATTGTATTAGTGGACCGCATATCAGAGGCGATTTCCACACAAGCGAATTTTCATTTCAGTTTTAATTTGATGTAATGACGTTATCAAATTCATCTTCAGGATCGCAAGTACTATCCGAACCCTGCTTGCAAATGTGAAGGTCGTTGACATTTCCAATATTTCCAGACTCATTTCACGAAAAGGTAAAAACCAGTTTACTAAATTAGTCCGATAAGCTTTGTATATATTTCCAGTTCCACAAGCACGCCAGAGTCAATGACAACCAACCTATTCTTTTCTT
>CAIWKC010000154.1 GCA_903913145.1 uncultured Gallionellaceae bacterium | reverse complement strand
TAGAATAACCTTGATTTAACATTTACTTAACACGTATATATATTTTGAAAAAATCGCCTGAATCTAAAATAAAACCAGATATTCAGCCCAAGCAAATTGAGCGCAGAAAAGTTGCCAGAACCGATCAATTTTCGGATTCAAGCAACGTCACCATGCAAGACATCGCGACATTGGTGGGTGTTTCACGCATTACTGTGTCTAAGTATTTCAATGGAAATCAGGGGGTCAAAGCAGAAACGCGGAAGCGTATCGAGCAGGTCTGTGCCGAACTAAACTATGTACCGGATCAAAATGCGGTCAGGCTGGTAAAAGGAAAAGCCAATCTTATCGGGGTGATCATCCCCGTGCTCAGTGAACCATTTTTTGCAGAGGTACTGAGTGTGATTGGAGATGAAGCTGCCTTAATGGGCTTGCGTGTTGTGATCTTTTGTTCCTATAACGATCCTGCGCGTGAGGCCGCCGCATTGCTGGCAATGCGTTCGACAAAAGCGCATGGAGTGATCATCACACCGGTTTTGTCGCAAAGGAACGCGGATTTATTGAAACAGCTTGAAAACGAGATGCGCATTGTATTTCTCGATAGCTACCTGAGTCCGAATTGTCATTATGTGATGAATGACAATTTACAAAGTATCGGCTTGGTCACCCGATATCTGTTGAGCCGTGATCATAAACCGGCTTTTCTGGCTGCGCCTAAAGTCGCCTACCCATCCGGGCCCGAACGAATAGCAGGTTATTCGGACGCTATGCGAGAAGCTGGCTGCAAGCCGGTTTTTGTACCTGTGGATGGCGCGGAAGCGACGTGGAGTTTTGAAGCATTTGCCATGCAACATACTTTAAATATGCTGGGATCTGGAGCATGGATCAAAGAAAAAAGAACGGCATTGATCTGCGCGACAGATCGACTGGCAATCGGTGCCATGGCTGCCTTTAGAAAATTCGGCCTGGAGCCGGGGCGCGATGTTGCATTTGTCGGCCATGACGACCTGCCCGTGTGTGAATATTTAAATCCATCTCTGACAACTGTTAAACAAGATGTGGTGGCCATCGGACGTGGGGTAATGGAATGCATGAAGCTTGAATCAAGCACACTGACAACACAAACTGAATACTATCAAAAGAAATTCAATGCCAGACTGATCGTCAGAGAATCGGCTTAATTCGGCTCATCGAAAATCGACCTGCAATTTGATTAAGCTGAATATGCATCGCCTTGTTGAATAATATTTGACTCAGTAAATAATGTTTCATTTTTCAAAATACTTTGGCTTGCAAGCGCAAAGCACCCCCTCCCCAACCCTCCCCCGGCGGGAGAGGGAGCAAATTCCCCACTTAAATAAAAGTATGGTTGGCTTTTCAACTCCCTCTCCCGCCGGGGGAGGGTTGGGGAGGGGGAGAAGTTGAACGTTGTGGCGTTCAATACAAATCTACGAATCAAATTTCCACGAGTATTGTCTTGCCATGATCAGGCTCAAAGCCCATGCTGTTTCGCATCGTCATCCAGCGAGTTTGCTGCACCCATCAATCCCGGCCAGGGAGCTCGAATCACCCAGGTTGGAATATTTGCAAGATAAGAACTAAATCTTCCTTTTTCTTCAAAGCGGGTACGGAAAGGTGATGTAACAAAGTAATCACCCAATTTTGGAATGATGCCTCCGCCAATATAAATTCCGCCTCTGGCCCCTAATACCAAGGCCACATCGGCAGCCACAGTTCCCAACATGGCACAAAAGGTATCGATCGTTTCTTTGCAGAGAGGACAAGTACCCTCAACACCGCGTTGACTGATTTCATGTGCTGGTAGAGATTGGTGTGAAACTCCATTGGCTTCAGCAATGACTTCATATAACAAAGATAACCCTGAACCGGTTAGCAGTCGTTCTGCGGATAAATGTGAAAATCTTTTCTTTGCCAGTCTGATAAGTTCAGCCTCGCGTTCATTAAAGGCGGGCATGGTCATATGCCCGCCTTCTCCTTCTATGGGCGTAAACCCAAGTGGATTGGGAAAAAGACCGGAAACGCCGAGTCCTGTTCCAGGTCCGATCAAGCCAATTGCTTTTCCAGACATTGGACTCCCTGTGCCGACAGTCATCAGATCTTCAGTCCTGAGAACAGGAAGTGACAAGGCCAAAGCAGTGAAGTCATTAAGAATGCGCAGATTGGATACTGCAAGTTTGTTGCCCAATTCACGAATTGAGAATTTCCAGTGATTGTTTGTCATGGCGAGAATATCGCCTGAAATAGCCGTTGCGAATGCCAAGGCAGCCCAGTTAGGTTTTGGCAATCCGGTCAACTCAAGATATTTCTGAATCGCTTCTGCAGGTCCGGGAAATTCGCTACAAGGCAAAGCAATCGGTTCGGAAATGGGTGAGCCTTTTGACAACTGCATCGCAAAGCGCGCGTTTGTTCCGCCAATATCGCCTACAAGGCGGGGGTAACTATCAGGCAAGGAGATAGGCATGAATTACATTCCTTTTAAAAATTATGCAACCTTCGAATAATACGATCTGCGTCCGGTCAAACATAGTAATGCTATTTCAGTTAAAGCCTCAAGACCTATCAATCCCGTATGGACAAAATTTTCAACCATAACACCAACGCAGCAAGTATCAGAGTGATTGCGTTAGCTACTATGACAGGGAGGCTGCCGATTGCAAAACCATAGCCAAGCCAGAGAGCCACGCCCAGAGTAAATAAAGTGTACATGGGTAGCGAAATGCCGGAGAGGTCACGGGTTCGCCAAGAATGCAAAGTTTGCGGAACAAAGGCAACGGTGGTCATAAACGCGGCGGAGTAGCCAAGCAGGTCGCTAAGATTAAAATTCATATGAACGTCTCTTCGTGAATGGGGATTAAATTAATGATGCTGTACGTAAATAGTGTTGGTCGAACAATTTTGAATTTCTAAATATAACAACCCAAGGCATCTAGACTCGTTAATCCCACGGGGATGGCAGATAGCGGACGAGCAATATCATTTGATTCCCGATGCTCCAACTCCATTTACCGATCCTGCCTTTAAAAATGGCTTGAAGTATATCGGGCAGGCACGATTGTTTCGCATCCTGACTTAGCACTTTCACAAGCCAATTCAATTAACACTATCGATAAAACTGCATCTTCCAACGACACAGGATTCAATGTATTAATCTGGATCGCATCCCGAAATGCAGTATAAAAATAGCGATAGTCGCCGCGTAAATTCTGAACAATGCTGGAAGTGCTTGTCGGATTTGTGGGAGTATGCAAGATGCCATTAAGCGGGTCATAACCCCATGTGTTGCCTCCAGGCAACTCGCCACGTTTTAAAGACTCTTCCTGCGTATCCAGTCCATATTTTTTATAACTGCCAGCGTATCCTCTCAGTAGGTAACGCGGAATTTCGTCAGCTGCCAACATACTTGATTGCAAGATCACTCGCAATTTTTCATAACGCAACAACACATGAAAATAATCGACTGCCTGAGCATTTTTTCGCTGCATTGCAAAATCTGCGTGTATAGCGATTGGGCAACCAAACAAGTGCAAAGCCTGATCCAACAAATGGGGGCCAAGGTCATACCATAGGCCGCTACCTTCACCCGCTTGTTCGCGCCAGCGTGTTTTTACTTCCGGCCTATAACGCTCGAAGCGTGATTCAAAACTGACTAAATCACCCAATTTTCCCGAGACAATCACTTCACGCAAAGTCAGAAAATCTGCATCCCAGCGACGGTTGTGAAACACCGATAGCATCAACCCTTTTTGTTCGGCTAAATCTTTCAGCTCAAGCGCCTGCTCAACAGTTACTGTAAAGGGTTTATCGACCACCACATGTTTACCTGCCAGCAGTGCACTGCTGGCCAGTTCAAAATGGGTGTTGTTTGGCGTTGCGATGACGACAATATCGATTTGATCTAGTGACAGAAGCTCTTCCAACGAAGCTCTGACAGGTAGTGACGGATAGTCGGCAAATACTTTGGCCGCGTCGCTGGAACAGACTGCGACCAGTTCCATTCCCGGAACGCTATCGATCAAAGGCGCATGGAAGGTTTTTCCTGCGTAGCCATAACCCATCAATGCAACTTTTAGCATTTCCATATTGTTCGCTTTGCTGCTCCGGTTCATTTAAGACTCTATGGTATCCGGCAAGCCTTCTTCTAGCTTGAGCGCCCGCAAAACGTCATAGCAGGCGCCCATGGTGTGGTAATCGGTTTTACCTGCAGGACTTTTCTCATCTGTGGTCTTCAAGTTTTCGGGCGAAAGTATTCGATACCATGCACCATGCCGGTGATCCACGAAGTGGTTCCAACTGTAGTCCCAAATGCGTTTGTACCAGATCCAATAAACATCTTCGCCGGTGCGGGTGGCGAGCCAGGCGGCGGCAGCCAAACTTTCAGCCTGTACCCAAAAATATTTGTCTGCGTCGCACACTGTTCCGTCAGGGGAAAAGCCATACACAAGACCACCATGTGCGTTATCCCAGCCGCGAGACATGGCGCTATCAAAGAAATGACGTGCGCGCGGTAATAGTCTGTCGTCCGGTAGGAAACGTTCGAGTTGCAGTAGCAATTTGGCCCACTCTGTCAGGTGCCCAGTTTGATATCCCCAAGGGCGGAAGATATTTGTCTTGTCATGGCGGTTGTAATCCCAATCAACTGCCCAATTGGCGCCGTAATGTTCCCAAACCAAGCCGTCGGCCAACTTCGCCTGACGTGCAGTAATCGCATTCGCTAGCGCTGCAGCACGATCAAGAAAGCGCTGCTGTCCGGTGGCCGAGTATGCCGCTAACATCGCCTCACAGGAATGCATGTTGGCATTCTGGCCGCGATAGTTTCCAACTTGCCACTCGGGCGTCGCCTCATCGGCATACAATGAGTGTTCTGCTTCCCAGAAATGCTGCTCCATAAGGTCAAATGTAGCATTCAGGCCGCTCTCGGCTTCCTTGATGCCAGCCATTAAAGCATGAGCATGCGCCAGCAACACAAACGCGAGTCCGTAGCAATGATTGGTTCCGTCGAGCACCCTTGCATGACCTTCATGCCAGTCGATCAGCCAAGCAAAACCTCCTTGAGGTTGCTCATGGGCTGTGTGCAGAAACTTCAAACCGTGACGGGTCAAATCCTGATCACGAGGGTCGCGGAAATGACGGTATGCCATGGCGTGGTTGAAGACAAAGCGTGTGCTGCTGACCAGATGGCGCGTGCGTTTATCGTAGACAGTGCCATCATCCTTAAAAAAATGATAGAAACCGCCGCTTGGATCTTCGTTGCGACCCGCATAGAAGGAAAGAGTATGGCGCACATGACCAAGCAGAAAATCGGCAGATCGAAAGTCGGGTTGGGCTTCTATGTTCATGGTGTATTCCTTAAATCTGCAGAACAACCGTGACCAGCCCAACCCCGCAACCTTGAGCGTTTCGAGCGTGGCACGCGAGAAAAGCGTAAAACTCAGCCTATGCGCAATTCGGTAACCGGATCGAAATAGACAGTCTTTGACATATCGAACATGAGTGACATGCGCTCGCCGTGAGTGCGGGCATGATCGGGGTGAACGCGACACACAACAACCTTACCGTTTATCTTAACCATGAGCAACGTGTCTGCTCCGGTTGGCTCGGCGATCTCAATTTCCGATTCGGCTACATAGAAGTTTGGGGCTCCAGCAAGGAAATCG
>CAIWKC010000153.1 GCA_903913145.1 uncultured Gallionellaceae bacterium | reverse complement strand
TTTATCTGCGGCATTGAAGGCTAAGGGATATGCAGTCAGTGGTCTCGATTTTTCCCCAGCAATGCTTGAGATGGCGCGTCAGCGAGTACCGGAAGTAAATTTTGTGGACGGGGACGCGCAGAATCTCCCATTTTCAGATAACCAGTTTGATGTCGTAGTCTCGAATCTAGGCATTTGCCACGTTCCCAATCAACCTCGTGCATTGTCGGAAGTACATAGGACGTTACATGCCGGTGGCAAATTTGCAATGACAGTATGGTGTGGCCCAGATATTTCACCTTGCTTTGAGTTGTTTTACGGCGCAGTAAAGGCATTTGGAAACCCAGATGCTAGCGCACCTTCAGGGCCGGACTTTCATCAATTTTCAAAACTTGAAATTGCAAGGAAATTATTTTTAGAAGCCGGATTCACCGAAATACATTTTTCCGTCATTGAATGCTCATTGAATTCAGATAATCCAGAGCAACTATGTGAGATTTTTGAAAAGGCGACTGTGCGAGGGTCCATGTTGCTAGCAAGTCAACCGCCCGAATGTTTAGATTCAATTAGGATGGCGTTGGCGTCTGCTGTTCAAGAACGTTTTCGCAGTGGCGAACGCTGGTGTGTGCCCATGCCTGCAGCAATGATTAGCGCTTGCAAATTATGATATGTCATTAAATACTTGGCAGACTCCCAAGGAGCCATCTCATTCAGCCACCCCGAACTTTGATCCACGCCAGATCCCAGTTGTAGGGGTAGACACTCATTTGCCGGCTGTGAACAGTGAGTCACTACTTCCCAATGCCCTGCAACAGCGGTTTGCGAACCCGCCGAATTGGACTCCTGAGGTTGTATTTGAAAAAAGCTACTCCAACCGAACCGAGGCCGCTAACGCGTCGGTACTTGTGCCCATCGTACTGCGTGGTCCGCTGCACGATCAGCCAACTGTCTTGCTAACCCAACGCACTGCACGCATGTCTACTCACTCTGGGCAAATTGCTTTGCCCGGCGGCAAATCCGATCCCTCAGACACCGATGCAGCCGCTACCGCCTTGCGGGAAGCCCACGAGGAAATCGGTTTGGAGACAGAATTTGTGCAAGTGTTGGGGCATTTACCAACTTACTTGACGGGTTCGGCATTTGTCATTACGCCGGTTGTGGCGCTTATCCATCCAGGCTTTACGCTGATGGCGAATCCTGTAGAAGTGGAAGAAATCTTTGAAGTGCCTCTGGAATTTCTGATGAATCCATCAAATCATCGGCGTCACGAAGTCCGTTGGCAAGATACAACGCGTCAATGGTTCTCCATGCCATATCACGATTTAAATACCGGCAAAGAACATTTCATCTGGGGTGTGACTGCGGGTATATTGCGCAACTTATACCGATTTCTGGTAGCACGATAGAACAAGGTGAATCACTCCCCTAGCGCAAATTGTGATTGAAATGAACTGGTAACCAAAGTCGTAATGTCTAAGTAACTCGTGTAGTAAGAATGGCTAATTGTAAATAACGAAAGCAACTATGCCTGACTGCCGGACTGAATTTAACAAGCAGAATTATCTAAATTACCAGCGTCGGTTCATGTTTCAACTTGATACTTTGAACTCTGATTATGCTAACAATTCACTGTTGGCCAAGAGCGGACGAATTCGATTGTTACAATATTGAGATTCAACTGATCTTTGAGGCATAAATAATGGAAATATCCGACATACTATTCGGCATCACTGATTGGGCTAAAGTTGAAACGACTGAGCATAAGGGCGAAACAGGACTGGCACGTTGGCGTTCACGACAGTTTGGTGCAATTCGTGTCCGGGTCGTCGAGTATTCGCCGGGTTATCTTGCTGATCATTGGTGCTCAAAGGGCCACATCTTAATGTGTCTTGAAGGCGAGTTACATACGGAATTAAAAGATGGGCGGACGTTTACACTGAAATCAGGAATGAGTTATCAAGTCGCCGACAACGCAGAGCAGCATCGATCTTCCACACTAGTAGGTGCCAAGCTATTTGTTGTTGATTGAAGGTTACAATCAGCGTCTGAAAATATCTAAGTTGCAGTCATTATTCCTTTGCGAAGGCATACTGACGAATCAGGCCACTGGACACCTTCGATTAGGACGTTCGAGCGATCCCCAAGA
>CAIWKC010000152.1 GCA_903913145.1 uncultured Gallionellaceae bacterium | reverse complement strand
TACCTGGATTCGCATGGAATCCCGAAAGGAATGTCGCGCAAACTATTGGTATTTGTGCTGGCATCATTTGTGTCATGGGGGGCAGGTGAGGTGGTGGACTGGATTCAGGGTCCGCAAGCTACCGCACAAGCTTCAAGCGACCCAATGCAATTATTGAAAGCGCTGGGACAGTAACTGGTAAAGTCTATATTGCCGTAATGTTACAACTAAAATTATCAGGGCTTTTTATTAATCTCTTTCAGATCAACCTGATCAAGACGCACGAAATTGAAACCGGCTTTTATTAAATACTCCAATCCGACAGCGAGTCCCTCTGCTGTGTCAGAAGCCGGTTTATTCATGTGTGCGATGATGACATCACCGTTTTTTACATGTTCCAGTTTATTTTCAATAGCAATTTTCTTTGACGTGGCACCCACATCCGCATTGACCGAGAACCCTGCTATTTTATAGCCCATTTTGTCGATTTCCTTTATCGCTTGAGGATCATATTCGGCAGTTGCGGATCTATACCAATGTGGTGCAATACCTGTTGCTTCTTCCACTGCACGCGCTCCTTCGGAAACTTCACGACGAAGGTGAATGACATCCGGTTCACCGGGAATGCCAAATACTTTTCTGCCAGTTCCGATGACCGCAGGAATATGTTTTTCTCCATGATCCTCGACATCAAACAAATCAAGGTGTGCTCTGATTATAGAAAGCCCCTTGGGATTTTCGTCAAGCCATTTTTTGGTGGCAAAAATTGTAGCAGGAATATTCTTTTTAATTAAAAATTCAATTAAGTCATCGTCAAACTTGCCGGAACACGCATCCAGAGTTAAGGCAACATTGCTGACGGCGCCGGGTTGAGAAACAAGCTGATCGTGAATTTCAATGGGACGTTGATCTGCCAGCGCAATGACAGGAATTAGAATCATTGCAAAAAAGATTGTGGCAGTGTGTTTCATAGAGGTTACCTGTATTGGCTGGGTAACTGGGTGACAATAACACTATCACCCCAGAGGGCTGAAATTATGCGAGAAGCATATGCGGAGTCACCACTGGTGAAAAATTGGGCAGGTGAACTGGTTGTTAATTTGCTTCGGGCAACAGAGTGCGACTCTTCACGATCCTCGAGTTCGTTGTAAAGTCGTCGCTGCAGTTGGCGTGCAACCGCGGCACCGGTGTCGACTAGAACAATATTGTTGCCCACTGTTTCTTGAATCAATGGAGCAAGAAAAGGATAGTGGGTGCAACCCAGTATCAGCGTATCAACACCGCGCGCTATCAATGGCGTGGTAAAGCGTTCGATCAACTCTCGGGTACGTTTGCTATTCAGTTCGCCATTTTCCACTTGTTCGACTAAACCGGGGCAGCCTTGGGTGATAATTTCCACCTCTTCTCCGTAGCGCTCCAGCAAGGCAGCAAAACGTGCGCTCTCTATTGTGCCGATCGTTGCTAGCACGCCAACTACGCCACTCCTTGTGGCTGCAACGGCAGGTTTGACGGCGGGTTCCATGCCAACAATGGGAATATCGAAATAGCTGCGCAAACTTGACACCGCGGCAGCGGTAGCTGTATTGCAGGCAATGACAATAGCCTCAGCACCTTTTTCCAGCAGGAAGCGCGTGAGAGTGTGTGAGCGCTGTTCGATATAATCGGACGATTTATCGCCGTAAGGCACATGGCCGGAATCTGCAACGTAAATCAGTCGCTCATCGGGAAGTGTTTGGCGAATGTGCTGCAGGACAGAAAGTCCGCCAACGCCGGAATCGAAAACGCCAATCGTCTTTCCAATCCCCTGCGAATAATTCATGAAATATTAAGGCACAAGTTGATCGCGCAAAAATTCTTCATACGTTCCGTGATAATCGTTCACGCCTTTGGCCGAAATCTCAATAATTCGCGTTGCCAGAGAACTCACAAATTCACGGTCATGGCTGACAAATACCAGCGTGCCTTTAAATTCCAGCAGTGCCGTGTTGAGCGCTTCAATAGATTCCATATCCATATGGTTGGTAGGCTCATCCATTAGCAAAACATTAGGTCGGGCAAGCATTAATTTACCAAACATCATGCGGCCTTTTTCTCCGCCGGAGAGTACTTTTACCCGCTTTTTCACATCGTCCCCGGAAAACAACAGCCGTCCCAGTGTGCCGCGCACCACTTGATCGTCATCGTTAGGACCCCGCCAATCGATCATCCAATCCATCATCAATTTATCTTCTGCAAACTCATGTGAATGATCCTGTGCGTAATAGCCTGGTTTGGCTTTATCCGCCCATTTGAGAGTGCCTGTATTAGGTGCAAGATCGCCAGCAAGACAGCGCAAAAGCGTGGTTTTACCGATACCGTTCGGGCCGATTATGGCGACCTTCTCACCCGCGTCAATCCGGAAGTTGACATTGGAGAAAAGTACCTTGTCGTAACCCTTGGACAAATGTTGAACTTCAACTGCAACCCGATGCAATTTTTCACGTTCGTCAAATTCGAAACGAATAAATGGATATTGACGGCTGGAAGGTTTGATGTCTTCGATTTTAATTTTATCTATTTGGCGCGCACGAGAAGTGGCTTGCTTTGCCTTGGATGCATTAGCCGAGAAACGCGCCACGAAAGCCTTAAGCTCGGCGACTTTTTCCTTGGCCTTGGTATTGTCCGCAGACTGCTGTTCGCGCGCCTGTGTTGAAGCGAGCATGTATTCGTCGTAGGTACCCGGATATACGGTGATTTTTCCGTAATCCAAATCCGCCATATGCGTGCACACGCTGTTCAGAAAGTGACGGTCGTGAGAGATGATCACCATTGTTGAATTGCGCGCATTCAGAATATCTTCAAGCCAGCGAATGGTGTTGATATCGAGGTTGTTGGTCGGTTCGTCCAGCAGCAGAATATCAGGATCAGAAAACAGCGCTTGTGCCAGTAGCACACGCAACTTGAAACCGGGAGCAACTGCACTCATCGGGCCTTGGTGCAACTCTTGCGCGATGCCCACCCCATTTAACAATTCTCCGGCACGAGCTTCGGCGGTGTATCCATCGTATTCGGCAAAGGTGGCTTCCAGATCGGCCGCACGCATGTAGTCTTCTTCACTCGCATCCGGATTGGCGTAAATCGCGTCGCGCTCGGACATCACTCCCCACATCTCGTTGTGTCCCATCATCACCACATCCAGCACGCGCTTTTCTTCAAAAGCAAATTGATCCTGACTCAACTTGCCCAAGCGCTCGCTTTTATCCAGCATGACCTCACCCGAGCTCTGTTCCAGATCGCGCCCTAAAATCTTCATGAAAGTAGACTTGCCGCAGCCGTTGGCCCCGATCAGGCCATAACGGTTACCGTCACCGAATTTAACGGAGACATTTTCGAAAAGGGGCTTCGCCCCGAATTGCATCGTGATATTTGCAGTGGAAAGCATGATGTTGCCTTAAAAAATTAGGCGCGCATTCTACCATTAAGTCCTGTCATTCCCGCGACTGCGCAGGAATGACAAACTAACTGCAGTTTCGATTACTCGCTGTCAGCCTTCTACGGGCTTATGATGATCCAATAGAATTTGTGTATCTTCAATAATGACATGTAAACACGCTTTACTTGGAACGAAGTTACCGGCCTGCGCCGGTATGAAGGATTATTGGAAAATAAGGGTTGAACTGGCAATTTGTGTGCATATTATTAAACTGGCTCAAACTATAACTACTGGTCGTTCTAGCTAATCTTTGGCGAAATGTTGCTTTGCTTTTTTTAGATTGGGTCTGTGTCAATTTAACCATTTTCTGAATTGCAGTTAGCCATTATTTTCAGTCTTTGTTCAAAATTCTTCCCATTCGTCCAAGCCCTTAGCTATTGGCTTTGATGAAAGCACCTTGGGCTTAGTTGAAGAGGCTGGTTTATTTGGTGTTGTTGGTTTTGTGACATGTGCAGGAACGGAATTTCTGAGAACTGGTTTGGTAACTACTCGTGATACAGTTGTCGCGGTGGTACGGTGCGGTTCTGCTATCTTGAAAACGCTGACGGAGCGCATCAGGCACTCCGCCTCTTCCTCCATAGATTCAGCCGCGGCTGCAGCTTCTTCCACCAAGGCAGCATTTTGTTGAGTGACTTCATCCATTTGTGTAATTGCATGGTTCACCTGACCGATTCCCTGGCTTTGCTCAAGTGATGCCGCGCTAATTTCAGACATGATGTCATTTACACGCTTAACGGCACTGACGATTTCATCCATCGTTCTTCCCGCCGCAGTTACCAATTTGGCTCCATCCTCGACTTTTTCGACTGAATCTCCAATTAGGGTCTTGATTTCTTTTGCTGCCGCGGCTGAACGCTGCGCCAGATTGCGCACCTCGGTGGCAACGACAGCAAACCCACGCCCCTGTTCTCCTGCTCGTGCCGCTTCGACAGCTGCATTCAAAGCAAGTATGTTGGTTTGAAAGGCGATTCCATCAATCACAGATATGATTTCCACAATCTTATGTGAAAATTCATTAATTGTGCTCATGGTAATCACCACTTCTTTGACGACAGCTCCTCCTTTCATCGCTTCGTCACTGGCACTTTGTGCCAAAATGTTGGCATGCTTGGCATTATTTGCGTTTTGCTTCATCGTTGAAGTGAGCTCTTCCACACTGGCGGCAGTTTTTTCCAGACTGGAAGCTTGTTCTTCTGTACGTTGTGAAAGATCAGTATTACCTGAAGCGATTTCTTGAGCTGCAGTATGGATTGTATCGGTCGCTTGTTTAATTTGGGTGATGACTTCCCTGAGACGATCTGAAGTGGTGTTGGCATCATCTTTCAATTGTTTGAAAATGCCATGATATTCAGCATTAATTTGATAGGTCAAATCTCCTCTCGCCAATGCGCCAAGCATAAGTACCACTTCTTGCAGACCGGTATCAGAGGTTTCCATCAGTTGATTGATCTCTTGTCCCAGTTCCTTCAAGAAACCATCTTTGTTTTGCAGATCGATGCGCTTGGTAAAGTCACCCTTCAAAGCGGCTTCAACAATGGTAGATACTTCATGTTCTACTGCCACTTCTATTGTGCGATTATTCCACTCCAGAACCGTTCCCAATCGCTTACCGCTGCTGTTTACTACTGGACTGGCAGCGAGAGAAAAGGTATGCCCGCCAACCAAAATTTGCGCACGGTGAGTGCTAGTCAAGCTTTCCAACATTGAGTTCTGATGAGACGGATTTTTGTGGAAAGTGTCAATACTGCTTCCGAGCAGTTTTGATGCGGTGAAATTAGGCAAATCTTTGCGGAAATCAGTTTCTACGGATTTCATCAAATTAACCGCAGCTTTATTCATATAAATAAGCTTTCGATCATTATCGGCAATTGTCACTCCGGTGGATACGTTATCCAAACCGATTCGAATTCGAAGGTTTTCACTTGCCATTTTTCCTTCATCCGCGACTTTAAAGCCAAGCGTAATCTGCATCGCATTCAGTGTATCCATAAGAGCACCAATTTCATCATTTCTAACAAAAGTGATGTCGTTGTTGTATCTTCCCTGAGAAATATTTCCCAACAGTGAAATAACTTTCTTGAGCGGGTTTAGAACGCTTAACACCATCGTTATAAACGCCCAAATTGCAAACAATGAGCCCAACACTAAAATGATGACAGCCTGAGTTCGCTTGGATTTGTAGCTGTCTACTGAGTTTAAATAATCTTGCTTTCCTTTTTCAAGTTGCAATTGCATTAGATTCTGAATATCCTTTTGCAAGGGTTCATAGAGTGGCTGAACTTTATCTTCAACAATTTTTTCAACCTGTTTAATATCATTGGCACGCAATGCAGTAATTGCAGGTTTTAATCCCTCTGTGACGAATTGCTTTCTGTCTGCAGCAAATTTATCAGCTAATATTTTGTCGTCAAAAGCAAGGCTGTTAGCATAATAAATTTCCCAAGTCTTGCTGATTTCCTCGATATTTTTCTCAATTTCTTCCGTGTTCTTCTGTATTACTTCCGCTGTGGGCATTTCAAGCGAAGCTGAAATTCGAAGTCTGTTTGTAAGCAATAGTTGTTGAATATTAGAAATTTGG
>CAIWKC010000151.1 GCA_903913145.1 uncultured Gallionellaceae bacterium | reverse complement strand
GTCTCTTCATTTTGCGTCGCCTTTTCACCTTCAAGTTTTGTAATCGAACTGGCTTGAAGTTGATTTTTAACATTGCCCAACTCTTGCTTGGCATTGGATAAATCAATTTTTGTTGCAAGTAATGCTTGTTTGGTAATGAGTCCTTGGTTGAGAAGTTTTTCTTCGGTTTCAACCCGTTCGGTAAGTGCACCGATTTTAATTTCGAGCGTCTGTCGCTGGGATTCCAGATTTTTAAGTTCCTGCTGGGTGTAGGCAGACTTTAAATGACGATTCTCAGAACTAAATGATCGAATCCGCTGTTTATTGACTTCAAGTTCATGTAAGTGAGCTTGTGCCACTTTTAATTTGTCCATGAGTTCCGGTTGAGAGAGTTGGGCGATGGTATCCCCTTTTTTTACGTTGTCGCCGATCTTGACCATGATCTCGGAAATACGCCCGCCGGATTGCGTGGTCACACTTGCCAAACCTCCCGACTGAATCAGAATGCATTTGCCTGCAACAGTTGTTGGTATGTTGCCGAATATTCCCCAAAGCACAATGACCAAAATGAGAAAACTTAGCGATATCAGCGCAACCCATCCTTTGGGTGGTATCACTTCCATCATAAGATCAAGTTGCTCGGGTGAAGAAAGTCTATCCAGCGAAACTTTACGAAAAAGTCTATCCTGAATTTGCATCTTTATCGCTCCCGCTCTACTTTCAAACACAAAAGTATTTCAACTATGAATTTCAACTGAATGCCTCAAATTTGTTGGGCTAATTTGATTAAAATGAGCATGAGTGAAATATACTCAATTCAGCTTCGGCACGCTGATGAGTTTATCGATGCTGACTGTTTGCCGATTGTTGTTTTCTTCAATCAGGCTGCCACTTTGAAACAAGAGTTGAGCAAGCGCATTGAGGTAATTTAGTTGGAAAGTAATATTGTTAATACTCGCGTTTATAAAACGATCATTCGTGGTGAGTACATCGATCAATGTAGCCCGGCCAAGCTTGTGTTTATTCTTTTCATTTTCGAGCGTAAGTTGGTAGAGTCTGACAGCTTCATCAGATTTTTTGAGTTTTAGCGCACTATTGAGCAAATTCGACAATGCGGATTTAATGCCAACATTGATCGCTCTCTCCACGATCAATACGTTGATGGCGCTTTGATCAAAGTTTGCCAATTGCTGCTGTAACAAGCCTCGCGCTGAATTGTTATCGAACGGCCACTGATACATAATCTGTGCGCTTTTATTTAAACCTGTTTTGTTCTGAGATAAATCTCCGCTGTTGTTATAACCCGCACCTTCGACTAACCCCCCATATCCGACGCTAAGATTTAGATCGACTTGAGGCTTGCGATTGTTTTGCGCGGCATCAACCAAAGTTTTGGCTGAGTCCTGACGTAATTTTGCCGCAGCATAATCGGCCCTGTGCGTTATGCCTTGTCCAATCAGATAGTCCAGTTGTTTTTCAAGTACGGAGATTTCTGTGTCAAGTGCAGGAAATCCATCCGCGGGTTCGAGTGCAGTGATTTGCTGGT
>CAIWKC010000150.1 GCA_903913145.1 uncultured Gallionellaceae bacterium | reverse complement strand
GGAAATAATCGAGACCGGTAGAATAAAGGCGAGATAGCTGCCATGAAATCCCGGCAAGTTTGAGACACCGGACAAGCCGGCATTGTAGACCAGTAAAAAGAAGCCGCGAAAAGCTTTCTGGATGGCGTAGCTAAATACAAGCAGATGTATCAGCGGGAAAAAGATGCTGAAAAACTGAAGAAGATTGAAACGATAGAAGCTGACTTTAACAGCTTCTACGCCAGCGGTAAGGATATGGCGGAGGAATATGTCAGCAAGGGAATAGAAGCGGGCAATGTAAAAATGGAAGGTTTCGACAAGAGTAGTCAAGCCATTTCCACTGCGCTAGAAGCATTTCGCAAGCAGCAACTGACAGAAGCCAATCATATTAGCAGCGGCACGTTAGAGTCTGCCCAATCCGCCGTGACTCAAATGATAGTTAGTGGCATCGTCGCTTCTGTACTTGCAGCGATATTGGCTATCTGGATTACCCGTGGACTGACAGGTGCGCTGGTTCGGGCTGTTAATGTGGCGACGCGGATTTCCGACGGCGATTTGTCCTCAACTATCACAGTAAAAGGCAAAGACGAAACCGCACAACTGCTCAATGCTATTCAAATTATGCAGAATGCGTTGCGGAGCATCGTTGCGGAAATCAAAGGCATCGTGGCCGCTGCCAACCAAGGCGACTTCAGCACCAAAATGAATCTGGTCGGCAAAGCTGGCTACACCAAAGAGTTGTCCGACTTGCTTAATCAGTTAATTAACACTGTTGACGATGCATTCAAAGACACCATACGTGTCGCTGATGCATTGGCTAAAGGCGACTTAAGCCAGAAGGTTACGAAAGACTATGCGGGTGCCTATAATCAGGTCAAAGTCAGCGTCAACACCACGGCCGACTCTTTAAATAAGATCGTTTCCGAAATTCACTCCATTGTCGAAGCTGCAAACAAAGGCGACTTCAGTGTCAAGCTCGAACTGAACGGCAAACTTGGCTATACCAAGACATTGTCAGAATTACTCAATCAACTCTCAGATACGGTCGATGGTGCTTTCAAGGATACTATCCATGTCGCCCAAGCATTGGCACAAGGCAATCTCACCCAGACAGTCACCCGAAACTATCAGGGTGCTTTCAACGATGTTAAGCAAAATCTCAACGAGACGGTTGCTAACCTGCAAAAGTTAGTGAATGAAGTTCAAGTAACAGTTGACTCCATAGCGAACACTTCAAAAGAAATTGCCTCCGGAAATAACGACCTGTCACAACGTACAGAAGTACAAGCCGCCAGTCTGGAGGAAACCGCCGCCAGTATGGACGAGTTGACCTCCACGGTGAAGCTGAATGCTGAAAATGCCAAACTGGCCAACCAGCTCGCACATAGTGCCAGTTCGGTCGCACTGAAAGGTGGTTCCGTTGTGCAACAAGTCGTGGGGACGATGAGTTCGATCAATGAATCTTCGAGCAAGATCGTGGATATTATTTCCGTCATTGATGGCATTGCCTTTCAGACCAACATTCTTGCGCTGAACGCAGCTGTGGAGGCTGCCCGTGCCGGTGAGCAAGGGCGTGGCTTTGCCGTGGTGGCTACGGAAGTTCGTAATCTTGCCCAACGCAGCGCCGCTGCGGCAAAAGAGATCAAAACACTGATTGGTGACTCCGTGGAAAAAGTCGAGGTGGGTACCAAACTGGTAGACGACGCAGGCAAGACCATGGAAGAGATTGTAAACGCGGTGAAGCGGGTGACGGATATCATGTCAGAAATAAGTGGTGCGTCTAACGAACAGAGCGAGGGCATCGAGCAGATTAACCGCGCAATTACCCAAATGGACGAAGTCACCCAACAAAATGCTGCCCTTGTTGAAGAAGCAGCTGCCGCTGCTGAAGCTCTGGAAGAAGAAGCACACAACCTGTCAGAGTCGGTCAGCGTATTCAAACTGGCTGAGGAACAGCAGTCCCGTGCGATAACTCCGCTGACATCTCGTGCTCCGGTCAAACAGGTACTTGCTGCCTCTGAAAAGAAAAACACTGCAACTAAGAAACATGGCACAACAATCAAACCCAAAGCTAAGCCAACAAATCAAGCGAAGAAGAGCAGTGACGATTGGGAAGAGATTATTGACCTGGCCGAAGAACTGCAGCCAGGGCCGCGCCTGATAGCGCGCGCCGAGATTCACAATCGCGTAGCCGTCCGCCTGACCCGATCCGAGATAGTAGT
>CAIWKC010000149.1 GCA_903913145.1 uncultured Gallionellaceae bacterium | reverse complement strand
CTGAGTATCTTCGTACCGCGTAAAAGCCAGCTGGTTGTTGAAAGCGCCACAGCGCGCGGCGGGCCATTTAGTTTAGTAGCCACGCAAGAGTTGCATCGTGGTTTGAATGTGCAGCGATTTGGCGTGTCTGATTCGGCTGAAGGGGTTTTGAGCTTGAGGTGGTAGTCGACACCCCCTCCCTCAGTCCCTCTAATTAAAACAACTAGCAATTCGACTAAGCTGCGAAAAGTCGCTGGTTACCCCGGGGGAGGGTTGGGGAGGGGGTGCTTCTCGTCTCTGCCCAACTCTATTCTACAAAATTTTCCAATAGTCCAAAATCGCCATTCACCCCCAACTTAACTTCATCATTCTCTCGCCACCACAACTTAATTTAACCACCTCCACAAAAATGTAACAATTTTCAAGGATGATTGCGCTCCCGGTTTTATGTTGCATTTTTCCATGCTACTTACCTTATTGCTTTGACTGAATAAATACTTGGTATTGTTCAACTCTGGAAATCATGACGACCCAAACTAAAGCACCTCCTTCTTTTCGGCGTAATTCATCTATCACGATCGACCGCTCAAGCTTGCTGAATTTGATCGGTGTGTTTGTTGATCCGCTGATTTGCATATTTTCACTTTATGTTCTGGTGTTTTTCAAAGAATCAGAACTGACGCCGCCCTATTTGATTCTTTCGCTGTTGATGTTTGCGATCAGCTTTCCGGGTGATGTACAACTTCATTTAGCGTTACCTACCAAGATCAAACATATCTTGTTTGACTGGATTGTGAAGGTGGGTTTGCTGGCCTTCTTTGGCTACGCCAGCCGTTATCTGGAATTTTTCGATAGCGATGTTTTGATTGCCTGGTTTTGGGTTGCACCCACTAGCCAAATCGCTGCGCATCTGCTGGTGCGTCAACTTGCCCCCAGCATTCTAAAGCTTCAAGGTGAAACCAAAAACGCTGTCGTGGTGGGAATCAATGCACAAAGTTTGGAACTGGCAACGCGTTTGCAAGACGATCCTTATTCGAACGTCAAAATCACAGGCTTTTTTGATGACCGTGGTGCAAGCCGCGTGACTCATCCCTTCGAGCGTTCCATTTTGGGCAAAATTAGTGACCTGCCTTTGTACGTTAACCAAAATAAAGTCCCGCTAATATATTTATCAATTCCGATGTCCAGCCAACCGCGCATCATGGCTTTGCTGGACGGATTGCGCGATACCACGGCTTCAATATATTTCGTGCCGGATATCTTTGTCACGGATCTGATTCAGGGTCGGCTCAGCACCGTGGCAGGCCTGCCGGTTGTTGCAGTATGCGAATCACCCTTTACCGGATTCAACGGTGTGATCAAGCGCGGGAGCGACATTATTTTGTCGCTCCTCATTCTGGCCTTGATCGCACCGATCATGCTGATCATCGCTGTCTGGATCAAACTCAGTTCACCCGGCCCTATCATCTTCCAGCAACGCCGCTACGGACTTGATGGAAAAGAAATCATCGTTTATAAATTTCGCTCAATGACCGTGACTGAGGATGGGCCCAATGTTCCACAGGCACAGAAAAATGACAAACGCATCACGCCACTGGGCGCATTCTTGCGCAAAACATCACTGGATGAGTTGCCTCAATTCATTAATGTACTGCAGGGAAAAATGAGTGTCGTTGGCCCCCGTCCGCACGCAGTTGCGCATAATGAACAATATCGCAAATTGATTGATGGCTATATGGTGCGGCACAAGGTTAAACCGGGCATTACCGGCTGGGCTCAGGTTAACGGCTATCGCGGTGAAACCGAAGTGCTGGATAAAATGAAAAAGCGCATCGACTACGATTTGGATTACCTCAGAAACTGGACCTTAAGGCTTGATCTTTTTATTGTCTTAAAAACGCTGCAAGTGTTGGTTAAAGATAGGCATGCGTATTAGAGGTTCGAAAAGTGGCAAGGTTTGAAAGCTCCCCCTCCCTAGCCCTCCCCCGGGGGGAGAGGGGATGTTCTATTCGATTAGCCGTTGCATGGTAGAAATTAAGCTATTCACATAAAGCTCCAACCGCTCTAAGTCCCCTCTCCCCGCGGGGGAGGGCTAGGGAGGGGGTGCTTTTTGCCAATCTTTAATCCATGGCCTAGTTCCAAATGAAGGAGCACTTGCTCCCGCATCGCCCTGGTATTACTCCATCTCAATTACCGCCCTCGCGCATCACCCCACCGCAATTGCGTGCGATCATCACCTATGTAGTAGGTCTCACCTGAACTATGTTCGACGCAATAGCTCGGTGAAACGATTGTTTCTTCAAATGTCATTCCGGCACTGATGCGCGTATATTCCAGCAACACACTGCGTACAACTTTGGCATTCTTGCAGATGTGTGAACCGCGCGTAATCCAGGTTGGGCCGATGATCTCTGCACCCGCTTCGATGCACACACCGGAGTCGATATATACCGGCCCTTCGATCTTGACGTGATCCCAATCGATCCGGGTATTGAGCCCCACCCAGACGCCGGGTTTGATTTCATGACCTGGCATCTGCATCTGTGCGATTTCGCCTTTCAGCACGCGCTGCAAAACTGTCCAGTAATCGTGCACGTGACCGATATCGATCCAGTTGAACAGCCGTTTTTGCGCATAAAAAGGCATGCCTTTTTCGGCAAGCATAGGGAAAAGCTGGCTGCCGATATCGAATACTTTGTTCCGGGGAATGAGATTAATCACTTCCGGTTCAAAAATGTAAATACCGGTACTGGCAAAATTGGACCTTGCTTCTTCCGCTTTGGGTTTTTCCTGAAAGGCAATGATGCGGCCTTCCTGATCCGTCTCGACGACGCCGTAGTTGCTCACTTCTGAT
>CAIWKC010000148.1 GCA_903913145.1 uncultured Gallionellaceae bacterium | reverse complement strand
TTCAGGCTTCTGATAACCCGCCATTAACTGGTCAATTAAATCGGGGGATGGGACTTTCTTTGCTACGGTCATATTCACTCCTTTCAAAGTTATGGCAGTTTCCTGCCAAATGACCGTTTACACAAAATTTCTTACACCCTCCTCCATCGTGCATGCCGTGCGCCTTGGGCGTGGAATTTTCGACAACTTGCGCAAGGCGATGGCCTACATCTTCGCCGTACACATTCCCATTGCCGGATTGGCGCTGATTCCGTTGTTGCTTGGTTGGCCGCCCGTGTTTGCCCCGGTGCACATCGTATTTCTGGAAATGATTATCAATCCTGCATGCTCCGTTGCCTTCGAGGCCGAACTGGCAGAACCCGGAGTAATGAATCGCCCACCGCGTAATCCACAGGAACCGCTATTTGGGAAACAAATTCTTTTTCTTAGCTTCCTGCAAGGTGTGGTTGTGCTGTTTGCCTCGCTTGCCATTCTGGGTTATTCGCTCCACCAGGGTGCATCGGAAACAGAAGCACGAGCGCTGACTTTCTTCACTTTGGTCATCGGTAACCTCGGCCTGATCCTTGTCAATCGCTCGTGGCAGCACAGTATCCTGCGCACGCTCAATAGCCCGAATCCGGCATTGTGGTGGGTGATAGGCGGAGCGTTCAGCTTTCTTCTGCTTGCGTTGACTCTGCCCTTCCTGCGCGAAGTGTTCCATTTCGCTCCGGTAATGCCTTTTCAGCTCGCATTTAGTTTTGCTGCAGGTTTAGGTAGCGTTCTGTGGTTCGAGGTTTACAAAGCAGTTTACAGTAAGCATTGTCCGGTAACGAAGTGATCAATTGGGAATTTGATTTTGCCAATCCAAGTTTTGTAAAACACGGTATTTTTCTGGAATTTATGTATGGATAATTTGATCGTAGTATTTGCAGCCGTCTATGCACTGAACATCATTCCTGCATTTGCTCCTCCAACATGGGTAGTTCTTTCATTCGTCGGTTTTAAATACCCTGAACTTAACTTGCTTTCGTTAGCACTGATTGCTTCATTTGCTTCCACATTGGGGCGCATGACTCTGGCAAAATTGTCTCAGCACATCATTCGAAACAAGTTTCTATCCGCACAAGCCAAAGATAATATTGATGTTATCAAAAGCGCATTGGAGCAAAGAAAAAACCAGACCGTAGGAGCACTTCTTATTTACTCACTCACCCCACTACCTTCAAACTACTTGTATATAGCTTACGGACTTACCGCGTTACCGATCAAATTAATTGCTTTTCCGTTCTTTTTTGGCCGGTTTGTCAGCTACTCGGGTTCAATTTTTCTGGGACAGCAGACTTACAAGCACGTTGATATCGATGCGAATCTTCTTGGGGATTATCTCAGTGTCTATTATTTTTTAACGCAGATTGCAGTTCTGCTACTCGTTTATCTTTTTACCAAAGTTGACTGGAGAGTGATGATAGACGAGAAAAAACTCAAGTGGCACAAAGCAAAAGGACCGCATTCGTAGTTAAATCTCTATATGGGAATTCCTCATAGAGATTGCCATCCCCTGCGAACGTCCGTAAACGGACAACCAATTCACGCAGCGTAATGACCGAATTGGGTTATTACCGCCCAAAGCGAGAGTTAAATTGTTTGTCATTTCTAATGACCGCAACGTCTCGATACCTGTCATTTAATTTGTTGCGGTAACGGCAAAAATAATTTGGCAGAAGGGAAAAACATTAGTATTAAATTAAACCATCGCCTCTCCACTAGAAGCTTGGTCCCGACGAGGCTAATTAGGATCATGCCGCTTCGCCAAGCGGTTAAGCGCATCCTTTAACGGTGAGTCGTTCAGGCTTTCTGCGAATTCGGCTAGCCGAGTTTTGCCAGACAGGCTGATAGTACGTTTTTCGGTTGGTGGCATGTAAGGCGGGGTGCTGACTTGCACAACTACCTGAATTAAAGTAACCTCGCTTCCAATAACGTGCAATTTAGAGACTAATTCTGTTGTCATTTGACGCAGTTTGGAAGCAATTGCGCCGTTTTCTGCTGATACTGTCAGTGTGTTTTGGTCGAGTTGCATCACGCGGCATCCGCGTTTTAAAGAAGGCGGGATGACCTGTTCAAGTAACTGTTGCAACGCCATAAGTTGCCGCGCTTTAGTCGCAAGCTGATTAAGTTCGTTGCTGGAATTTAGAAAGGCATTTAGTGGATGTGGCACAGTTTCAAGTGAAAAAATTGAAGAAGGAGACAGTGTGGATATTATTCTAGTTTCCAATCGGTTGGCAAAAGCGCGTAGCTTTACGTTAACTAAAGTACATTTATTTGTGCTTGCTATTTTGACATCAGCTCTTTTTGTGAGTGCTGTGTTGACTGCCCAGTATGCAATAGTGCGCTTGCAGCCGAATAGAATTAGTGACGAATTGAGGAGTTGGCTAGCCAGTGCTCAACAGTATGAACAACAAAAGCAACAGGCTTACCTGCATGAAAGTATGGATACAATGGCCAAGCGACTTGGCCAGATGCAAGCGCAGTTGCTGCGTCTTGATACCTTGGGTGCCCGTCTGGCCAAAATGACGGGCATGAAACCCCAGGAGTTCTCGTTTGAGCAAATGCCGCCACAGGGTGGACCATATATTCCTGCGCCAACGCAAGCTGACGTATCGCTAAGCAGCATGGATGTTCAGTTAAATAGCCTCACATCACTGGTGAGCGATCGCAGCGATAAATTAGTTGCTTTGGAAACGCTGCTGATGCAAGACAGTTTGACTAAAAAGATGTTGCCTTCTTTGGCTCCAGCAACTGATGCCTGGTATTCGTCCAACTACGGCTGGCGCATAGACCCGTTTACTGGAAAAAATGCCATGCACGAAGGGGTAGACTTTATGGTGCCGGAAGGCACGGCAGTTTATGCTTCAGCCGGAGGAGTGGTTGTGTATGCCGATTACCATCCCCAATATGGTAATATGGTGGAGATTGATCACGGTAAAGATATTGTAACGCGCTACGCGCATACTTCCAAATTGCTGGTCAAGGTCGGACAGATGGTGCGGCGCGGGCAAGAGATTGCTCGTTCGGGAAGTACCGGGCGTTCCACCGGACCGCATTTGCACTTTGAAGTGAGATACAAAGGCATGGCCCAAAACCCGGTACGTTTCATACAAAGATCTGCCAGCTGATGCTCGCTGGTTTTGAAACAAGGGTGAGGAGATATTAGCCTCACCCTTTTTTATTTTGATGTAATTGTTTAAAGAGTAAGAAAAATAGAACATGATTTCCAAATTGCTGAAAAGTGTATTCGGTAGCCGTAATGACCGCCTGCTTAAACAATACCGCCTAAATGTAAACGCTATTAATGCAATCGAAGCCAGTGTGGCGACACTGACTGATGAACAGTTGCAAAGCAAAACTGCAGAGTTCAAGCAACGCGTTAAACAAGGTGAAACGTTAGATGCTCTGTTGCCGGAAGCGTTTGCAGTCGTGCGCGAAGGTGGGCGGCGGGTATTGCAGATGCGCCATTTCGATGTGCAACTTATCGGCGGTATGGTGCTGCATTACGGCAAAATAGCTGAAATGCGCACGGGGGAGGGTAAGACGCTGATGGCGACTTTGCCGGCTTATCTAAACGCGCTATCCGACAAAGGTGTGCATGTCGTTACAGTGAACGATTATCTGGCGGCACGGGATGCGGAGTGGATGGGGCGCTTGTATCGATTCCTCGGCTTGTCAGTTGGCGTGATTTTGTCGAATATGGATCATGCCGACAAACAGGCTGCCTATGCGGCCGATATTACCTACGGTACCAATAACGAATTTGGTTTCGACTATCTGCGCGACAACATGGCAGGTGAGGCGGACGAACGCTTCCAGCGCGGTTTAAATTTTGCGGTAGTGGATGAAGTGGATTCGATTTTGATCGATGAAGCCCGTACCCCTCTGATTATTTCCGGACAAGCAGAAGACAATCTTGATGTGTATCTGCACATGAACAAAATTGTTCCGGGTTTGACCCGCCAGCAGGTTGAGGAAGGGGAAGGGGACTACAGCGTAGATGAGAAAAATCACCAGATACTTTTAACTGAATCAGGGCACGAGCATGCCGAACAGTTACTCTCACGTGCAGGACTTTTGCCAGCCGGTGGCAGCCTGTATGACCCGGCTAATATTACTTTGATTCATCATTTATACGCGGCATTGCGTGCGCACGTTCTATATCTTCGCGATCAACATTATGTGGTTCAAGACGGCGAAGTGATTATTGTGGACGAATTCACCGGGCGCCTGATGTCTGGTCGCCGCTGGTCGGACGGTTTGCATCAGGCGGTTGAGGCAAAAGAAGGTGTGTCGATTCAGAAAGAGAATCAGACTCTGGCTTCGATCACTTTCCAGAACTATTTCCGCATGTATAACAAATTATCCGGGATGACCGGTACCGCGGATACAGAAGCTTACGAATTTCAGTCTATCTACAATTTGGAAACTGTCATCATTCCTCCGCATCGTCCGACAGTGCGCAAAGATATGATGGACAAAGTCTACCTCTCGACTGAAGAAAAATACACGGCGGTGATCATCGATGTGCGCGACTGCTATGAACGCGGTCAGCCCGTTCTGGTTGGCACGACGTCTATTGAAACTTCCGAGTTGTTGTCGAATTTGCTGGACAAGGAAAAATTACCGCATCAGGTGTTGAATGCCAAGCAACATGCGCGTGAAGCTGAAATTATTGCGCAAGCGGGTAGCCCCAAGATGATCACTATTGCCACCAATATGGCGGGTCGCGGAACCGACATTGTACTCGGCGGCAATGTCGAAAAGCCAATTGAACGCGTACGTATGGATGAAAGTCTGGATGCGGCAACCCGTGAACAGCGTGTAGCGCAATTGCGTGCAGAATGGCAACCCATTCACGAACAAGTTGTTGCCAGTGGCGGCTTGCACATAATCGGAACCGAGCGACATGAGTCGCGGCGTGTGGATAACCAATTGCGCGGACGTGCAGGACGCCAGGGTGACCCCGGTTCAAGTCGCTTCTATCTGTCGCTGCAAGACCCGCTGTTGCGTATCTTTGCTTCGGACAGAGTTTCAGCGATTATGAACAAGTTCAAACTGCCGGAAGGCGAGGCGATTGAGCACGTTTGGGTAACACGGGCCATCGAAAATGCGCAGCGTAAAGTTGAGGCACGCAATTTCGACACGCGTAAACAAATTCTCGAATACGATGACGTAGCCAATGATCAACGCAAAGTGATTTATCAGCAGCGTAACGAATTGCTGGAAAGCGATGATATTTCCGAGACGATAAGTGCGATGCGCGCGGGAGTGTTATCCGATACGATAGCAGAATATATTCCGCCTGGAAGCATGGAAGAGCAATGGGACGCACCTGGTTTGGAAAGAGCTTTTTCTGCAGAATATCAATTGCAATTGCCCGTTGCGCAATGGTTGGAACATGATAAAGCACTGGATGAAACTGGCTTGCGTAATCGTGTTGCAGAAGCTGCACAAAAACAATATCAGGCCAAGATAGATCCGGTTGGCAATGAAGTGATGCACGGTTATGAGCGTATCGTGATGCTGGGTAGTTTGGATACCCATTGGCGAGAGCACTTGGCTGCTCTGGATCATTTGCGCCAGGGTATTCATTTGCGTGGTTACGCACAGAAAAACCCCAAGCAGGAATATAAACGTGAAGCTTTTGAATTGTTTTCCACCATGCTGGACAGCATCAAGCGCGACGTGACCCAAACTTTGATGAATGTACAAATACGCAGCAGCGAAGAAGTAGAGGCAGTTGAAGCGCCTCATGCTCCGGAAAATGTGCAGTATCATCACGCAGACTACGAAGAAGCTTTGGCATCGGGTGAAGCGGAAGTGGCAGAACAAAAGCCGTTTGTGCGCGCAGGTGAAAAGGTCGGTCGCAATGATCCTTGTCCATGCGGGTCGGGAAAAAAATACAAGCAGTGCCATGGAAAACTGAGTTGAACTCTATACTACTTTAAGAGTCCTAATTCCAGGTAGCCACTTAAACCTGAGCGGCATTCGTTTTAATTGGTTTATGGCTTGAAACAACCGATGGAATTGGGAGAATCGAATGGAATTGAATGAACTGGTAATAAATACGCTGCGTCATTCCGCTTTGTCAGAAGAGTTGCGCGATTCCGAGATAGAGCATCTGGCAAGTTTGATTTCGATTCGCGAATACAAAGCAGGAGAGTTTATCCTCCAGCCGGGTGAAACTTCACTAAAAGATTCGCTGCTAATTTTAGGTAGCGGTGATGTGGAGGCAACAGTGACCACTGGTGGCGAACAGATGACCCTGCACATGCTGCAAATGGGAGATCTCGCAGGAATCATTGGTTTTGTCGGGGGCAATGTAATGCAAATCAGCGCGACCATCGTTGCCAAGACCGACAGCAAAGTGCTGGTGCTGGAGCGTTCACGTTTTGAATCATTGCTGAATTCACAGCCTGCTATCGTTTATTACGTGATGCGCGGTATCGTGCGCCATGTGCACGGCATAGTGCGCCGCATGAATACCCAATCGGTTGAAATGAACAACTACATCCATAAAACTCACGGTCGTTACTAAAGGAAACAAGCATGCCAGTGAATCTCTCAGCGCCCGTTGCGGCAGATCTGTTGCCCGTTGCGGGCGTTTCTTTGGGCATCGCTGAAGCCGGAATTAAGCGGGTTGATCGTAAAGATCTGCTGGTGATCAAACTGGAAGAAGGCACGACCGTTGCGGGTGTATTCACCACAAACCGATTTTGCGCAGCCCCGGTCATCGTTGCAAAAAAACACCTGGCGGAAAATAAAGGCATTCGTGCACTGCTTGTCAATACAGGCAATGCAAATGCTGGAACGGGTGAACAAGGCTTGGCCGCAGCTCTCAAGACCTGTGCAGAACTTGCAAGATTATTGGGTTTTGCACCTGAACAAGTGCTTCCATATTCCACTGGCGTTATCATGGAACCATTGCCGGTGGAAAAGATTATTGCCGGATTACCGCAGGCGATTGCCAATTTGAAAGCAGACAATTGGTTCGATGCATCACAGGCAATCATGACCACCGACATCGTGGCCAAGGCCGTCTCGCGCCAAGTTCAGATTGGTGGAAAGACTATTACCGTAACCGGCATGTCCAAAGGCTCCGGCATGATTCACCCAAACATGGCGACTATGCTTGGCTACATCGCTACCGATGCAGCAATTCCGCAACCGCTTTTACAACTAATCGTGAGTGAAGCGGCAAACCGTTCATTCAACTGCATCACCGTCGATGGTGACACCTCCACCAATGACTCGCTAATGCTCATAGCTTCAGGCAAGAGCGGAGTCAGCATCAATGAGTCCAACCTCTCCGCAATGCAAGTCGCGGTTACCGAAGTAGCGACAATACTGGCGCAAGCTATCGTGCGCGATGGCGAAGGTGCAACAAAATTCATCACTATCCAGGTAGAGGGCGGAAAAGACGAGGTCGAGTGCAAAAAAATAGGCTACGCAATAGCTCACTCGCCACTGGTTAAAACTGCTTTCTTCGCGTCAGATCCGAACTTGGGGAGAATTCTCGCAGCAATTGGTTATGCGGGCGTAAGCGACCTCAATGTTGAAACACTGAAACTTTATCTTGATGATGTTCTGGTTGCAGAGAATGGCGGACGAGCTGCCAGCTATCAGGAAGCTGACGGCCAGCGTGTGATGCAGCAATGCGACATCACTATCCGTGTGGTTCTGAATCGGGGCGCCTTGAATGCCACGCTGTGGACATGCGATTTCTCTTACGACTACGTGAAGATCAACGCGAGTTATAGAAGCTAAAAATATTCGTCCGCAGATTTTGCAGATTCACGCAGATTAAGTACATACATAGTTCGCGGTCGTTTAAGTGCTATTCAATAGCCCAATGGTCTTGGGTTTTAATCTGCAAGAATCTGCGGAAAAAAAGGTTTTGAGTAATGGATAAACTCGACTACTTCCTCACCCGGGCAGAAGGCCTGCTTGCCCGCCTTGAAAGGGTGTTGCCCGGTGCACAACCAATAACGCCGGATTGGCAGTCAGCCGCCGCTTTTCGTTGGGATCATCAGCAACGTACCTTGCTTCCCGTGCCGAATTTCCAGCGGATCGCCCTAGACGACCTTCATGGCATCGACGATCAGAAACAACGTATTCAGCAAAATACCCTGCAATTTGTGCGTGGCGGTACGGCAAACAACGTGTTGCTTTCAGGCGCACGCGGCACAGGCAAATCGTCGTTGGTGAAAGCGTTGCTGAACGAATTTGCCGGGCAGAATTTGCGCGTTATTCAAATCGACAAACAAGGCTTGGTTGATCTATCGCAAATCGTTGGTTTGGTGCAGGGGCGTGCAGAGCGCTTCATTCTCTATTGCGATGACCTTTCCTTTAGCGCCGACGAACCCGGCTATCAGGCGCTCAAAGCCGCTCTGGACGGTGATCTGGTCGCCTTCTCCGACAATCTGCTCATCTACGCCACCTCCAATCGACGTCACCTGATGCCGGATTACATGCAGGACAATCTTGCCGCCAAACATGTTGGTGACGAAGTTCATCCGGCTGAAAGTGTGGAGGAGAAGGTTTCACTGTCTGAGAGATTCGGCTTGTGGATTTCGTTCTACCCTTTTTCGCAAGATGAATATCTGGCTGTGGCTGCACATTGGCTGGCCCATCATGGCTGGAAGCAGGGCCTTACTGATGAAGTACGCACTGCTGCGTTACAGTGGTCGTTGATGAGAGGTTCGCGCAGCGGGAGAGTAGCGGGTCAGTTTGCGAAGGATTGGTGCGGGAAAATATAGGTTGAGATATTGGCGCCCCTACCCAACCTAAATTTAAAGCTGAAATCTTGAGCACGCGAATAGAAAAAACAAAAATAGTCGAAGTTTCTGCCGCTGTCTTGCAGCGTCCCGATGGTTCCTTCCTCCTGGCCCAACGTCCCCCCGACAAAATATGGGCTGGATATTGGGAATTTCCCGGAGGCAAAGTCGAGCCTGGAGAGACAGCACGTGATGCATTGGTGAGAGAATTGCACGAGGAATTAGGGATCATTGTTGAAAAAGCTTATCCTTGGCTCACACGGGCATTTACATATCCGCATGCGACAGTGAAATTGAATTTTTTTCGGGTGACCGCATGGAGTGGAGAATTACATCCACATGAGGGGCAGGAGTTTGCCTGGCAAGAAAAAGCAAGTTTCACGCACTCCCTAATCTCCCCCCGGAGTGAAGAAGGGCAGGTTTCGGTGTCTCCGATACTTCCCGCCAATGCGCCCATCTTGCGTGCTTTGGAATTGCCTACCCTATACGCCATCAGTAATGCTGCCGAGCTCGGAATTGAGCCATTTCTAGTCAGTCTGCAAGCCAAGCTGGATGTCGGTCTGCGTTTGGTGCAATTACGCGAAAAAAGTCTCCCTCGCGGTAAGTTGCGTGAACTTGCGCTACGTGTGATCGAACTGGCACACGCACGCGGTGCAATGGTATTGCTCAATGGTGATATAGTGCTGGCACAAGAAGTAGGCGCTGACGGTGTGCAATTAACCGCGACGCAACTTGCCGAATTATCCGAACGTCCGCCCCTGGACTGGTGCGGGGCTTCTTGCCACAGTGCCGAAGAGTTACGCCAAGCGGAAAAGTTAGGTTGTGACTTTGCGCTGCTGAGTCCTGTGATGCCGACCCAATCTCATCCTGGGTCGAAGCATCTGGGCTGGAAAAGTTTTGCAGCAATCTCGGCTGCTTCAACTATTCCGATCTATGCCTTGGGCGGTTTGACGCAGAATGACATGGAGACGGCGTGGCAACATGGCGCTCACGGCATTTCTTTATTGCGTCAAGCGTGGTGATCGTCGTCCGATAATTCCTGTTCGCGTTGTTCTACGCGATATTCTTCGTTTGCCCATTTGCCCAAATCAATCATTTTGCAGCGTTCGCTGCAAAATGGACGATAACGATTGGCGGTGTTCCAGACGTGTTCCTTGCCGCATTGTGGGCAAGTAACAACCGGTGCCTTATTTATATTTGTCATTACAGAGAACAGAAAGTCAGGTCGAACGGAACATCCTGATCATAAAGCGTGGTTTTGGCCGCGTAATTGGCTGCAACAAAACGAACATTCAGCGCGTATTTGTTGGCACTTATTTCGGGTAAGCAGGGTAAAGATTTGTTGATGTGTACGCACAGCATTTGAGCTATTTTTCCGCCTTGCATCTGTTGAAAACTGCCGCGAAAAGCAGTGAAGTGATGCACTTTGCCACTTTCGCGCAATAGTTTAAGTACGATGGACAGACCCTCGCGAAGGGGCAACATTGGATTTAGCCAGGAAGATAAGTGGGCGCGTCGGATTTCACTGCTCTGGTGATGCCAATAATGGTAGGAAGGGAGATCGAATTCACATACGCCGCCGGGAATGCAAGCACGCTGCTTAATGCCCATTAGCCATTCATTGTCACGCAAATGTTGGCCGATCTTGCCGCTCATAGCCAATAAATCAGTGCTGGCAATGTCTATGCTATTTAGGATAACCTCCAGTGCATCTTCAGATATCTCAGGATTTGAATGTAAAGCAGAAAGGATTTTTTTTTGTCGTTCAAGTTCTTGCAGCAGATCCGACTTGAGGTCTGCACGCGCTGCAACTTCGAGTAACTCAAACAGAACCCCGAGCGCACAATGATGATCTATGCTGTCTGAACGTGCAATCAGTGTTTCAATTCGAGTGAAGAGATCCTCCAGTCGCAATAGTGTGCGCACGCGTTCATTTAGAGGAAACTCGTAGCTGATCATCGAATAGTCGGGTTATTAGGATTAATTTGGTATGGAAAGATATATGGAGTGGGGCTTGCCGTCAATCGCTTCCATTAGCAATAGTCAAAAATCGGACATGGAGTGCGTCAACCTGAGTCGACAATGTGGCCAGATCGCTATCGTTCAGTATGATGTCGTTAGCCAAAGCCGTCCGCTGACTTCTTGATATTTGCTGGTTTATTATTGACTGAATCAGGGCTTTATCCAGTCCGCTGCGTTGCATGGTGCGCGCAATCTGAAGTTCTTCCGGACAATCCACAACAAGGGTGCGATGCAGCCAGTCCCGATATCGTGTCGACTCAAACAGCAACGGGATAGCGATTAAAGTATAAGGAGCGGAGGTGGCTGAAGAAGCAGTCTGCTTGGCTAGATTGAGAATGAGCGGATGCAAGATTGATTCCAGTTGTTTTTTGGCGTCCGGTTTAGCGAAAACCAATTCGCGCATTTTGCTTCTGTCGAGAGCGCCTTGTGCGTCAACGAAGCTATTACCGAAAGTAGTACGAATCTCAGGAATGGCGGCCCCACCGGATCGGGTCAGCGCATGAGAAATTTCGTCGGTATCGATGAGGCGCGCACCGTGCTGCACAAACAAGGTTGCTACGGTGCTTTTGCCACTACCGATGCCACCGGTGAGCCCGATTAGAAGGTGTTTTTTGAGTGGGGACGGTGAAATTGTCGCCATTTAGAATCATGGTGCTGAGAAGAGTTGTAAATAACTTTGTGTTAAATATGTTCCCCAGAATAATGCAATCAATCCACCTCCCGCAAGATAAGGGCCAAACGGAATGGGAATGTCTCTGCCGCGCTTAACGGCTACGATCAGGGTAATGCCCACTACTGCACCCACTACCGATGAAAGCAATATGACCAACGGAAGCATTTGCCAACCCAGCCATGCTCCGATCGCCGCGAGTAATTTGAAATCCCCATAACCCATGCCTTCTTTGCCGGTGGCGAGTTTGAACATCCAGTACACACTCCATAAAATCAGGTATCCGCAGATGGCACCGATGACTGCATTGGATAAACTGGCAAATGTATTCGAAAGGTTGAAAAGCAAACCTAACCAAAGCAGCGGCAGGGTGATATCGTCTGGTAAAAGTTGTGTATCGAGATCGATACAGGTAAGCGCGATAAGTGCCCAAATGAACAATATAGCGGCCAGTCCGATCATGCCAAAACCGAAATGCCAAGCAGCGAAAGCGCTTAGCAGGGCGCTAACAGTTTCAACTAGCGGGTAGCGGATAGAGATGGCTGCGTGACAATTTTTGCATTTGCCACGCAATAACATATAGCTGACAACAGGGATATTTTCGAGCGCGCCAATTTTGTGATTACAATGTGGACAAGCAGAACCCGGAGTATACAAATTATAGGGCGCCTCCAAAACCGGCTCTCCACCGGACAACTCTGTACATTGCGATTTCCAGTCGCGTTCCATCATTTTTGGCAAGCGGTAGATGACTACATTGAGAAAACTGCCAACCAATAAACCCATGAGGCACGACAAGGCAATGAAAAAGGGAGGGTAGGTTTGCAGTTCTTGGATGAGAGTCATTGAAATATCGGATAAGTTTGTAATTAAGGCGTCACCATGACAATGGTGCGCCTGTTATGCGGACTAAGAGCTTTATCCGACGGCTTGCCCCATTTTGAAAATGGGTAAATACATAGCGATCACCATACCACCTATCAGCGTACCCAAAACTACCATGATTACGGGCTCCATCAAGCTGGCAAGCGCATCAACTGCATCGTCTACCTCGGCTTCAAAGAAATCGGCCACTTTGGATAGCATGCTATCGATGGAACCTGCTTCTTCACCAATGGCAACCATCTGCAAAACCATGCTGGGAAATACGTTGGTATTTTGCATGGCAACAGTCAGACTGCTACCCGTTGTAACTTCGCGTTGAATTGCTTTTGTTGCATCATAATAAACAGCGTTACCGGCGGCACCGGCAACAGAGTCAAAGGCCTCAACCAGGGGAACGCCCGCTGCAAACATAGTAGACAAAGTGCGTGTCCATCTGGCAATGGTTGCTTTTCTGATCAGTGGGCCGAAAACAGGTACTTTGAGCATTAAAGTATCCATCGTGCGCTGTAATTTTTTGCTGCGTTTCCAGGTATAAAAGAACCAGTACAAACCACCGCCGATGCTGCCGAATATGGCCCACCACCAAGTAACGAAGAAGTCAGACATTGCCATGACAACCAGAGTGGGTGCAGGTAAATCGGCACCAAACTGTTTGAACATATCTTTAAAAGCGGGAATAACAAAAATCATAATAACTGCCGTGATCACAAAAGCAATAACGATGATGGAAATAGGGTAGAACAGGGCAGATTTAATTTTGCTCTTGATAGCTTGAATTTTTTCTTTATAAGTGGCCAATCTGTCTAGCAGGCTATCCAGAATACCGGCTTGCTCTCCTGCGCCGATCAGGTTGCAAAAGAGGTCGTCAAAGTGAAGCGGGTATTTGCGGAAAGCTTGCTCCAGACTGCTACCGGTCTCAACATCTGTTTTGATATCGAGTAATAGTCGGGCGACAGAAGGATTGTCGTGTCCCTTTCCCACAATGTCGAAAGCTTGCAACAGCGGCACGCCTGATTTCAACATGGTGGCAAGCTGGCGGGTGAAAAGAGTCACATCCTTTTCTGAAACACCTTTGCCTCTTCCGGCGCTTTTTTTAATTTTTGTAACGGTAATGCCCTGACGTCTAAGGTGGGCTGATACCGAAGCCTCACCGGCGGAACGCATGTCGCCTTTGACAACTTTGCCAGACTTGTCTTTTCCTTCCCAGCTGTATTGAAGTTCTTTTGTCGCCTTATTTGCAGTAGCCATTCCGTTTCCCTATTTGCAAGAATCAAAATAACAAGTGATCGCGCTTATTCACAAGTTTTATCCCAATAGACCGGATTATAAAGTTATTTTGTATCATGCTTGGCTTTATATCCTTTGTAAAGCTCCCCCAGTTAATCAGTTTAATTGGAGGGAGAAGTAGTTTGCGGCGCAATAAATATCTTTGCGATCTTTACAACACGATCCTGAGTCTGAATTATTTCAATTGGATATCCGCTGATTTTCAAACTAGTTCCTGCTTCCGGAATGTCCTCAAGATGCTCTAGAATCAGTCCATTCAATGTCTTAGCACCATTAAGTGGGAAGTGTAGACCCATTTTGCGGTTTAAGTCACGCAGGAGCGTGCTGCCTTCGATAAATAAACTGCCGTCCACCTGCCGATAAAATTTGCCGGTTTGCGCGGGAGATTGGGTGGTGAAGTCGCCGACGATCTCTTCAAGAATATTTTCTAGTGTCACTAAGCCAAGCAATTCACCATACTCGTCAACAATAAGTCCCAGGCGCAATTGGCGTTCCTGAAAATGCTGCAATTGCATCAGGAGTGTAGTGTCAGCAGGAATAAAATAAGGGTCGAATAATAATTCTCGCAAATCGTCCGCACTGAAATGTTCGCGTTGAAGTAGTGAAAGTGTCTTGCGAACGTGCAAAATTCCAATGATGTTGTCCAGCACGTTTTCATAAACAGGAAGCAGAGTGTGGTGGCAAGTTGCCAATTGTTGCTTCAACACGACTTCGTTGGCATTTATGTCCAGTGCTTCCATTTGATTGCGCGGGATCATCACATCATCGACGACGATTCGCTCCAAATCGACCAAATTTAGCAGCATTTTCTGATGGCGATGGGGTAGAAACTGTTCGGCTTCCAATACCATCATTCGAACCTCTTCCAGGCTAACAGTTTGTTTACTCTGGTCAGTTTGAACCTTAATGTGCAACAAGCTGAGCGCTGTGCGCACAATTGCTGTTGCGATAAAAACTACCGGATAAAAAAGTTTGATAAAAAATGCAAGCCCGTAACTGGCCGATAGTGCGACCCTCTCGGGGTGGCTTGACGCGATGACCTTGGGTAATATTTCACTAAAGATCAAAATAATGAAGGTGATGATGAGCGACCCTAAAATAAGGGCTGTACTGTTTTCACGACCAAAAATGCGCAATACAATAATTTCAGTGAGGGTGGCTGCGGCAACATTTAACAGCGTATTGCCAAACAGGATAGAGCCGAGCAATTTGTCAGTTTTAGCTAACAGTTTCGAAGTGAGCTTTGCGCTTTTATTGCCTTTTCGAACCAAATGACTCAAGCGATGACGGTTCAGCGACATCATGCTTGTTTCGGAAGAAGAAAAAAATCCGGACAGGATAAGTATGACAACGAGGGCTAAAAACAACGTAGTCAGTGAAAATTCGTCCAAAGGATAAAGCCTGTACTAATATGATGTTCGAAGTATCGGGGAGGTGCGGAGGGGTGTCAAGAGATGGGTTGGTTCAAGCTGGCTCAGTCTCATAAGCGGTAGTATGGATGCCGCGAAGCGGAATCCGGGATTTACTAATTTGAATTCGCCGGATTCCGCTACGCTACATTCAGGCTACAAGCCGGGCAGATTTTTTTTCCTGAATGCCCATGCCATCATTACAATACCTGCCAATACCATTGGCAAGCTCAACCATTGTCCCATGCTGATGCCAAAGGTCATTAAACCGAAAATTCCGTCATCCGGCGTGCGCGCAAATTCACCAATGAAACGAAAGCTTCCATAGCCAATGAGGAACAGTCCTGAAACTGCGCCGATTGGACGCGGTTTATTTGAAAACAACCAGAGCAGTGTGAAAAGTGCCACGCCTTCCAGCGCAAATTCGTAAAGCTGCGAGGGGTGTCTAGGTATGCTATCGACATTTGGGAATATCATCCCCCACCACCCATCGGTGGGGCGACCCCACAATTCGGCATTAATGAAATTGCCGATGCGTCCGGCTCCCAAGCCAACCGGGACTAACGGAGCGATGAAATCCATCAGTTGCAACCACACAATTTGCCGTTTACGTGCAAATATAGCCATCGCAAACAGCACGCCCAGAAATCCACCGTGAAAGGACATACCGCCTTCCCAAACCGCAAGAATTTTGAAGGGATGTGAAAAATAATAACCGGGGTTGTAAAACAATACCTCACCAAGGCGTCCGCCCAATACCACACCGAGCACCCCGTAAAACAAAAGATCATCCAGGAATTTTTCATCCCAACCATGCATATTCAATGCACGCAAGCGTTTTTTGCCCAGCCAGATGAAAGCCAGAAAACCAAGTAGATACATGAGTCCATACCAGTGGATGCCGAACGAGCCGAGATGAATGGCGACAGGGTCGAATTGTGGATGAACGAGCATGGGGCGAATGAGTTAGAATTAGGTTACTGATTATACTTGTTAACATGCTTCAACATTCTTACAAGAGAGACAATTATGCCCCAATACCGTTCCCGTACTTCCACCCATGGCCGCAATATGGCCGGCGCGCGCTCTTTGTGGCGCGCTACCGGCATGACTGATGGAGATTTCGGCAAGCCGATTATTGCGATTGCAAATTCATTTACCCAGTTCGTTCCGGGACATGTCCACTTGAAAGACTTGGGACAAATGGTTGCTCGCGAGATCGAGAAGGCGGGCGGTATCGCCAAAGAATTTGACACCATCGCGGTGGATGACGGCATCGCAATGGGGCACGACGGCATGCTGTACTCACTGCCCTCGCGCGATCTCATCGCCGATTCGGTGGAGTACATGGTCAACGCGCACTGTGCCGATGCGCTGGTGTGCATTTCCAATTGCGACAAGATCACCCCGGGAATGCTGATGGCAGCCATGCGCCTGAACATACCTGTGGTATTCGTTTCCGGAGGGCCAATGGAAGCGGGCAAGGTGACTTGGCAAGGCAAAACCAAAGGATTGGATCTGATTGACGCGATGGTGGCCGCAGCCGATAGCCATTACAGCGACGAGGAAGTGGCAGCCATTGAGCGCTCTGCGTGCCCGACTTGCGGTTCATGTTCCGGCATGTTTACGGCCAATTCAATGAATTGTTTAACTGAAGCGCTGGGACTTTCCTTGCCCGGCAATGGCTCGTTGGTGGCAACGCATGCCGAGCGAAAACAACTATTCTTGCGTGCCGGACGGACCATAGTCGAATTGTGCAAACGTTATTATGAACAGGATGATGCATCCGTTTTACCGCGTAACATTGCCAGTTTCAAAGCGTTCGAAAATGCAATGACGTTGGATATCGCAATGGGTGGATCAACCAACACCGTGCTGCACTTGCTGGCCATTGCGCACGAAGCAGAAGTGGCGTTTACAATGAAAGATATGGATAGGCTTTCGCGCCAAGTTCCAACGCTTTGCAAGGTTGCGCCTTCTTCTGAATACCATTTGGAAGACGTGCATCGGGCAGGCGGAATAGCAGCCATTCTGGGTGAACTGGATCGTGCCGGATTGCTGCATGGAGAAGTCGGTACCGTCCATAGCAAGACCTTGCGTGAAGGTCTCAAACATTGGGATATTGTGCAAAGCACAGATGAATACGTAAAGAAATTCTTTCGCGCCGCTCCCGGTGGAATTGTCACGACCATCGCTTTTTCGCAATCCATGCTCTATCCCGAATTGGATGCTGACCGCAGCACGGGTTGCATCCGCGACATGGCGCATGCGTATTCCAAAGACGGCGGCTTGGCAGTGTTGTATGGCAATATTGCTCTGGATGGCTGTATTGTCAAAACGGCAGGTGTGGATGAAAGTATTTTGAAATTCAGCGGACGTGCACGTGTATTCGAAAGTCAGGATGCCGCAACTGAAGGAATTCTTGCCGACCAGATCGTGGCGGGTGATGTTGTCGTGATTCGCTACGAAGGCCCCAAAGGCGGGCCTGGCATGCAGGAAATGTTGTACCCGACTTCTTATCTCAAATCAAAAGGCTTGGGCAAGGCGTGCGCGCTACTTACCGACGGGCGCTTCTCCGGCGGCACATCGGGATTGAGCATTGGTCATGCTTCGCCCGAAGCGGCGAGCGGCGGTGCGATTGGTCTGGTTCGGGAAGGCGACCGAATCGAGATTGATATTCCGAATCGCGGCATTAATCTTGCAATCCCCGCAAGCGAACTGGAACAACGTCGTGCCGAGATGGAAGCGAAGGGTAATAAAGCTTGGAAACCTGAGGTAGTGCGGCCACGTAAAGTCTCGGTAGCATTGCGTGCTTACGCTGCAATGGTGACTTCGGCAAACAAGGGTGCTGTCAGGGATGTAACACAAGTTGAGGATTGATATAGCGGCGAAGAGTATCGCAATACTTTTCGAGTCTTATTATTTTTGTGCCGGACGAGTGCATCGTTAAACAGTTCTTCAGCCTGAATCATTTTATCCGATAAGTAATTGGAGGGATTTATGCAAACCATTCTTGTGGCAAATCCCAAAGGCGGTAGCGGTAAGACCACCTTAAGCACAAATATTGCGGGTTATTTGGCCTCGAAGGGTAAGCACGTGGCGATGCTTGATCTGGACAGGCAAAAATCAGCCAATTTGTGGTTGGCGCAACGTGATAGCACTTTGCCGATTATTTGGCCCTTGCAAAGTGAAAATGAAAAACCAGTGCAAGCAGACGTACTGGTCATTGACTCTCCGGCAGGCTTGCACGGAAAAAATCTGGATCATGCAATCAAATTGGCTCATAAAATTGTGGTACCAATTTCCCCGTCTTTATTCGACATTCAGGCAAGCTATGATTTTTTGCTGGAATTGAGTGAAGAAAAGGCGGCTCGCAAAGGCCGAGTGGAAATTGGTGTGGTAGGCATGCGCATGGCTCCGCGTACCCGTGCTGTTGCGACCCTTGAACAATTTCTGGCGCAGCTTGAGGTGCCGATTCTGGCCTATTTGCGCGAAGCCCAGGTTTATGTAAATGCGGCGTTTGAGGGCAAAAGTATTTTCGATGTGCCTCATTATGTAGCTCAGCAGGATTTGGATTTGTGGGTTGATTTAATAAAATGGATCGATAATTAATTGGGCGCCGGAAATTATTTAATTAGATCACCCCGGGTAGCATTTTTTTGGTGTCAATAGTGAATTTGAGGGTAATAGTGATACTTTTTAGTTTAAAGATGGGCTAAATTTTCTGTTGTGACTTGACAGCAGGCCATAATTCAGGAAAATCGGGCAATATTTGCAAAACGAACTAAAATGCGAATATTGAGTTAGTAGAAAATTTATCAATCAAAGAGGAGACAAAATGAAAGCAACTTTCGTAGCGATAGCCGCATCAACATTATTGGCAATTTCTAGCATTGCTCAAGCAGATCAAGCGTCAGATACAATCGCATTAGTTAAAGCTTCGGGCGGTGACTGTATGGCTTGCCATGCAATTGGGAAAAAAGTAGTTGGTCCTGATTGGGCTGAAGTGGCAAAGAAATACAAGGGCAATGCCGGCGCACAAGAGATGCTGGTGGAAAAAGTTATCAAGGGCGGCAAGGGTAACTGGGATAAGATTACCGGTGGTGTAGCCATGACTCCGCATCCTTCCAAGCCATCCAAAGAGGAAATCTCGAAGATCGTTGCCGCAATTCTCAAGCTTTAATAAGCACGTAATTCTGGGAATGAGCTAGCCATTCCTCAATTATGACCTGCTAAGGTAAATTAGGAATAGGATGCAAAGTAGAGAAAAGTCGGTGATAGATCATCGACTTTTTTCGACTTTAAGAAGGGTCAATTTGCGGGTATCAGGAGAGTATATTGAAAAATAGTTGTATTAAAATTGTTTTGATTGGCGGTTTGGTGTCAATTTTGGCAGGTTGCGGCGATAAAGAGCAACAGCCAAAACCAGCTGCTGAAGCTGCAACTCAACAGACTATTTTGCAATCCGCACCTGCCGCTGCTTCACAGCTTTCACAAGCTAACGCAGTTAACGTAGTGCCAAGTGCGACTCTTGAAATTGGGATGCCTGCGGCTGCATCGAGAAACAATTGCACTGCTTGCCATGCGATCAATAAAAAGGTTGTTGGTCCTGCTTGGATGAGTGTATCGCTAAAGTATAAAGGCGCAGACAAGTTCGAATATGGCGGTAAAGAATATCCACTTGTTGAAGGTTTAATGATGAAGGTATCTTTGGGTGGATCAGGTCACTGGGGCTCCATGCCTATGCCCGCAATTGATGCCAAAGGTATCAAACAAACAGACATCAAAGAATTGGTACAGTTTGTTTTGGGACTTGCCAAATAAGAAATTCGTGAGCGTATTTAAACGGTCGGTGTAAGCCGACCTTTTTTATGTTTCGAATTCCCTCCGCCACCAATTGACAAGGAGTTTGGGGCTACGCATAATCCTGCCGTCAATACTTTGAATACAATTAACTTACCACACACCACTATGCCTTCCAATAAATTTCCAACATTGTTTGCACTGATTGCCGCGTTCACTTTGGTGGGTTGCAATAAAACTGAAACTCAGTCTGCTCATTCAAATGACGCCGCGGAACTGGTAGTAAAAATAGGGGCATCGGCACCTCTCACCGGGCCGCAAGCGCATATCGGCAAAGACAATGAAAACGGCACGCGTATGGCAATAGAAGATGCCAACGCCAAAGGCGTGATCATAGGTGGCAAGAAAGTGCGCTTTGAATTGCTGAGCGAAGACGATCAGACTGATCCCAAGACGGCGACGATCGTTGCGCAAAAATTAGTCGATGCAAAAGTAAATGGCGTTATTGGCCATCTGAATTCCGGTACAACTATTCCTGCTTCCAGAATTTACAGTGACAATGGTATTCCGCAAATTTCCCCTTCGGCCACCGCAGTTGCTTACACCGCCCAGGGATTTAAGACTGCGTTTCGCGTGATGTCCAACGATAGCCAGCAAGGTAAAGTGCTGGGTGAATTCGCGGCAAAAAACCTTAAGGCAAACAAAATTGCAGTGATTGATGATCGTACCGCATACGGGCAAGGACTTGCGGATGAATTCGTAAAGTCAGCTCAAAACAACGGTGCGCAAATAATTGCGCGTGAGTACACAACCGACAAGGCGGTTGATTTTGCTGCCGTGTTGACGACAATCAAAGGCAAACAGCCTGATTTGATTTTCTTCGGTGGTATGGATCCACAGGGCGCTCCCATGGTCAAACAAATGCGCGGTTTGGGAATGAAGACCCAGTTCATGATGGGCGATGGCGGTTACACCCCGAAGTTTATAGACAATGCGGCGGCTGCAGCCGAGGGTGCCTATGCTTCATTGCCGGGAGTACCATTGGACAAAATGCCGAGTGGGCGCGATTTTGCGGCGCGCTATGAGGCGCAGTTCAAACAGCCTATCCAACTGTACGCGCCGTATTGCTACGATGCGGTAAACGTGATGATAGCCGCCATGCAAAAAGCTGGCTCGGCTGAACCGGCGAAATACCTACCAGAACTGGGCAAGGTGGTACTTGACGGCGTTACCGCAAAGATCGCTTTCGATGAAAAGGGCGATCTAAAAGGCGGCGCGGTGACAATGTATCAAGTGCATCAGGGCAAGTGGCAAGCAGTAGAAACAATGGGCGGGGCTGCAACACATTGATCGCGTAGGGGCGTATGGCAATACGCCTTTTCCGATATGCCAACAGGGGCGTATTGCCATACGCCCCTACGAATAATCCGTGGATATTTTTCTACAACAAATCATCAACGGTTTGGTACAAGGCAGCGTGTACGCACTGGTTGCACTTGGCTACACCATGGTCTACGGTATTCTCGGCCTGATTAATTTCGCACATGGTGAAGTGGTAATGGTCGGCGCGATGGTTGCGCTGACGTCGCTCCAAGTCTTGCTGGGATTAGCTGTTGCTCCGGTGCTGGCCATCTTGGTCAGCTTGTTTGTTGCAATCGTTGCGTGTATGGCACTCGGCTATACAATCGAACGAGTCGCTTATCGCCCCTTGCGCAATGCCCCGCGCCTAGCGCCCTTGATCACAGCAATCGGTGTTTCCATCGTGCTGCAAACATTGGCAATGATGATATGGGGGCGCGAATATCACGCTTTCCCGCAGCCCTTCGCCAACAGTTTGCATGCCGTGGGTGGAGCGATCATCACCGATGTACAACTGGGTATTGTGATAGTTGCTTTGCTGATGATGTCGGGATTAATGTTGTTGATTCATCGTAGCCGCTTCGGTCGTGCCATGCGTGCTGTCGCAGAAAACCCATCTGCCGCAGCTTTAATGGGTGTGGATATCAATCGCGTAATTTCCGCCACCTTTATGCTGGGTTCGGCACTCGCCGCAGTGGCGGGCTTTATGGTCAGTGCCAATTACGGCATCGTGCATTACTACATGGGTTTCATGCTCGGGCTGAAAGCCTTTACCGCTGCGGTACTTGGCGGCATCGGCAATCTGCGCGGAGCGATGTTGGGCGGCGTGATGCTCGGTTTGATCGAGAGTCTTGGCGCTGGATATATCGGCGATCTGAGCGGAGGTTTTTTTGGCAGCAATTATCAGGATGTGTTTGCTTTCTTCGTTTTGATCGCGGTGCTTGTGTTCCGGCCAACCGGTTTGCTCGGTGAGCGAGTTGCGGAGCGCGCATGAAATTCAATCTAAAATCCAAACCACTGTTCGCCGCTTTAGTGATTGCGCTGCTCGTATTTCCTTTTGTCACGGATGCGTTGCTTGGACACGGCTGGGTGCGAATTGCAGACTTTGCTTTGCTCTATATCATGCTGGCATTAGGTCTGAACATCGTGGTGGGGTATGCGGGTTTGCTTGATCTGGGTTACATCGCATTTTTCGCGGTGGGTGCCTACACTTATGCGCTTTTTTGTTCGCCGCAATTCGGACTGCATTGGCCAATCTGGATAGTGTTGCCATTAGGTGCATTGCTGGCCTGTTTTTTTGGAGTGTTGCTGGGCGCGCCAACTTTGCGTTTGCGTGGAGACTATCTGGCCATCGTTACATTGGGTTTTGGCGAGATCGTGCGCATCTTCATGAACAATCTGAATGCACCGGTCAACATAACGAACGGCCCGCAGGGTATCAGCATGATCGATCCGCTGCGAATCGGTGATTTTTCATTTGCCAAAACACACGAGTTCTTGGGCATGGACTTCACAACAGTACACCTGCACTACTATCTGTTTCTGGGGTTCACCCTGCTTGTGATATTTGTTTCACTGCGTTTGCAAAACTCTCGCATCGGTCGGGCATGGATGGCAATACGCGAAGATGAAATTGCCGCCTCGGCGATGGGCATCAATACGCGCAATATCAAGTTACTCGCTTTCGCGATGGGTGCAACCTTCGGCGGGCTTTCCGGCGGCTTGTTCGCGGGCTTTCAGGGCTTCGTCAGCCCGGAAAGTTTTAGTCTGATGGAATCCGTTATGATCCTGTGTATGGTGGTGTTGGGAGGCATGGGCAATATCACCGGCGTGGTGCTGGGCGGTGTATTGCTGGTGATATTGCCGGAAGCGTTTCGGCACGGAGCCGGCCCGTTGCAGGAGGCAATATTAGGCAAGATATTGATTGACCCGGAAAGCCTGCGCATGCTGATGTTCGGACTGGCGCTGATTCTGGTGATGCTATGGCGACCTGCGGGATTGTGGCCATCCAGCCAGCATCGTCGAGAACTTGCGCCTGATGAAGCTACTGTGCACCAAGAACAGGAAACGGTGTATGACGCATCCAGATAAAAAGCTTCTGGAGTTGACAGGCGTGTGTAAACACTTTGGCGGAGTAACCGCATTGGCCGATGTTTCTTTGTATATTCAAGAGGGTGAAATCTACGGTTTAATCGGGCCTAACGGAGCTGGAAAAACCACGCTGTTTAATGTCATCACAGGTCTATATCAAATGGATCATGGGACTTTTAACTTTGACGGAAATGTATTTGAGCGAAGCAAGCCTCATTTGCTGGCACAGGCGGGCATTGCACGAACTTTTCAAAATATACGTCTGTTTGCCAATATGAGCGTGCTGGAAAATATCATGGTTGGCAGGCATGTGAGAACGCGAACCGGAATTTGGGGGGCCCTGAGTCGTAATTCATCTGCCCGCACAGAAGAACTTGATATTGCAGAGCGCGCCCGTGAATTGTTGCACTATGTGGGTATACAACGTCCGGTCAATACGTTGGCAAAAAATCTTTCCTACGGGGAGCAGCGCAGGCTGGAGATCGCGCGCGCCTTGGCAACCGAACCCAAGTTACTGGCGCTCGACGAACCCGTCGCGGGAATGAACGCTACAGAAACTGAAAGTCTGAAAACCTTGCTGCAATCTATACGCAACGATGGCATCACCGTGTTGCTGATTGAGCACGATGTCAAACTCATTATGGGCCTATGTGACCGCGTCGCTGTATTGGATTACGGCAAAAAAATCGCCGAAGGAAGGCCGGAAGATGTGCGCCGAGATCCGGCAGTAATTGCGGCGTATCTTGGTGGAGAAGCCGCGTGAGTCCAACCAAGTTTTCGTCAATCCTCGAAGTTCACGACCTCAAAGTCTCCTACGGCGGTATCCATGCACTTAAGGGAATCGATCTGCATATCAATACTGGCGAGCTCGTAGCACTCATCGGAAGCAACGGTGCGGGCAAGACAACTACGCTCAAAGCGCTTGCCGGGCTAATACATTGCACGGTTGGCAAATTACATTACGAAGGCAAATCGCTGCATCACATCCCGTCGCACCGGCGTGTCAGTGCCGGTATGGCACTGGTACCCGAAGGGCGTGGTATTTTCGCTCGACTCAGCGTGGCAGAAAATCTGCAAATGGGTGCTTATATCCGCAGTGACGTCAAACAGATCAACGCCGATCTCGAACGCATGTACGAATTATTTCCCCGTCTCGCCGAACGGCGCACTCAATTGGCAGGCACACTTTCAGGTGGAGAGCAGCAAATGGTTGCCATCGCGCGCGCGTTGATGAGCCGTCCGAAACTATTGATGCTGGATGAGCCAAGCATGGGACTCGCCCCGATGATGGTGACGAAAATATTTGAAACGATCAGGGAAATTTCAGCCCAGGGAGTTTCCATTCTGCTTGTGGAACAAAACGCCAAATTGGCATTGGAAATATCTCAACGCGGCTACGTACTGGAAAGCGGCAAAATTACCCTTTTGGGCGATGCAAACGAATTGCTTGGAAGTGATGCAATTCAACGCGCCTATCTGGGTGCTTAATGAGAGTAAATATGCGTCTCAATCGGCACTGTGATAAACGGCAGATGATGGAATTTATACTCGCAAGCTGCCAGCAGGTAACTTTGCATGATTCAACTCCTTATGAAACAAATCTGGCACAAGAGCGGCAATTCAAATAAATGAATATAGGTGTAACGAGGTTCGTTTATGCATTCATATTTATTAAAATATTCTCGATCTATAAGAAGTTGCCTGACTTTAGTACTGTTCCTAACACTAATTTTTATAGGTTCTGTAAGTGCTGCGCCAGCAGATATGCGAGTTGTAACTGATGATATTTTGGAACAAGGTAAATTTGGACTTGAATTTCAAGCAAACATTGCCCAGCCGGCAGTTAACAAAAGCTTAGGAAAAGGGAACGTATTTCAGGAAATTGTAGAACCAACCTATGGCATTGCAGAAAATTGGGAAGCAAGCTTGCAGTTGCCTGTCGAACAAGTCAATGACGTATGGTATGAAACGGGGCTCAATACTGAATTGCAATACATAGCACCGCATGATGAAACGAATGGATTCTACTGGGGAGGGCGTTCAGAAATCAATTTCATCAATCCTGTCGGTATGCCTGAGTCTTGGCAGTCTGAATGGAGGGCAGTCCTTGGTATTAGGATAAATGGGTGGCATCTGGTGTTAAATCCCAGCATCACAGTTCCGCTTACTGGAGTTGATCGGCAAATGACTTTCGAACCATCCGCTAAAGTTGTCCGCCAAATAGACATGCAAACTCATGTGGGAATTGAATACTTTGTCGAAGCGGGTTCAATTGCAAAGTGGTTACCTTTTCAGCAACAATATGAATTACCTATGCTCGTGGTAGATAAGAAATTAGGCAAAACTGAAATCAATATCGGAGTCGGTAAAGGGTTAACTCATTCATCTGACGGTTGGGTAGTAAAGACAATTCTGTCGCTCTCATTTGACTCACTTTAGAAGTCAGAAGGGAGATGTCTGGAGTCGGTTTGACCGTAAACTCATGCTTGAAGACGAAGTTGAAAAGCGAAATTGAAGGGTCAAAAAGAATAAAATGGAACCTCCTATACTGGTAATGTACTTCTTACTTGCTTTTGAATAACTCTTTGATCATATTCAGTGCGAAGCCGATGACGACAAAGAAAATGATAATTGCGACGATGGTGATGATGGTGCTCATGTTTGATTATCCCTTGGCAATAATTGCAACTTCCGAACCTAAGCGGTAATCCTAGTATAATTTAGTGCGGGTGCAAGGATTATTTGAACAAACCACCCTGGTTGATTATTTGGCTGTAGCTGTCATTTCGCTCATTTGCCAACTTGTTGCCACCCCCGCTAACAAAAACTTTCAGCTGACCTTGTCGGCAATGGGTCGAGACCTCGCGTGACAAAAAAACTTTTTATTAAAACCTTCGGTTGTCAAATGAATGAGTATGACTCCGACAAAATGGCCGATGTCTTGCGCGCAAGCGAAGGAATCGAACTGACCGAAAAAGCGGAAGATGCCGACATCATTCTGTTCAACACTTGCTCGATACGCGAGAAGGCCGAGGAAAAAGTGTTCTCGGATCTGGGTCGGGTGCGTCCGTTAAAGTTGGCGAATCCAGACTTGATTATCGGTGTCGGTGGTTGTGTCGCCAGTCAGGAAGGCGCAACCATTTATCGGCGTGCCCCTTATGTGGATGTCATTTTCGGCCCGCAAACATTGCATCGATTGCCGGAATTAATTGCTGCACGGCGCACCAGCGGACGTATGCAAATGGACATCAGCTTTCCCGAGATTGAGAAATTCGACAGCTTACCAACACCCCAAATGACAAGCGGTTCTGCTTATGTGTCCATTATGGAAGGGTGTAGCAAATTCTGCACGTTTTGCGTGGTGCCTTATACACGTGGCAATGAACTTTCTCGCCCCTTGGCAGACGTGATGCGCGACATTCGAGGTCTTGTGGCACAAGGCGTGGGCGAAGTCACTTTGTTAGGGCAAAACGTAAATGCTTATGCAGGTGAGCATGATGATGGCGAGAATGTCGACTTGGCATATTTGGTTCGCGAGATTGCAGCCCTGGAAGGAATGCAGCGTGTGCGCTACATGACATCGCATCCCAGAGAAATGACACCGCGTCTGATTGAGTTATACGGAGATACCCCGAAACTTGCGAACCATCTTCATCTGCCGGTGCAATCCGGCTCGGATCGCGTGCTTGCAGCAATGCAGCGCGGGTACACAGCGTTAGAATATAAATCGATCATACGCAAAGTGCGCGCGTTGCGTCCTGATATATCCATTACGTCTGACTTTATCGTCGGCTTTCCCGGGGAGACAGAAAGCGATTTTGAGGCAACCATGAAATTGATCGAAGAGGTGGGTTTCGATGCCAGTTTCAGTTTTTTGTACAGCCCCAGACCCGGTACTCCTGCAGCGGAAATGGCTGATGAAGTGACTTACGAAACCAAGATGTCACGTTTGAAGCGGCTAAAATCCAGAATCGATGAACTGGAAAATGCAGTCGCCGAAAAAATGGTGGGAACGACACAACGGGTTGTTGTTGAAAGTATTTCTAAAAAAGATCAGCGTGAGTTAGCTGGACGTACTGACAATAACCGAGTGGTGAATTTCGTTGGTCCGGCCGAAATGGTTGGCAAGTTCGTCGAAGTGACCATTGTTGCCGTATCTATGCATACCTTACGGGGTGAATTGGTCGGCGCAAATTGAAAATGAACGAGGTTCATCAACTTTCATTGTCGGTGCAATATGCCTCTAAAGCTCGAACACTACCGACGCGTCAACAGTTTCGGCGTTGGGTCAAAGTTGCATTGGAGCAAGATGTTCAAATCGCTTTGCGCATCGTTGATGAGATCGAAGGGCGAGCGCTTAATCTAAGTTATCGGAATAAAGATTATGCTACCAACGTGCTTACTTTTGTTTATAACGATACCGATCCGCTCTACGGTGATGTTGTCATTTGTGCCCCCGTTGTTTACCGTGAAGCGAAAGAACAAAGTAAGGACTTGCTAGCTCACTACGCCCATCTAACTATTCATGCTGCTTTACATCTTCAGGGTTACGACCATGAAAAAAAGCGAGAAGCCGAAAGGATGGAGTCGCGCGAAACTGCGTTAATGCTCAAATTAAGGTATCCTGCGCCCTATCTCGTTAGTTAATGTTTGGTGTATGGACGGTTCAGAAAGTAACGGTAGCAAACCCACCCTGTTGGAACGGCTCTCCATGTTGTTGTTGCGTGAACCGGAAGATCGCGAACAGTTGATTGAACTGTTGCACAGCGCTTACGAGCGCAACCTGTTGGACGCAGATGCGCTCTCGATGATGGAAGGCGTTATTCAGGTCTCCGAGCGCCAGGTGCGCGAAATCATGCTTCCCCGCGCTCAAATGGATGTCATCGACATCAGCCAGCCACCCGAAGAATTTATTCCCTATGTAATCGAAACAGCGCACTCGCGTTTCCCCGTTACGGATGGAGACAAAGACAACATTATCGGAATTTTGCTGGCAAAAGATTTACTCCGTTATTACGCGGGTGAAGAATTCGATGTGCGCGACATGCTGCGCCCTGCCGTGTTTGTACCAGAATCCAAACGCCTTAACGTACTCCTTCGGGACTTTCGCAGCAACCGCAACCACATTGCGCTGGTTGTGGATGAATATGGTGGCGTGTGCGGTATGGTCACAATTGAAGACGTGCTGGAACAGATTGTCGGGGACATCTCAGACGAGTACGATTTTGATGAAGACGAAGACAACATCATTCGCCAGGATGATGCGCATTGGCGTGTCAAAGCTGAAACTGAAATCGCTGATTTTAACGAAGCGCTTGGAACGGATTTTAGCGACGATAACTGTGACACCGTAGGCGGCCTTGTCCTCAAGGCCGCAGGCCAACTCCCCAAACGCAGTGAGATCATTCAGCTAGGAGAGTGGCAATTTACCGTGTTGCGGGCAGATAGTCGCAGATTGCATTCTTTGTTGGTGGAGCGGAGCTTGGTTGATGGAGAAAGTAAACAAACTTCATGAAACTGTAGCAATGTATTTAATGCAGCCACGCCCGATGCGCGCAAAATTGTAGTATTCTGGTTATCCAAATTAGCCTCTCATAAGCCATTATTCCGCTGAAAAGCTATTCATTTTGCCTTCGCGCTAATTCAACACACGCGAATTAGAATCGAAAGGGGAAACAAATGAGCATGAACGATTTTATTCGAGCGATGAACGACGAAGACCTGATTGGTCTTTTAAAAGACGTTGCAGGGAAAGCGCTTTCCGTTTTGCTTGTGGAAGACGAAGAATCACAGGCGATGCTGATTGCCGCGTTGCTCGGACGATATGGTCACACAGTACATTTGGCTTTTTCAGGCGAACAGGCAATTGAAAAATTCCGCCAGGTCAAACCGGATTTGGTATTAATGGATGTGATCATGCCCGGATTGAACGGATATGAAACGACCAGTGTGATACGTGCCGAGCACCACGAATGGGTGCCAATCATCTTTCTCTCCGGATTGTCGGACGATACTGATTTTTTACATGCGTTAAAGGTGGGGGGGGATGATTTTTTCTCTAAACCGGTAGATCCGACAAAGCTCCTGGCAAAAATGAATGTGATGGGCCGAGTACATACTATGCAACTTCAGCTCACTCGATATAGAGAAGTGCAAGAAAAAGAAGCCGCACTAGCTTCAGTGGTCATGAATCATTATTTGGACAAGAGCCAGAACGATCCAAGGATTGAATACACCATCGAGTCGGCATCACCCAGCTTTTGCGGAGATGCAATTTCAGTTATGCCCACTCCAGATGGCGGATTAAATGTGATGATGCTGGATGCAATGGGACATGGTTTACATGCCGCCATCAATCTGATGCCTGCAATAACGGCTTTCATAGCGATGTCAAAAAAGGGCTTTGCATTGGATAGTATCGTCGCAGAAATAAATGACAAAGTGCTTGAATATTCGATACCGGGAAATTTTCTGGCGGGGACATTTCTAAATCTGGACCCGGCTGCGTCAAAATTGACCGGATGGATTGGCGGAACCCCTAAGGTATATTTGAACAATGGAGGCGAAATGCGTGCTTTTAGTTCCAGCAATCTTCCTCTTGGAATTTTGGCTGCAAGTGAACTCGATTTTAAATATATGAGCGCCCCTTGGTCTGAAAATTCAGTATTGCTGACCTGTACTGATGGCGTATTTGAGTCGCAAGGAGCCGCAGGGGAAAATTTGGGTGAAGACTGGGTATTTGGCGTTATTCAGGAATATGGAAATACGTTATCCACCAAGATCTTTAACCAGGTTTGGAAGGAAAGTTTGAATGGCAATGCCCCTAACGATGATGCGGCAGTGCTGGTTATCAGCCAGTGCGGATTTCAAAAATAAAACATGCCAACCGGAATGAAATTCAAACTGCTAGCAAGTTATTAAAAAATATAGCTCTGATGAAGTTCAAGGTTGTTCACTGCAATTGAAAGCGAAGTTAATGCCTAAGATTTTTTCAATGCATGAACTTTTGCCAGGAAAATCGCATCACCCTGGTTGCTACCCCATTGCGCCTCTAACATTCTGTCGCGTCGACTTTCCGGTAGCCTATTCATGGCAGGGCAGTCTTTACGATGTAGCGTGATTCCCCTGTCACGTGTGACATAGCCAACGATAGTATCAGGCGGTTGGGGATGGCAGCATTGTGCAGTTTTGGTGAGTAGATTTCCAACGCCTTCGACCAGCACGCCTGCGGAAGTTTGACTTGTAATAACGGCGCGCTGAAGAACCGGTTTGGTTTCTTCTATTTTGCCCGGTAATTCTTCTTGAGTCGCATTGACAATTTGGTGCTGGGTAACTTCGCTGCGACCAATTGCAGCCAATAAATCTTCAAGCTTGTTAAAGTGCAAGCGCTGCGCGAGTTTGTCCTGATTGATTGAGGTGACGCCAAGCCGGTGCAATTCTTTATCCAGTTGTGTTCTTCCCTGTGCAACGTGCTCGTCGAAATTTTGCATCTTAAACCACTGACGTACTTTTGCGCGGGCGCGTGCGCTTTGCAAATAGCCGAGGTTAGGGTTGATCCAGTCGCGGCTGGGAGCGCCTATTTTTGACGTCAGAATCTCAACACGTTGACCATTTTGCAATTTGTAATTCAGTGGCACGATGTTGCCATTCACTTTTGCACCGCGCGTACGATGCCCGAGATCGGTGTGCAAGGTGTAGGAAAAATCAACCGGGGTCGCGCCTTTGGGCAAGTCGATCACTTTGCCCTGCGGCGTAAGCACGTAGACATGATCATGAAACAACTCGCTCTTGAACTGCTCCAGCATGTCGCCACTGTCCGCGATATCTTCTTTCCATTCCAGTATCTGGCGCAGCCATGCGATTTTTTCATCAAATTTGGCATCGGACTTGCCGCCTTCTTTATAGCGCCAATGGGCCGCGACACCGAGTTCGGAATGATGGTGCATTTCAGTGGTTCGTATCTGCACTTCAATCGCCAAGTCGCGAGGACCAATCACCGCTGTGTGCAAGGAGCGATAGCCGTTGCTTTTGGGGTGGGCAATATAGTCGTCGAATTCACCCGGTATCGGTTGCCACAGATTGTGAATCAAGCCTAACGCGGTGTAACAATCGCGCAGATCACCTACAAGAATACGCACTGCACGCACATCATAAAGTTCATTGAACTCAATATGCTTGCGCTTCATTTTATTGATGATACTGTAGATGTGTTTGGGGCGACCCGTCACATCGGCTTGAATGTTTGATTGAGCCAATTCGTGCTTTAACAATATCAGCACATCTGCAATGTATTGTTCGCGGTCAACACGGCGTTCATCCAGCAAGCCGGCGACTTGTTTGTAGAGCTGCGGCTCCAGATAACGCAGAGAGAGGTCCTCCAGTTCCCATTTGATTTGCCACACACCGAGTCGGTTCGCCAGTGGAGCGAAAATGCCCCGAGTTTCGCGCGCAATGATTTTCTGTTGCTCTGAAGCGGCGCGGGAAAGATTGCGCATGGTCTGAGTGCGCTCGGCGAGTTTGATGATAACTACCCGAATATCTTGTACCATTGCCAGCAACATTTTGCGCAGCGTTTCTATCTGTTGTGCTTGATCACCCTTTTTGTTTTCATTGTCGGGTATGTTGCCCATTTCGCTGAACTGGCGAATCTGTTCCATGCGCGAGATACCTTCCAATAACTCACACACGTCGCTGCCTAATTCAGTTTTAATTTTTTCGCGCCAATCATTAAAATATTCGGGCAGCGCATGTAAAATCACAGCAGTGATTGATGCGCAATCCATATTCATTTTAGCGAGTATTTCAGCCGCGCCTAGCGCATGCTGCAAAATTGGTGCATTGGTCAGATCGAATTTACCGGCATAAAACGGTTCAGCTAATTCGCAGGCCCGGTGAATTGAAGCAACCTCCCCCGGTGTGAAATTCTTTGGCAATACGCCGAGCAAAGCGTGGATATAATTTTTATTATCCATGACGGGGATAGATTGGATCATGGTTATTGAATTTGGCTACTGTGATTCTCTCCGCGCAGGCGTTTTTCTGCCGCGGACAAGGACACCGGTTCACCCAGCAGCATCAGCACGTCTCCTGCACGCAATATCATGTCAGTTGCAGGGTGACTGTCTTCAACGTTATGACGGCGCACAGAATTCACTTCAACTCCGATTTCGGAGAGATTTATTTCCCCGAGTGTTTTTCCGATAGCGTTATCGTTATGGCTGAGCACCAGGCTATTGAAGCGCGCTTGATGGGTTTCAGTTGCATCACCTGCCGCAACCTGAGTAGAGCGGAAATAGCTGCTGAATACGCTGTAGCGTTTGGCGCGGGTTTCCTGAATTCGCCTGATCACGCGATTAAGTGGCACCCCCGATAGCAATAGTGCTTGGGAGGCAAGCATAACGCTACCTTCCAATACTTCAGCGACGACTTCAGCGGCTCCGGCGCGCTTGAGTGCTTCCACATGTGTATCGTCTGCTGTGCGCACAACAACCGGCAATCCCGGGCGCGCATGTGCAACATGGTGCAAAATTTTCAAGGCGGAGTGTGAATCGTCGTAAGTAATTACAATCGCCTTGGCACGCATGAGACCTGCAGCTTGCAGAACCTCCTGCTTGGTGGCGTCGCCATAAGTTACATTTTCACCTTTTGCAGCGGCCTCGCGCACGCAACGGGGGTCAAGCTCCAGGGCCATAAATTTAATGCCTTCATGCGCCAAGAATTGCCCCAGCGCCTTGCCGCTTCGCCCATAACCACAAACTATGATGTGCGAATCGGAGCGCATCGTGTGCACGGCGATCTGGTGTATACGCATGGCCTGATTCATCCACTCATCGGGTGACAAACGTCGCACAATGGTTTCGGTGTGCTGAATCAGAAAGGGAGCGATCAACATTGAGATAAGCATTGCCGCGAGGACATTTTGCATCACCTCAGGTGCAAGCAATTGAGCGCCCCCGGCTAACGTCAACAAGACAAAACCGAACTCTCCGGCCTGTGCCAATCCCAGGCCGGTGCGAATGCCCATACCCCAATCTTTTGCGTACCAGCGCACCAGCAAAGCTACAACAGCTGCTTTGAACAGCAGAAGGATGAGCAATATCAGCAGCACCCAACCAAAGCCGTTGAGAACAATACGCACATCCAGCATCATTCCGATGGTAACAAAGAATAATCCAAGCAAGACGTCGCGGAACGGTTTGATGTCTTCTTCGACCTGAAAACGATATTCTGTTTCAGAAATAAGCATGCCGGCTACAAATGCGCCCAGCGCCATTGATAATCCACTTAACTCAGTGAGAAAAGCAAGGCCAAGGGTGAATAGTAGTACGTTGAGCATAAATAATTCGGAAGATTTCTGTTGCGCGACCAAATTGAACCAGGGCCGCAGCAAGCGTTGACCGAAAATTAATAAGACAGACAAGAGCAATGCGGCTTTTAGTATTGCAAAAGCAATAATAGCGGTAAGGTTGCCCGAGCTATTGCCCAAGGCGGGAATAATAATAATGAGAGGTACAACCGCCAAATCCTGGAATAGCAAGACGCCCATAATTATATTGCCGTGTGCGGAACTCAGTTCGGCACGCTCGACCAGTAATTTGCTTACTATCGCTGTGGAAGACATCGCCAACACTCCTCCCAAAGCAAGCCCTTCGCGCCAATCCAAGGTAAAGAACAGCGAGGAAATCATGACCAGCACCATGGTGAGTACCACTTGTGCCGTGCCGAGACCAAAGACGATTCGTTGCATGGCGCGCAGGCGGGCCAGGCTAAATTCCAGACCAATACTAAACATCAAAAATACAACGCCGAATTCTGCTAGATGTCTGGCTTCAGGAGCGTCCGGGATCCAAGCAAGGGCATGCGGGCCGATCATAATTCCAACGATGAGGTAGCCTAACATCGCTGGCAAACGCAAAATACGGCATAACACCACCACGCCAACCGCGACGGCAAGCAGGATTAAAACAAGTTGGAGAGAATTATTCATCTAAATTAAGAGCGGAACTTTAAATTCGGCAGAATGGCACTTCAAAAATGCAGCTCAAGCCACACAGAACACTGTGTTCGCATAGAAAAATAACGACCAGGGGCACAAAACCGAATCATCCTTGTGGTTATTCAATTAATCTCTGTAAATCTTACCTATTTATAGTTACTCTGCGTACTTGGTGATAAAATTTTCTCAGTTTTATCCGGCAAATATGCCACAAGGCTGATAATGCCTGAACTTCAACTTGAATTCAAAAAAATAGCAGCAGCTCACGGCTACCTTGAGTTCGCCCGCTTGAGTAAATACGCCGTGATTTCTGTTCGGTAATATTAGACGCGATAAATTGTTGAACCGAAAAGTGGTTTAGTGTAGAATCGCGCCTCTTTGAAAAACTGGTTGGAGTTGAATCATGGCACGTGTCTGTCAAGTAACAGGAAAACGCCCGATGGTGGGTAATAATGTTTCCCACGCGAATAATAAAACGAAGCGTCGTTTTTTGCCGACTCTACAGCGCCGTCGTCTGTGGGGCGAATCTGAGAATCGTTGGGGGTCGTTGCGCCTGACCCATGCCGCGTTGCGCACCATCGACAAAAACGGAATTGATGCCGTGTTGTTCGAAATGCGCGCGAATGGCCAAAATATCTAAGGAGTACTGATCATGCGTGAGAAAATTAAACTGGAATCCAGCGCCGGTACCGGCCATTTCTATACCACCAACAAGAACAAGCGTACAACTCCCGAGAAGATCGAGATCAAGAAATTTGATCCTGTTGCACGTAAGCACGTTCTCTATAAAGAAACAAAATTGAAGTAGTTCGACTGAATTAGGCTATGCAAAATAAAACCCGCGAGAGCGGGTTTTATTTTTTAAGGCTATGTCCGTAAATAGCGTTGGAAATGTCGCAAGTCGTGCAGTGTATAGACTTTTTAAGTGATAAAGCATTATCCGAACATGATTAGTCACAACGCCAAAATTCACCCCCTCCCTCAGTCCCTGATGAACTAGCTAGCCATTCGACTAAGGCTGGCAAAGTCACCAGCCAAGTCGCTGGTTATCCCACGGTGGGAGAGGGAAGCTAAATGCAACTACTTGTTTGGTTGTTGAATTTTCCCCCTCTCGCACCGGGGGATAGCCAATCACTTGCTGCGTTTTTTGCAGCTTAGTGAGATGGCTAGTTAGTTCATCAGGGTTGGGGAGGGGGTGTGTGCGTATACCAGTTGAAATATTTTGAAAAAATGACCAACTCAACTTACGGACATAGCATTTTTTAAAGGTAAACCGGTTTTACTTGTATAACGCGGCTTGAATTAATATATCCGGTTCTTTTTAGATCAGACACATCCCTTTTGATTAACATTGTATTACCAGAAGGTTTGTAACAGTGATGGACTCGCAAGTCTGACCCCAAGAAGGAAACTTTCAGGAGCAGCACTATCCGGGGTTTCAGGAACAAAAACCCTGCTCCACATGACGGTTCCATTCAGCTTGAGGTCGACTTCATTACTACGGTATCTGACTAGGATATTTTCTCCGGCAATTACCTTGTGGCCAACTTCAAGCTGCAAACCAGACTGAGAAGCATCCTTTACTGTATAAACTTCAAGAGCTTGATCACCAAGAAGGACTTGTAGCTTCCCTTTGGGTTGATGTGTATAAACTGCCCGTCTTTCTTTGCGTTTTTCTGAATGCATAAATCACCCTCACTGACTATTTCACAACCTGATTTTATATATGTTCCGCTGGGAGCTCAAAAAGTTAATACTCAAAGAGCAAGTATGTTAAAACCTTATGCTTTACCTTACTGGGCGGCTATTCAACAACTTGGCTGGTCAACAAGTGATTTTATTGGTTATTTAAAGGCGATTTATGATTATGAAATTATGCTCGCTTCTTTACCCGTAATGTTTCAACAGATGTCTATTATGTTCGCTAATATAAATCTTGATGCAACAATGGTTATGAATGGCACGGATGCAATAGAAGATATTGTTAAAAAAAATCAAGAACGATTAAGAAAAGCAAGTTTGTTAAAGCCAGAAATATTTAATGCGGCTTCACTTGCCGGAGACATAAAGATTATAGATCGTCATTTTCAGGGATTTGAAGAAATTATACATGCAATGACTCAGGCGATATGTGCAAAGGCTTCTTTAGCAGAATCGATTATATTTCATATTCCAGCGACCGGACAGAATGCCACAAATGAATCTGATATAATCCTTAAACAATCCGAAACTATTAAAATGATCGGTAATGATATTGCGCCGCAGTTGAGGAATTCCTGTAAGATACTTACAATCAGTTGTTTTGGCGCAGATAGCGATCAAGCACAAAGGGAAGTAAATATTAAGTTCGGTGCCCCGCTTGTAAGTACGGATACCGAAAAAGCTGACAACGGATTAAAG
>CAIWKC010000147.1 GCA_903913145.1 uncultured Gallionellaceae bacterium | reverse complement strand
GAGATATTTTGCTACTCGTTAATTTAAGGCATCGTTTTTACGATGGCCGTCCGTTCCAGCTCGCGATGACCCAGCTCCCGTTTTCGATGTCCACGGTCGCCGTAACGGCATATTCGCCCACGGTAGCAGTGGCACTATTTGCATGTTCCACGACGTTTCCGAAAACGACATAGGTCGTGGCACCAACGCGGGAAATGGACTCCTGCTACCTTTGACCACGCCAAGTATTTCGGTTTGGATAGTGACCACAATGCCAACTGTGTGACTTGCCATTCAGGCAACGACTACCAGCGATATACCTGCTATGGTTGCCACGAACACACGCCAGACAACATACGCCGTAAGCATATTGAAGAAGGTATGCGCAATTTCGATAATTGTGTTGAGTGTCACCGAAGCGCCAGTGAACACGGAGAAGGTAAAGGAGATGGAAATCGCAAAGAGGGGCGAGATAACGACTGACCACTTACATAATTTTAGACTAGTACTATTTGTTCAATTTACATAGGCACACTTCACGATGAACATACACGAAATATTGATCATGGCGATACCTGCCTTGGTTGCCCTTGGTGGCGGCATCCTCGCCGCTGTCTGGAGCCCCAATCATCAAATGCGCAGCTTGATACAGCACTTTGCCGCTGGCGTGGTGTTGGCGGCGTTAGCCGTGGAATTGCTGCCTGAGATTGGACGAGAACATGCTCCAGGTCTTGTCTTGGTTGCCTCATTCGCTTTGGGTAGTTTATTCATGTATGGGTTAAAGCTGTGGACGATGCGCCTCGAAAAAAAAGCTAATGTCAAAGAAGCGGCAGTAGGTCTGAGTACCGGTTTACTATTGGCAACCTTTATTGACGTGGCAACCGATGGTTTCATCATTGGAGCAGGCTTCGCTGCCGGTGGCGAAACGGGAACAATCCTTGCACTGGGGTTGTCGGTAGAGCTTTTATTTCTCGGTTTGGCACTGGCATCAGAGACAACGACTGGTTGGCGCATCATCGCCATCTCAGGAGCATTGGGCTCCACTGTGCTGATATTCTCGTTGATAGGTAATGCCCTGTTAACGGGTGCTTCGCATGCTGTAATCGGCGGCGCGTTGGCTTTTAGTGCGGCAGCGTTACTATACTTGGTTACTGAAGAACTACTGATGGAGGCCCACACAGTAGAAGAAAAACCCATTTCAACTCTGGTTCTATTCGGAGGATTTCTGTCGTTTTGGTGTATTCAATTGTTGGGTCAATAGAATCAACCCAGTGACTGGCAGTCAATGCCCGTCTTTACGAGTTAGGGGTTTCAACTTACAAAATACGAGCATTGGAATGAAGGACTTTAGGAATTGACTCAGTTGGGAAGCGTTTGGTCTTTCAGTCCCAATTCATACGACCCTGCACCAATCGATTTGCCTCTTTCACATGCTTGACAGCTAGTTCCTTAAACTCAGTCGTTAACTTCTGCTTCGGTATCCTTTTCAATTCTTTCTTTCAAAAGTTACTCATATTTTACGTAATCTTAGGAAGACTATTTTTCTGGGAAAGATCAATATCCTCAAAACTCTTCCCAATCGGCCTACCTTTAAACGCTCAAGATATTTTTGTTATTGGTGATATTGAGCCCTCTGAT
>CAIWKC010000146.1 GCA_903913145.1 uncultured Gallionellaceae bacterium | reverse complement strand
TGGCAACCTGCTGAAATAAAAGCAGATTGCTTCGTCACTTCGTTCCTCGCAAAGACTCTGAATAGACTTTTTGCGAGGGCATCAAAATTCATGCGCTTCAAATCGACAGAAGAGATTATGGTTTCATTTCGGTAAACATTCATCAGCTACCTGATGAAAACCCTAATAAGTTCTATTTGTTAGTAGATCTTCTTTTTGTATCAAAACAATTTCGCGGGAAATCCATCGATGCACTGGAAGGAATGACCGCTTCTGCTTACCTCATGTCGATCGTATTTGATAAAGCACTTGAGTCCGCCAAGTTTTTCCCTTTTGACAATATAGTTCTCTTCCCTGCCGATCCAAAGCTGATCCCTTTTTACGCCTCAATTGGGACAAAGGGGACAAAGGGGGACGCCCATACAATTATGCGTTTCTATCGCAACCAGGTGTAAAAAATCAACAAACACCAGCGTTATATCCGATATTCCGAGACAGAGGTATCGTCAATGACGTCAACGACTGCACGACGGAAACGATGAGCAACCCGCCCTAACTCTTGGTACTTTTCCAGCGGGTCATCACCGTCGGTCTGGAGACCATGAAAATTGTCAGGAGTCTGCCAGGATTGGAGTTATAGGCGTAGCACCGAACATAAACAAATTCCATAATCTTGATTACAGCTTGCAGGCATGGCTTTTATTTTGCGAAGCTATCAAATGTCATGATATATTGATAAAACTATCATATATATGGAGCAGACGAAGCCTGTGGGAATAAATGTTGGGGTTGACAAAAAGGTTTCAGTAGATTCAAACCATGAGCACCTTGTAGTAACGGGGCACGAGAAAAACCCTACAGTAACCAATTTTGAAGATATGCATGTCTCATTTGTTTTTCGACGAGTAAAATCAAAAAGTCGCGCAAACGATGGGAACCCACTTATATATGCTTTAAAGAATTTACAAGGCTACACGATAACTTCTAAAGAAATTAGCAATCTCGTACGTAATTTTCGTATTGTACTACGAAAAATATTGTCAGGAATACATTACGATATAATTGTACCTATGCCTTCAAGGCACGGGATAAGTTTGATTCTTGCAAAACGGGTTGTTCGACATCAAAAAGGTGGGATGGTAGTTACCAATTTTCTTCGTAAAAAAACAAATGGCGAAGTGTTGGCGGATCTCACTCGGATACATTCAACAAAGCACCATAGGGATCTTGTTGCGTTACGAAAGAAGCTGGAAAAAGATGTAGCTAAACATCCTTTCTCCATGAAAGACGTTACGACCCAATTGCGCCCGATGATACATCCGTTAACCATTAACCGTGTCGCGACAAGTAGAATCAACAAGGTGTTGCTTGTTGACGACTTAATGAGTTCCGGCGCTACTCTCAAAAGTGCATACGATGTTGTTAAGACGGTTTATCCTGACGCCGAAATAGATGCGTTATGCTTGTTAAGTCCGGTCAGGTAACGTGTCAGCAAAAATATTTTGATTGACAACAAAATTCACCAAGACTACAATTATCAAACAGACTGTACCTGTGCCCTACGGTCTATAAAGATGATGCAGGAGCAACAGCCCTGCGGGTCCGAGAAGCACCTTGGAACGAGGTCAGCTATAACAGCAAATATCGTTCGGTTGGGCATCGGCCAACAAAAGTTTTAGCAGTTCGGAAAGGGAGACTGGATAGCCAGCCTCCCTTTCTCTTTTGGGCATCAATTCTTAACGCAGGCGGGAGAATCATTCCGGGGGAATGCCCGTATCATGCTTTAAGTGTCAATCGGAGAACAGTGAGTCAAAAAAATACACACCGACTCCTACCCTTGTTTTTCGTAAAAGAGACGACCCGCGTAGAGGTCATCCATAGCTGATGTGAGGATTTTTATCCTCATTCAAAACGCTTCCAAAGTTCTCGTTTTGCCGATTCCCAATCCGTGGACGGCTCCTCACCCATTGCAAATCTGGCTTCGGTCTCCTTTAAAACCTCTTTATGCCATGCAGGAGATTTCACCTCAGTATCCGTCTTTGACAAGTCAGACCAAAGGGCTTCCATCGTCTGAAGCTTCTCCTTGCGGGACATGCGTTCTATCTGAAGTGTAGTTATCATAACAAATCCTCGGTTCAAATTTTCAGTTCAGATTGTGTGCAAGGCATGGCGTACTTCCTTTGATTCCATTGTTGAATCATAC
>CAIWKC010000145.1 GCA_903913145.1 uncultured Gallionellaceae bacterium | reverse complement strand
TACCATCAACGATCACACCGCCGATGCTGGTGCCATGTCCACCAATAAATTTGGTGGTACTTTCTACAACGATGTTTGCACCCCATTCAAGCGGACGAAATAGATATGGCGTTGCCAAGGTATTGTCGATCACCAGCGGGATACTATGCTTTTTAGCGATGGAAGCGACTTCTTCGATTGGGAATACGGCGATGTCAGGATTACCCAGCGTTTCTCCATAAATGATCTTGGTGTTGGGTCGAATCGCTTTCTCAAAAACTGACGGGTCAGTTGGATCGACAAAGGTAACATCAATACCCAGTTTAGGTAATGTGTAAGCAAATTGATTATAGGTGCCGCCATACAAACGGCTGGATGAAACGATGTGGTCACCTGCATTTGCCAGCGTGAAGATTGCTTGCGCTTGTGCTGAATGCCCAGAACTTGTAACAAGCCCGGCAGCGCCTCCCTCCAAATCGGCGACTCTTTGTTCCAGGACATCGTTGGTTGGATTGTTCAAACGAGTATAAATGTTACCCAGCTCTTTCAATGCGAACAGATTGGCCGCATGTTCCGTGTTGCGAAACTGGTAACTGGTCGTTTGATAGATTGGTACAGCGCGCGAGCCGGTAGTGGGGTCTGGTTTATAACCCGAATGCAATTGGCGAGTATTGAATCCAAATTTCTTATTTGCATCTGACACGGTATTCTCCTTGGGTTGAGTGTGTATAATAAAATTGATCAAACGATTAATGAATGAAGACATGTTTGTTCCTTTACTGAAGATATTGTTTGCAATTAAGCGACATAGGACATATACCGCCGAGAATTTTTAGTGAATTCGATAGGTATGCTGAGGCTCTTCGCTTCTTTCTTTATTTTTCCTACCAGGCTGTGATTGACATAGTTGGTAAGCACCACGATGCGATGAGTGTTTTTTGGAATAGTATTGTTCTTTTCACCGTGCTTACGCCCATCCCAATGCGAAATGACAGTTACACCCTGTGCAAATAGCTCATTTCTGATCGAATCGATTCTGTCGCCGCCGATAATTAGTGCTGCCATCTAAACCTCCTTCGCAAATTCAACGTCTCCATTCGGAAATGCGTCATGAAGAAGTCTATGAGAGTGTCAGCAAATAACTAACCAAATTATTTTTCTAACCTTTGCATGATTTTTGATAACCGGATGTAGTAGCGATATATGCGAATCAGCTATCGTTCGCAGAATTAATTGGTTCAGCAAATCTTTCACCAGATTTAGAATTCAACTGTGAAAGTTAACTACTTTCATATTCTCTCCTCCCGTTTGGGCACCCACCTTGGGTGCCTATTTTTTCTGTGGTATCAAGCAGTGGAGAACGTCGTAATTAAGTATACGAAGGTTCAATATGAAAATAATTGCAAGTCTCTGCAACCAGCCAATCAGCAGGATAACAATTTTTAATATCGTGTTATAAAAGAGGTAAATTAACTGCACCAATAAAATATAGGATCAGAAAAAATGTTGTTATCAACCGCGTAAAGTTTGCTCAAAGTGACGCATGAAAACTGGGGGTTGTGACATTGCGCTACCTAAGATAAGCTGAGTGCCCCAGCTTAAAGAATGGGCGGGACGACCTGGCAAATAGCCTTGAACAAAATATATTCCTGCATGTCGCGCCAATTCAAGTTGATATTCCGTTTCAACTCCTTCGACGATGACTTCAGCATCCAACTCACGGATGATCTCCACAAGTTTTGGCAAGATACGTTGCAATTTCGGATTAAACGCTGCTTGCTGGATGATTGCGCCATCAAGCTTTACGTATTCAGGTGAAAGTGTCCATAGCCTTTCCAGGTTGGAATGTTCTTTGCCGAAATCATCGATAGCAATCTTATATCCGCGCTCGCGGTAATTTGCAATCGCTGCTGCAAGCAGTTTCTCTTCACTTACCGCGCCTTCGTGAATCTCGATCACCACTTCATGGGTTGAAACATCATGCTGATGTAATACCTGTTCAAATACTTTGCCGTGAGAATTAACCGCAACCAATAATTCAGGATGTACATTAAGGAATAGCAGACCTCGGTTGTTGCCCATATTCAGGAAATTGAGTGTATGCAAAGTTCGGCATAGACGATCAAACTTGACCAGACGTTCCGCAACTTCAGCCCGACGAAATGCTGCAGGAGGTTCGATAGAATTACCCTTATTATCGGAAGCACGCAGCAATGCTTCATAGCCAAGCGGTTCTTTTCGTCTCAAATCAACGATAGGCTGGAACACACTGCTTAAATGCATTCCGATAAAATTGGCTCGGACATCTTCACCATTAACTTCCAAACGGTAGTCGTCATTCAGACTGAGTGTGCTACGTAACTCATTCTGTAATGCATTTAAACGGTGAAGAGCATGCATTATTATTTCTTGCTATATATTTGATCGAACACGCCGCCGTCGGCAAAATGTTCCTTCTGTGCTTTTGTCCAGCCGCCGAATATTTCATCTATAGTAAACAGCTTTATTTTTGGAAACTGCTTGGAATATTTTGCAGCGACTTTTGCATCGCTTGGACGGTAGAAGTTCTTTGCTGCAATCTCCTGGCCTTCCGGTGAGTAGAGATACTCCAGATAGGCTTCTGCTACTTTGCGTGTGCCGTGCTTGTCGACATTCTTGTCAACGACACTCACCGGAGGCTCAGCCAAAATACTTTGCTGTGGAACAACCACTTCAAATTTGTCTACGCCAAATTCTTTGGCAACCAAACCTGCTTCATTTTCCCACGAGAGCAAGACATCCCCCAAGCCGCGTTCGGCAAAAGAAACCGTTGCTCCTCGCGCACCGGAATCCAACACAGGAACATTCGCATAAAGCTTGGCAATGTATTCCCTTGCCTTCGTTTGATCATTATTGTTGCGTTTAAGTGCATCTCCGTAAGCGGCTAAATATGCCCAGCGAGCACCACCAGAAGTCTTTGGGTTGGCCACGATCACGGCAACACCCGGTTTGATCAAATCGGCCCATTCCTTTATGTTTTTTGGATTGCCTTTACGCACGATCAATACAATAGTGGAGGTGTACGGCGTACTGTTATTTTTAAAACGTGTCTGCCAGTTGGCGGGAACCAGTTCACCATTTTTATTCAAAGCGTCAATATCGGCCGCAAGCGCCAATGTTGCTACATCTGCCTCCAATCCGTCGATGATGGAACGCGCTTGTTTGCCCGAACCTCCATGAGAGGATTTTACCGAGACGTCGTCACCTGTCTTTTCTTTCCAGTATTTTGAAAAGGCCGCGTTGTACTCTTGATATAACTCACGAGTCGGGTCATAGGAAACATTTAATAGACTGATTTCCGCTGCATAGCCTGAACCTGCCAAAGTCAATGCAAGCGCACCGGCAAATAATGTGTTAGTCAACAATTTGAATTTCATGGTAACGCTCCTTTAATAAATAGAAATTTCTTTTTTTGATTCGGAAGAAAATAAATAGCCTCTGCAATGCACGGTTTGTACCCATTGATCCAATCCAAAAGGCTGCAGTGTTATTCTGAGACGCCGAATATGAACATCTACTGTTCGCGAATTGACGATAACCCATCCACCCCATATTTTTTTCAACAGATATTCACGGGTATGGACTTCGTCTGGATTGGTCATGAAAAAATGCAAAAGTCGAAACTCCATTGGCCTCAAAAGTATTGGTACACCATCAACTTTGACGCGATTTGAACTGGGTAATAAATGCAGATTGCCCAGAGTAACTGGCTGGTTAATTTGTGGCTTTGCCCAATAACCGAGTTGAACTACCCCCTTATTGGCAATAACTGAATTGAGTTGCATGTTGATTCCTTTGTGCACCATGACGGGATGCATCTTAGGAATTTGTCTTATACGCGTGAACCAATTATTTTTTGATTGCTTATCTAAATTTAATATATAGATGGGGATGGGAACAGATGAGTGGCAGTTACTTCTCACTCGAATAGTTAATTTATTTTGAAGGCCATCGAAGTGTGCTACCGCAATTCAAGCGCGGACATACATTTTGCAAAAACAAATTACCATTTCAGAAAATCACCAAAATCCGGTAATGATGACTTGTTCTATTTCATTGCAATTCTAGTTTTTGTTTGCAATGGGATATTAGGGTAAGTTCGAGATCTGATAATCCGGAATTTTAAATCAGCTTAATTTTGCAAATTCAAAAAAGTATCTTGTTCCCGAACGGCCGACATAACAGGAGACTGCTACTCGACAATTGGAATGATTATTCAGCTTGGTCAACGTGGGGCTGATTTCCTCTTTTATGCTATAGATATCAATAGATTGGCAATTTTCGATAAACTTGAAATGTATTGTCTTGGCATTAAAGCTTGCATGTATCATTGCCAGTGAATTTAAACTCAGTTCGTGGATTTCTGATAATTAAAAAAATAGTTTGCAATGCTGTGAGTAATCTTGAAACTCAATTTTTTAATCAATCTGGTTCACATAGTTACCTTTAGCGCTGCAACCATTCTCCTGGTGACATCCCCATACGGCGGACAAACGCCCGACTCAACCCGATCGCGCTTGAATAGCCAACAGCAGGTGCAATCAACTTCAATGGTTTACCTTTCTTGAGCATAGACTGAGCAAGTCCGATTCGCCATTCGGTCAAGTAGTCCAAAGGAGTCGTACCCGTCGTTTCACGAAAATGGGCCGCAAATCTGGCGCGTGACATGCCTGATTTTTTTGCCAGTTCCTCAATCGTCCATTCAAGCTCCGGGTGCTCATGTATGGCGGACAAAGCCTTCTTCAAACGTGGATCTGCCAAACCCGCCAAAATACTCTCTCCGATGAGTTTGGTTTCTATTACGTGGCGAAATACCAGGATCAGAAAGTATTCCATCAGTCGATCGATAGCCGTTTGTCGTCCGGGCGCCTCGGCAAAGGCTTCAGCAAACATCAACGAGAGTAATGGGTCTACTTCTGGTATATCGGACAAACGAATGAGCAATGCTTCTGGAAGCGCCGCAATAACGGGGTTGCCTTCTCCAACACCGAAATCGATCATTGCGCATACTAGTTTCGCTCCGCTTTCGTTGCTGAAATTGAATCGATGGGCGCAAGGACGCGGATAAAACAGGAGTGAAGGTTCCACAATTTTTTGCGAGGTACCATCCGGTGCCGCTACAGAAACGCTACCTTCTCGTAAAACGTGCAAATAACCCAATCCCGGCTGGGGATCAAACGAGGTGGACTGACAAAGCACACCACTATAGAACACGCTGGCACTAAGGTTGAAACGTGAGATCAACGGTGAAAGAGTATCCATTTGAGACGATTAATCACTTTTCTGAGACGAGTGAGCATCCAGTGTATCATTTCTTGTCGCATAGTTCGCTCAGTGCAACATCGCACGGTTAACTAAATAGGTGACTACTATGCAACGAATCTCATCCCTTGAATCTTCTAATACACCAGCCGCTTCTCAAGCCATGCTTGATGCCGTTAAAGCAAAAATCGGCATGGTGCCGAATCTGTTCAAAACAATTGCTCATTCTCCTGCGGCGCTACAGTTCTATTTGCAGCAAAGTGAAGCACTCGCAGGTGGTATTTTGCCTGCACCGTTGCGCGAGCAACTCGCCCTTACCAGTGCCGGTGAAAACGCTTGTGATTACTGTGCTTCTGCTCACACGCTAATGGGTAAAGGGGCAGGGGTCAAGGAACAAGAATTGTCGGAGAATTTACGTGGCCGTTCTAACGATGCAAAAACTCAAGCAGCACTCAATTTTGCCAAGGTGATCATAGCTAACCGCGGACAGATTAGTGACAAGCAAATTGAGACTGTTCGTTCTGCAGGATTTAGCGATGCCGAGTTGGTTGAAATCATCGCTCACGTGGGTTTGAACATTTTCACCAACTACTTCAACCTTGTTGCACGAACTGTAGTCGATTTCCCGCTGGTGAGGACCGAAGAAGAAGTCGCTTTAAATTAACGTTTCACGGTTGTTGGCATTCAGTCCAAAAAACGGAGATCGCTAGCACCCGTCCCATTGATTGACTCACATTAAAAGGACATTGACCATGTTTTCATTCCAAAAGACTTTGCATCCACAATTACTGACGCTGATTGTAGCATTCTTAATTACGTTTTTATCGCAACAAGCTAGTGCCGCAGATAAAACCCTATATGAACGATTGGGTGGGTATAACGCCGTTTCAGCCGTAG
>CAIWKC010000144.1 GCA_903913145.1 uncultured Gallionellaceae bacterium | reverse complement strand
TGGGGTCAAGAGTATTACGCCCAAGAAACAGAAATAGCAAGTTTTTGCACTCTATATATGGAGCAGACATGCAGACTTTAGAACTACATCCACTTTGCACTATTTTTCCTAGACTTTCGGACTTAGATCTGGATTGTTTACGTCTGGATATTAAGGAGCATGGCCTACGTGAGCCAATCGTTTTATTTGATGGAATGATTTTGGACGGTGGCAATCGTTATAAGGCATGCCTTGCGGCGGGAGTTGAGCCTATTTTTAAACAGTACGAAGGCGACGATATTGCCGCTTATGTATTGAGTGCCAATTTTCACCGTAGGCACCTTCCTTTAAATCTGCATGCGCTTATTGTCGCAAGTGTTCAGGATTGGACCAAGGCATACAAGTTAGGGGACAACCAGAGGGTAGTTCCATGGAACCACCCTCAAGAGGACAACCAGAGGGTAGTTCCATGGAACCACCCTCAAGATTCAACAGCGTCGAGAGCTAAACAATCTGGAGCCAGCCTGTCTACACAAAAACGTGCTGATGCTGTAGTTAAAGCCGACCCAGAGTTGGCTAAAAAGGTTGTTAATGGTGAAGTTAAATTTCAGGATGCGGTCAAGCAAGTTGCTCCGCAGTTTGCGTCTAAATCTAGCAAGTGTTCCATGGAACCAATTGCACTTGAAGATGCTTACGATCCAAAAGAACATGAACTTGAAGAAGCTCATCAAGCAATAGTTGATCTGGCTGAAGAAAATCAGAAACTCAAAGATGCAATTGCAGTTGGTCACTTGCCACCGGCAGAGCAAAGTGCATCTGAAATCATTGCAGACTTGCGCAACCAAATTAAAACCCTTCAAGAAATTAATAAAACGCTGACTGAATCTCGCAATATTTTGCAGAACGAAAATGCGGCAATGAACAAGCAAATTCTGATGCAGCGCAGAGAGATCGACGGTTTAAAGAAGAAGGCAGCAGTCCATGCTTAACCTACGCGATTACCAATCAAGCAGTATTGAAAAGCTGCGCGGTGCTTTTGCGGCCCACAAAGCAATTATGCTTTATGCGCCCACCGGATCAGGAAAGACTGAAACAGCGATTGCATTGCTTTCAGCGGCGGCAGACAAGGGTTCACGTGTGGCTATGATTATGGATCGACGTGTTCTCTGTGATCAAACATCTAAACGTCTGGAAAAGTATGCAATTGATCACGGCGTTTTAATGTCCGGCCATTGGAGATACCGCCCTGACCGTCAAATTCAAATTTGCTCTGTGCAAACTCTGGAAGCACGGGAGTCTTTTCCTGGACTCAAGCTTTTAATTGTCGATGAAGCTCACTGCAATCGAGCATCAATTATTGAGTTTATTGAAAATCATCCTGAAGTCAGAGTTATTGGTTTGTCAGCTAGCCCATTTACAAAAGGACTCGGTAATTACTATTCGCATGTCGTGAATGCAATTACCACGAGAGAACTGGTAGATCAAGGAATGCTCGCCCCGCTTCGTGTTTTTAGAGCCAAAGAAATTGATATGACTGGCGCGGAAAAGAATTTCAAAGGCGAATGGTCAGATGCGGAAGTCACAAAACGAGGCGCAAAGATCGTTGGAGATATTGTTGCCGAGTGGCTGAAAAAGACCCATGAAATATTTGGTGGGCCACGTAAAACAATTTGTTTCTGTGCCGGTGTTGAACATGGGAAATCTTTAGCTACTCAGTTTCAACAATCTGGATATAACTTTCTCGATATATCCCATAAAGACTCTGACGAATATAAAGCCGAGGTATTAGCTGAATTCGCCAAACTAGATTCGGACATTGTAGGAATTATCAGTACTGATATTTTGACAAAAGGATTTGATCAGGCCGATGTGTGCATCGGAATATCAGCTAGACCGTTTACTAAATCATTCTCAAGTCATGTTCAACAGCTGGGTCGTGTCATGCGCCCTCACCCTGATAAAGCCTATGCGGTATGGCTAGATCACTCGGGAAACTATTTGCGCTTTAAAGATCAGTGGGACAAATTGTATAGCTCTGGAGTTGATGAGCTTAACGATAGTTCTGAGGTAACAAAAAAAGAACCGACCGCAAAAGAAAAAGAAGCTGCACATTGCCCGGTGTGTGGTGCGTTTTGGGTTGGTGGTTCTGACTCATGTGTTCACTGCGGCGCGGTGCGTGTTGTCCGAAATACAGTTCATGCAGTCGCGGGTGAAATGGAAGAGCTTGGCAATGAACCGGTCAAGGAAAAGTTTTCTAGCGAATACAAAGAATCTTTCTATCGCGGCTTGCTCGGGTATGCAAGACAAAAAGGGTGGCAAGAGGGGTGGGCATACCATCAATATAAAGAGAAATTCGGCATATATCCACCGTGGAAAAAAGTAGCTGAGTTTCCGTCTGAAGAAGTAAAAAATTGGATTAAACATAAACACATTGCTTTCGCAAAAAGGAAAGCTGCATGAACGACTTTGTATCATTTGCAGCAGAGCGCGGCCTCATCATTGATGATGGGTTGGTGTCTGGAAAATGGAAAAGAGTTAAGACGGTAGACCATCCTCGTAGCAAAAATGGCGCGTACTACTTTGCTGGTGAGTATGGACATGTTCAGAATTGGGCCATTCAAGAAACTCCAGATACATGGTTCGACAATAAACCAAGAACAGCTTTTGAGCAAAAAGAATTAAAAATAAAAATGGATGTGGCGAAAAAATCGCATTCGTTAGAGCGTCAAGCTTTACAAAGAAAAGCATCTGAAAAAGCTAAGTGGATTCTGTCTCAGTGTGAACTATCACAACATGCCTATCTTGATTCAAAAGGTTTCCGTGACCTGCTTGCCAATGTATGGCACAGAGAAGATTGCGATCCGCTTCTGGTCATCCCGATGTACTTCCGTGGAAATATATGTGGTGTGCAGCTGATCGATATACATGGGAATAAAAAATTTCTAAAAGGTCAGCGTACCAATGATGCAACTTTCAATTTCAATGCACGTGGGCAAAATTATCTCTGTGAGGGATATGCCACAGCACTCAGTTTAAAAGCCGTTTTAAAGCCTCCGTATTCAATCCACGTATGTTTCTCTGCCGGGAACATTTTGCGCGTTGCCAAGACCCTTCCTGATGCGATTGTGTGCGCGGATAACGATGCTTCCGGGACCGGAGAGAGAGTAGCGAGAGTAACCGGATTGAAATGGTTCATGCCTGAAAAGGTTGGGCAAGATTTTAATGATTTTCATCAAGAAATGGGTTTGTTCAAAGCATCACAGTGGTTGCGTAAACAATTATGAAAAAAGGTTAGCGGTCTTCATATTCATCAAAATTTGCAAATTATTACAGCGTCAGAGAATCGAAAGAAGTCGAATAGGTTTTAAGTATTAAGCACTGTGCTGGGCGGGTAACGACAGCGGCACAGGAAGAGGCCCCACTGGCTAGGGATTAGATTTGAAACAGGGGCAAACGGCGGCGAAGTAAGCACCGTTAATCGAAAGGCTTACGAGTCATGTGGCTCCGAAGAGGAAACATGTAATGGACTTAGGATTAGGCTAAGTCTGTTCACCAAACAGGAATCAACAATTGATAACTATATATAACAGTAGATAACTGTAATGGAGATAAAAATTAAACCTCGTGAAAAAGTTCTAGCTTGGCTGCAGCTCATTGGTGAGAACGATGACGCAATCATTGCCGAGACAATTCGGTTGTGCAAAGAGGACAAAGAATACCGTGCGTTTTGTGTGGCGCAGTATCACGAGTTGGAAGGGGTGGAGTTGTGAGTTCTTTCTACATCAACACAGAACAATCCCTCCACAACGTCATTGGCGAGATGCGTCTGCTCTACAAAAAGACCGGAAAGCTTGAGGGTAGGTATGAGGCCGTGAACAAACGAAGTCTGGATCAGAATGCATTGAGTCACGCCTGGTACTCGCAAATCAGTCTGGAGTTGAGAGAGGACGATTCAAACGGTTGGAGACGGTACTGCAAGCTACACCACGGCATTCCGATTCTACGCATGGACGATGAAAAATTTCGCGAGTTCTACGATGCCGGGCTGAAGGTATTGAGCTACGAGCAGAAACTGGCCGCGATGGAATTTGTACCGGTCACATCACTGATGAGCAAGAAGCAATTATCGACTTATCTGGAATTGGTACAAGCGGATTTCATGAAGCGGGGAGTACAGCTTGAGTTTCCGGAAAGTGAAGAATGAAATATTTATCTGTTTGCTCTGGGATTGAGGCGGCGACTGTAGCTTGGCATCACATGGGATGGAAGCCTGTTGGATTTTCAGAAATAGAGCCGTTCCCATGCAAGCTGTTGGCGCATCACTATCCGCACGTAAAAAACTTTGGTGACATGACTAAATTTAAGGAGTGGGAAATTGAACAACCAGATGTCCTTGTGGGAGGAACGCCCTGCCAATCATTCAGTATCGCAGGACTTAGAAAGGGATTGGATGATCCACGTGGCAACCTCATGCTTACCTACGTTGCCATTGCTTCACGATTTAAACCCAAATGGCTGGCATGGGAAAATGTACCCGGAGTCCTGTCAAGCAACGGAGGAAAAGATTTTGCTTCCCTTATCACTGCGCTGGAAGAATGCGGGTATGGGGTCGCTTACCGGGTTCTTGACGCTCAGTACATCCGAACACACCAGTTTCCCCGAGCCGTTCCACACCGAAGAAGGCGTGTGTTCGTTGTCGGACATCTTGGAGACTGGAGACGTGCCGCAGCGGTACTTTTTGACTCAGAAAGCATGTGCGGGAGTCCTGCGCCGAGCAGAAAAAAGAGGGAAGCGGTTGCCGGCACAATTGGAGCGCGCACTGGCCTCAGTCGCGGAGTCCAAGATTGTGAGTCAGGACATATCATCCAATCCGTAGCCCCAACCCTACAAGATAACTATGCAGACAAATATGGTCTGGATAATCAGCATATCAATTCCGGGGGGGGCTGTTCGTCTGTAGCGAAATGTCTAGTCACCAAAACACGATTGGACAGCGAAACGGAAACATTGATTTCTATCAACGGGGGTCGCTTTGTTGATGCTATTGCGCTCGCTGGTAACACAATCGGAAGGCAACCAGAAAATGGGGGTAACGGAACTGGATTTGATGATACCGGGTCATCGTACACGCTCACCAAAACTGATGCGCATGCGGTATGTTTTGCAACAGCAGAAGTTGGCCCATGCATGGGTAGTAGCGGTCCACCTTATTCTCGTACTGGAAACGAACGTGTTGAGTCAGATGCGCTGCTTATCCAATCAATGCAAGTGCGCCGCCTTACCCCAACAGAGTGCGAAAGATTGCAGGGATTTCCTGACGGATATACCGATATTCCCAGTGCAACTGATTCATCTCGTTACAAAGCTTTGGGTAATTCAATGGCGGTGAATGTCATGCAGTGGATTGGCGAGAGGATCAACTTTGTCGATCAAATCAAATAAACCCCAACTATGCCCAACATGCAAACATCTCAGCAGCAAGACCACGGAAGGGAAGGGACACTTCCTGTTGATAGTTTGCCTGTCCAAGAAAATTACAGTAGGACTTCAGAGCGATATGCCGACAAGTTGTCCACGGTACGAAAGCCGAAGTTGAAAAAGTGCAAAGTGTGCAAGACAGAATTCGAGCCGAAGCGCGCTGATCAGTTTGTGTGCTCTGTGGATTGTGCATATTTGTATATTCACCAAGAAAAAGAAAAGCTTCACAAGAAAGCAACAGCCGATGAACGTAAAGCCTACAAAGAGGAGAAGTTGAAATGCAAATCATTAGGCGAGTACAAAAAAGAAGCCCAAATCGCAATCAATGCATACCGAAGAGAATACGGTTTGTCTCTCGGAATGGGTTGTGTCAGTTGTGGAACAAAGAATGGAAAGATCAACGGTGGTCACTATCGATCAGTTGGATCATCGCCTTCAACCAGGTTTGAGGAAATTAATATTTGGCCGCAATGTGAGAGGTGTAACTCGTATCTCAGTGGAAATCTGATCGAGTATAGAAAAAATCTGTTGAAGATTATCGGCCAAGAAAAACTGGATTGGTTAGAGGGGCCGCACGATCCCAAACATTACACGAAAGAAGAGCTAGTCGAGATCAAGAAAACCTATCAACGCAAACTAAAGGAGTTGAAATGCCAGACTACTACGTAGCTCCACCAATGCCCACGTGCGATGCAAATTATCGGCAAGTTGCCGGCTCGCATTATCAGCTCCCTATTCAGCCTTGGGATTACATTATTCAAAACAAACTCGGATATCTCGAGGGGAATATTATCAAGTACGTTACAAGGTACAAAGAAAAGAACGGCATCGATGATTTATTAAAGGCGAGTCACTATCTAGACAAATTAATCGAGACATACAAATGATCCAGACCTTTGACCAAATCCGCGAATGGCAAGATCGAGTATTACTTCTCTCCGGAGTTCCTCCAATCGTCGGCATCAGCATGGATAAATGGGCGCTCTGGATGCGTAAAGGGTCGGCGGTGAGGGGTTACCCTACCGGATCCAAAGGATTCGTCTTCTGGGGCGTTAATTGCTTCGATGACTGTGAAGAGGAAGCTGACTCAATAGCATCACGAGCTGTCGACGGGACGATGAGGGGATTGGAGATGAACGAACGGGCGGCGCTGGGTGTGTTGTGGTTGGGTCATTCAATTGTGTTTCGTAGATTGGATGTAGATGCACTGGCAGTAGAAGGGTTGAAGAAAATTCATGCAGGATTAATTTTGAGAGGAGTCGCGTAGTGATCCCGCCAGAGGAAAAGTTTGAAACAAAGAAGTTACACCGTAAACCAACCGAAAAGGAAACTAAGATGAACCAAAAGATTTACGTTTTAGATGATCGAGAATTGGGCGCACTTCAAAGGTTGCTGGATGCTATTAAAGGTAAGCTTGAAGCAGAGGATACTGACTCCGAAGGATCAGAGATCGATCCTGAATACGTGTTGTATCTGGAACGTCAGATTGAAATGTTGGAAGATGAAGTGGAGGTACAAAATCGAAAGCTGAAACGTTTGGAAAATATGATTGCGGGGATGTTGGATTTGGTGGAAAAATTAAAAACCCCCTACTAGAGGGGGCTTGTTGTGAAGTGGATTGAGGTAAGAAGTTCCAGCAGAGAAGGTGGTTTGGGTAACTGTGGTTGAGTTCTCCTGATTACCTTCAAAGCTGATCTCCTGTCTGTTCTATCCCAGTGGATCGTAATATTTCCGAATTGGTGAGTGTAGGTCATGCTGCCACCTTTTCTTTCTGAGACTCAAGGAAAGCACCAAAACTTCTGATTTCTCCTGTGAATATCGTTGTCGTTGGAGTAACACCCCAGCCGATTTCATCCACCTTCAAATACACTTTGCCGTTTTTAGTAGTAATAGTGTAGGTAAACTCCTCGCCACAATCGGTACTGTTGGGTGGATAGATGTAAACGTTACCCGTCTCTACTTTCAATTTCTTGATGACCTGAGCGGCCAGACATCCAATCCCATTGGCGAGAGTAGGTGCAGCTTTGCCGTAGCCGTTGACGATATTAAAATCCCTCAGAAATTCGTACAACTCTTTGCCAAGTCCTGAAGGGTAGCCATCGTATTGGCGATACAGGCAGACGATATTTTCCACGCCATCGTTGATATAAGTCAGTGATCTTGTTCCCATGATTAACTCCTTTGCCGTTGTTGAGCGTAGGCGGCGCTTGATAGATTATCTATCTCCATTCTCACTCCGAGAAATGAGAATGAAGCTAGGTACTCAGGCTGCAATCTTTGCCAGCTCTTCAGCGAGGAACCACAAAGACTTGTTCAGTCTTACATTTTCTGTGATGCTGTTTACGGCTCTGGTGCGGGTACGTTTATGATCAGCTGTGTAGCCACGCAGACCGCCCTTAATCAGACTCCCAGTTAATTTGTGTTTCGATGGTTGTCATTATACAGTCGTACTACCGATAGTCAATAGGCAGAGATCAAGTATCCATGCGGTATCCGACTTAACTAAATGGTTATTAAACGGCAAAAAATTGCTACCAGTCGTATTTGGTGAGATAATTTATATTTTAGAGGAGGTAATATGAGCAAAACACAGAAAGCTATTGAGTTGCATGAGGGTGGAATGTCTGTTGCTGAAGCTGCGAGGGTAGCTGGATTGAAGACGACCAATACAGTTTGGACTGCGTTAAAGATCAAGGAAAAGAAAAAACTGGGCGTGTGCGTGAAGTGTGGTCAGCCTATAGGTGCAGTAGAGATGGAGAGAGCGCAGTTGGTTATGATGTTGGAGGATGCGGTCAGTAAATCCACTAATGAAGTGATGAAACTGTCGTATCAGTCAATAATTGGCACTATTCTGAAACGAAACGAAAATATCAACTCTCGCGCTTGACAGAACGATAATTCTATATTATTGTCGCGTTACCCCGTTTTGTTGCGCCTATAGGAAATGAAATAGGGTTTGATGGGGTTAAAACGTAAAGTCTCATAAGTGTATGACGAAAACACGAGATGCTGACAGGCGCGACATAAGGTTGCGAACCCCATCTAATTACCGAATTCTGCTGTCTCCTCCCACTCCCGCCACTAGGCGGGTTTTTTATTCCTACTGAAAGGCCATGACCGACTGGAACAAAATCCAACCTCTCCATGAATCTGATGGGGACGGGGAGAGTTCCGACTTTTCAGCGTATGACCGCGCCGCGCACAAAAGCGGCGGCGTGGAAGAACTACATCTCTCAGACGAAGTTAGCATTGATCTTGAAGCTTTAGAGGTTTCGATGATTGATCCTCTCACCTTTACCACTTACCAAAAAATCAGAAGGAAAAAACATGACTACTTTGCGTAAAGCATTGCAAGACCAGATCGACAGCTTAAATGCTCAGTCTGCTGCGGTATCGGCCAATCTCCAGAACAACATCACCACATTCGACACATGGCTGGATGAAGACCCTGCAACTTTCAAGGCGAAGGTTGATGCATATTTTGCCGAAGTTACCAAACATGTTGGTCAAGTATGAACCAATTTGTTGAGGTTAATACTGCAGAGTATGAAGGCAATCCTGTTGTGGCGATACGTATGGGGGGTCAGACCGCGATCTTCCCTCCTGAGCAAGCGAAAGTCATTGGTGAAGCATTAACCTCGGCTGTCCAAGCAATCGAACTTTCTCAATTCAATTCAGAAACGGAGCAATAATCATGTCCAAAGAAACTCAACCCGGCAAAGTATCCATTGGTTCAGGCAAGAAAATGTCTGCCAAATCTCAGCCCATCACTGGAAAATTGAGCGGATTCAATCAAGGCTCCAGTACTCAAGGCTCCGCTGTGCAGCCGGCCAAGTCCAATCCTATCCAGGGTAAAGGCAAATCCTCCGGTACAGCGATGGGTAATGGTAGTGTAATCAACTCAATCATCAAGGTTTAACGTGGCTAATCCAATGGCTGCTGCGCCTGCAGACCCGACAGCATCTCCCGACACAGGGGATCAAGAAGGTGGCTCTATCACTATTTCATGGGACGGATCGGGAACATTTCAAATCTCGATGGGTGATGATTCTGATGCATCTCCTGATGACCAAGCGGATCAACCCCAACAAGCCTCTTCGATTGACGATGCGCTAAAGATTGCCGGCGAGATGTATCAAGCTGAAGAACAGGAAGAAGGCGCCGAATCTCCTGATGGCGATGACGGCAACACTCAGATGGCTCAACCGGATGCCAAAGCTTACTGGAATCAGTTGGCCAGCAAGAAGTCCAAACAATCGGCTCCGATGTAATGAGTAAGCTCACCACTAAAACTCGTACTGGAATCATCTCCAGCGAGTTTGGCTTGCCTGCTCAACGTAAATATCCCATGGAAGATAAGAGTCATGCCATTAACGCCGAGGCTCGCGCTACCCAAATGGTTAAGGCCGGCAAATTATCACCTGCAGACAAAGCCAAGATTGATGCGAAGGCCAAGAAAGTAATGGGGAAGAAATAGAAATGCCACAGATCATACAACCAGAACCGGTTGAGGCAGATTGGGAGAGAATTGAGGTTGAATACAGAGCAGGGATAATGTCTCTGCGAGAAATAGGAATTGAACACGGTATTACAGAAGGGGCAGTCCGCAAGCGCGCAAAGCGTGACGGATGGGAGCGTGATCTAACTGCAAGGATCAAAGACAAAGCTGAAGCACTGGTACGCAAAGAGGCGGTACGCAGTGAAGTACGCAGTACGCAATCTGCAACCGAGCAAGAGATTGTGGAGTCGAATGCACAGGCAATTGCAAACATACGATTGGCTCATCGTGGCGATATTCGCAAGTCCAGATCATTAGCGATGTCGCTGCTGGAAGAGTTGGAGTCGATGACCGCAAACAAAACTCAGTTCCATGAGTTGGGCGAGTTCCTGCGTCAGGATGATGCGGCTGGTCAGCAAATGAGAATAGATTTGTATCACAAGATTATCTCTAACCCATCGAGGATAGATTCGATGAAGAAGCTTTCAGATACATTGAAGACGCTGATTGGATTGGAGCGCGAAGCTTACGGCTTATCAACTATTGAAGGCAAGGGGCATTCAGAATTGTCCGAACAAGCGATAGATGAACAAATTGCGAGATTGCAAAAACTGATGACATGACACTAGCAGAGAAAGCTGAGTTGGCGCGTTTGATGATGATCAAGGCGCGGAATAAGTCTAGAGATTCATTTGAGCAGTTCAGTAAATTACAGTTGGAATTATTGCCGGCTGACCATCACAAGTTAATGATCCGTGAATTAGAAGCATTAGAGCGCGGTGAAACGGAAGTGTTGTTTATGTTCCTCCCGCCCGGGAGTGGCAAATCGATTTACTCATCCGTTATGTTCCCTGCTTGGTTTCTTGGTAGGAATCCAGAAAAATCAGTAATTGCAGTTTCTCACACAGCAGAACTAGCCGAAAGGTTTGGTAGGCGTGTACGAAATATTGTAGGTGCTGATGACTACAATGAAACGTTTGGCATATCGTTGGCTGCTGATTCTGCTGCTGCTGGTAGATGGGAAACAACCAAAGGCGGCGAATACTATGCTTGCGGTATGGGCGGTAGCGTCACGGGCCGTAGAGCGGATGTCGCATGTATAGACGACATTGTTGCAAGCCGTGAAATTGCCGACTCAGAAACAATGCGCAATAAAACATGGGAATGGTTTATTAACGATCTCATGACACGTTTAAAACCTGGTGCAAAATTACTTTTTGTCATGTGCATGACAGGTGATACGCCTGTCTTAATGAGTGATGGAACGGAAAAGTCACTGCGCGAAATTAATGTTGGCGACGAGGTTGCTACTTATAAAAATGGAAAACTATCTCTTTCAACAGTAAAGAATTGGAAAAGTAATGGTCTTGATACGGTATTTGAAATTAAGACTTCATCCGGAACAACAGTCAAAGCAAATGAACGGCACCCGTTTCTTGTGTTTGACGGTGGGGAGTTGAAATGGATCAGAACGAAAGACTTACGCCTGAGCCAAGAAATTTGCCGAGTCAGTGGGGAAAATGGAAAGGCAAGACTTGCGCGTGGGAAGGATGCAACGAGCCAGTTAGATGCAAAGGATATTGCGCCTCACATTACGGGAAGAAATGCAGGGAGTCAGGTATTAAGTACCCTTCCGAAAATAGTGAATCACGGCGTAAAGCTAGGCTTAAACATCGCTACGGGATTTCTGCTGAAGACTATGAGCGTTTGCTTGTTGAGCAGGATGGGAAATGCGCCATCTGCAATCAGCCTCCAAGCGATAATGTCCGCGCCCACTGGGGTGGAAAGTTATGCATCGACCATAACCACGAAACAGGCAAAGTCAGACAGTTGCTCTGCAATGATTGCAATCTTGCTGTCGGTTATGCAAAAACTGCAGAGACTGCATTGGCTATCGCAGCCTACATCAGACTTCACTCTGGACAAGATTGAATACATCAGATCAGCAGGTGTTGAAGAAGTATTTGATGTTCAAATAGAAGAGACTGAAAACTTCATTGCTAATGGGCTAGTTAGCCACAATACTAGATGGCACGAAGATGATTTAGCGGGTCGGGCGCTCCCATATTTTGGACACAGGGCGCGTGTTATTAAGATACCGATGGAAGCAGGGATAGATGATCCTGTTGGTCGAAAGCCCGGCGAGAGACTGTGGCCTGAATGGTACACAGACGATATGGTAGAACTGGCGAAGCGTGATCCGCGGGTGTGGACGGCTTTGTATCAGCAGGAACCTCGTCCCGGTGAAGGTGGTGAGTTTAGAAGAGAATGGCTACAGTATTACGACGACACCAGCAAAGGTGCCGGAATGAATAAAATTATTCTGGTTGATCCTGCTAATGCGAAGCGAGCATCAAACGATTTCACATCGATGTGGGTGATTGGATTAGGCAAAGATAGAAATTATTATGTTTTAGACATGGTTCGGGACAGGTTAAACCTGAACGAGCGAACCAGAAAATTATTTGAATTGCATCAGAAGTGGCGTCCGTATGAAGTTCGTTATGAACGGTATGGAATGATGGCTGATATTGAGCACATGACTCAAGTGATGAACCAAGAGAACTATCGGTTCAAGATTACTGAAGTGGCTGGACAAGTGAAGAAGGAAGATCGTATCAGACGAATTCTTCCATTATTTCAAAATAATCTGTTCTACCTGCCTAACACATTTTGGTACACGCGCACTGATCATAAAGTGTATGACTTGGTGAGCGAGTTTATCAACGAAGAATATCTAGCTTTCCCTGTTGGAAGGCATGATGACATGATGGACGGATTGAGCAGGATAGCCGAGCCGGGAAGTGAATTTGTGCTGAGATGGCCTGATGCTGGCTCACTGGGTGGATTTGATACGAGATACATTGCTCCGGGAGTTTTGGACGCTGTAACGGGATGGTAAACATCTAAAGGATAAATATGGCAACAGATCGCAGACCTATTGCCGATAGGGAAGACTATTGGCTGACGAATCAGGTTGGCCAGATTGTCGGTGCTGGGGTAAATAATAGTAGCAGTCCGAGTAATTTTGCCACCTACGCCATAGACGCGCAGGGGAATGTGACGGGGTTGGTTGGTACGAATGGCGTAATTGGAATGGTTGATGCTGGTGCGTTTGGTGCGAGTCCTTCGGCTAGTGCGGCAGTTAATACAGCGGCAATTCAGAAGGCATTGGACACTGGTGGTAATGTTTCCCTGATGCAAAATGGAGTATTCACGATTAACTCAGCCCTATTGATTGGTGATAATACATTCTTCACTCTTGGTAAGAATACAACCATCAGAATGGCGGCGGCAACAGCAGGTAATATGCTGCTGAACAAACAAGCATTAGCTGCTGCAAATGCTGTGACTGTAGCTGCGTGGACGGCTGGAAATCAGATAACGGTTACTTGGAACAGTCACGGACTTATTACTGGCGACTTTGTATCTCTTGAGGGCGCTACCGCTAGTGCCGGACTTGGTGCTTATGTTGGAGTCTTCCGTGTTCAGTCTGTCACTAACGCTAATGTCTTTGTATTGACACTCAATGAAACGCCAACAATCACGATTGCTGGAATTATCACAGCCAAAAAGTGCAATGTTAACTTAGGAGTTCGCGGCGGTATCTGGGATGGTAATGGCCCCAACAGAACAATAACTGCTGGATGGGCCGATAACTCAATCATCATCTACAACGCCGCATCATTATCATTGAGTGATATGGCGCACACAAACACCCTGTATCAAGCTATTAACCTGTCTGCTGTACGTGATTACTTCGTATCTAATATTGAATATCAGAACGGCGATACAACTCACATAAGTTCGCTGTTCAATGTTAATGGTCCGGCATTGAATGGGACGGTAATTAATGTTGCTGGACAGTGCCTTGATGATGTTTTGGGCGTGAGTCTTGGTGGTTCAGTTCTCTATGCGGCTGCCGGAATCAATAAAGGCGGCCCGATCATTGGGCTGAAAATGTCTGGATTGAGCGCAACATCCCAGGGTGCTCACGGACTTGTTTTCTACCTGACTCAGTTGAACATAGCGGGTTGGACAATGAACAATATCGAGATTGAGAATATCTCTGTTGCGACCACTACCACGAACACGTCCCCAGCAATCGCATTCCTTTCAGAGTCTGGTTCTAGTTATACAAATCTTGTGGGAAATATCCGGCTAAAAAATATTTGTGGTAGTGTAACAGCAAATACAGATTATCTTCTGTTAATTGATGGGCCAACTAGAATTACAAATTTAACGCTAGATGGAATTTCAATTACCTCTGGATATGACGTAACACATGACCCGATCTTACTTTCTGGTTGGATTGATAATTTTATAGTAAATAATAGCTATTTTGCCAATGGTCAAAATGTAATCGGTGTTTCTGGTTTTATAAATATAGCTACTTTTAACTCCTGCACATTTAAGAATAATCGTGGGCTTGTTGGGATGCTAGGTCTTGGGGTGAATATACTCAATTCAAATTATTGTAATTATCTTGGCACAGCAAATAACTGCGGAGCATTCTACCCCTCTGGAGTCAGTGTCCTAAAAGTTGGTAACTTTATAGGAAATACTTTTGATGCAAACAGTTATTGTGGAGTTATGGTTTACTCAATGGGTAATCCACGATTCAATTTCATCGGTAATAAGTTTGACAATACTGCAAGCACAGTTTTTTATATCACAGCCGGAACGCTAACCGCCTACTTCGAAGGTAATGAATTCCTGAACGCTAGTGCCTATGGCCTGATAAATATTGGCAACACATCAACGGTAACGATTCAGTCTGGTGGAAATAACAACTTTGTCACGGCTGGCAAGTGGTTCAATGTGGCGGCAGGTACACCAACTGTGACTCTGATCGGTGCGGATATAAATGTTGATGTAGGGCTGGTAGCAAACTATGTAGCTGTGACTAAGGGCAGTATGGCATATCACTCAAGTGCAGTTGCGGGTAGGAATGGAGCAACACAGCAGGGGCCAGCAATTGCAAATGGTACGAATTGGTATGCGCTCGCAACTGGTGCGGCTGGCGTTAATACTCTGATTGTTTAACCATGAAAGCCCCAAATGGACAACATATAAATGGCAAACGAAGCATAGCCAATCAACCTAACCCAAAAACAAGTATTGCATTTAAAGGATAAATATGGCAACAGATCGCAGACCCATTGCCGATAGGGAAGACTATTGGCTGACGAATCAGGTTGGCCAGATTGTCGGTGCTGGTGTAAATAATAGTAGCAGTCCGAGTAACTTCGCCACCTACAGCACAGACGCGAGTGGGAATGTGACGGGGGCTTTATCTTCATCTGCAACACTTGGTTTCTCTGGTTTCATTCCACCAACAAATGACTGGGCTGGCATAATGTCTGCTCGTGCTGCCTGCTTAAAGGCAGGCGGGGGTGTTGTTCAATTATTGCCAGTCGTTTACAATTTAGGCTCTAACTATATCCCGATTACTTCTGGAGTGAGTTATGTTGGGGTAATGAGCCAATTTGGTTTTAATAATTCAATATGGACTGACTATGGGAATGCCAAAATGTCGGGGGGCACAGTTATTCAGGGAACAAATAATTATTGTTTCTGGGATGGAGCAACTGCATTAGCAGGCGTTGTTGCACAGATAGCCGCACAAAATGCAACTTTTACTGCGGGTAGTTCATCAATACAAGTAACTAATTCTGCGCTCTTCACTAATGGAGCAAGAGCTTATGTTACCTCAACCGCAAATGGATTCTATGCAGGAATACCCTATTTTCTACAGGTAATAGATTCTACTCACATATCTTTGGCTCTACCTGACGGAATCAATACAACAGCAGCTACGTTTGCATCAATAACGGCAACTGGAACTGGGACAATTAATGGTGGTGTGTCTCAAGGGCTAATGAATGAATTAAACACAGGTTTTCAGATAAGCAATATAGCATTTAATAATGTTAATACTGCAATTAAAATAGGAGCCACAAATACATGTGGAATTGCTTACAGTCAACTGACTAATATTTTTGTAAATGGGAATATAAATTATAGGTGCCTAGATATAACAAATTTCGCACATATTGAAGTAAATAATATTTATACATGGGGAGGAGATGGACAGTGGTGGGCATCTGATTATCCATACACTACGCTGCAATGGGGAAATTGTAATTTTTCAAACATATTTCATACATCAGATTCCCAATCTGGTGCAAATATGACAAGTAGAAATATTATATTTACAGCTTTAAACGGTTCCTATTTAAATCAAATTTCCGTATGGAAGGTTCAATGCAATAACTATAACAGCGATGTAGAAATAACTACCACGGTGGCTGCTACAGCAAGTAGTGCTAATATTACTTATACTTCTGGTTCTCCTTTGGCAAGTTTCCTTGTTGATATGCCTTTGTTCATTACAACAATAAATAATCCTAATGGATTTTTAACAAACACAACTTATTTTGTTGTGTCAAATAACGGAACTAACTTACAAATTTCCTTAACTAAAGGAGGGGCCGCGCAATCTTCGAACTCTACCTCTCCTTTCGTAATAAATAGTTGGGGTTATGCCAACATAGAAGTGGTTGGACTAGGCACGGGTCAAGTGCCGAATTTTGACTTAAATTCTGTTGATATAGAAGGTCCAAGCACGGTAGGTATTCTGCTGCAAAGTTGTTATGGTTCGGTTGCAATACGTGAAGTTGCAAATGCAAGCAACTTTGTTTCTGTATGCGGAAGAAGCATTCTTACAATAGGAGGCGGTTTACTATTAGATAGTTCATCAACACAACTTACTACAGATTTTCAAGGGTCATCATCTGTTACAGTTAGAGGTTATCTAAGCCATTCAGTTGGACTTTATTCTGCGCCCGGTACAGGAGTATTTAGAAGTGGGTATTTTGGAGCAAACGATGGCTGCATAGTCGGGAGTTTCCATGAAACACTCACACAAACAACTCCGGGTTTAATTGGCGCGTATTCTTCAGGATCTTCTAATGCTTGGTTAAAATCTATGCTCCCAGTTGGTATGCTGATGAATACCAATGACACGGTAACTGCTCAAGCCCCTACAGGAGGTGGTTGGTGGGTTTATAACGGAGCAGGAATATGTACAATTACACTTCCAACAATAACAAATACAAACTCTTCACAAACTTATATTGGAATGCCCTTCTATTTCAGTAACGCATCAACCTCAGTATTAACAGTAGCCACTAACGGCACTCAAACATTTAACAATATAGCAGCCAAGACAACGGCAACTGTTGCGGCGAATGGTGGCATATTGAAATGCACGGCAGCGATTACCGCAGGTGGAACGATGTATTGGATAGCGGAATTGGTAGCGCCATTCTAACTCCAAGCCATTTAACCAACGAAGCATAACCAATCAACCTAACCCAAAAACAAGTATTGCATCTTCACTCCGTTCCAGATGTTGGGTAAACCAAAAATGAAATCGAAAAAGATATTAAAAATATACAGCCCCCAATTTAAGCCCGTATGGGTAGATAGAATTAACAGCCCTTCGGGGCTTTTTTTACGACTGAAGGAAACACATGATTGAAATGAGTGCTGGAATAATCTCGGCAGGTGAGCCTATGCCAGATGATCCGGAAACCGCTCATGAAATGGCAATGATTGACGAAGAAAAACTGCAGGCTTTAGGTCAGAGTTTGGCCGAGCGCAAAGACAGTTGGGTTCAGGCCAAACGTGCAAGTGGAATTGAGAAGAGGTGGATGGAAGACCTCGATCAGTATCACGGTCGAGACAGAGCTACTAAACATGCCGCTTCAATGATGGACTCAGCCGAACAAGGCTATCCAATCACGAACAAAGATGCCAAGCCACAGCGCTCTACACTCTATGTAAATATTACCAGACCGAAGACTAATTCTGTTGAAGCTCGTCTTGCAAATATGTTGTTCCCATCGGACGACAGAAATTGGGGAATGATCCCCGCTCCGTCTCCAGAGTTAACCAAAGCGGCTATTGCTGAAGCAAAGGCAATGGCGGCACAAGCTGCACCGCAGGCTCAACAGCCTGATCAGTCTCCTCAACCCGCTCCAGCTGCGCAACAGCAACCACAACAATTACCGGGAACGACACCTCCGGTTACTCAGCAACCAAGTAATGCTCCTCCAGTTGCACCGGGAATGCCACCACAGATCGTGGCACCGGGTATGCCTGCTCCTGCGAATGGCGTAGCAAACAACCCTGTTGGTCAGGGAATGATTCAGGCGCATCAACAAGAGCAAGCGACTGCGACTGCCCAGCTACAAGAGGCGACCGAAAGATGTAACGCAATGCAGAACGAGATTGATGATCAGTTGATTGATTGTCAGTTTAACGGCGAGGGTAGAAAATTAATTCACCACTCGGCTGTTTTAGGTACGGGAATATTGAAGGGGCCGATTGTAGTTAATTGTACCCGTAAAGCATGGCAACCCGCAGATGGTCAGGATAAAGACGGTGTTTATATTCTCGAGATTGTCGAGGAGAAGAAACCCGCTTCAGAAGCTGTGAGTCCGTGGAATGTATTCCCTGATCCATCGTGTGGTTCAGATGTGCATAACGGTCGAGGCATTTACGAATACCGCGATGTGACTGCGAAACAATTAAGAGAGTTGGCGAATCAGCCCGGATATTTGAAAGAACAGATTTCGAAAGTATTGGAGATGGGACCGAATCCCAATCCATACTTGAGTGAAGCGGATCAGAAGCAACACGATGAAAACACGCCTCCAACTCACGATAAAGATCACTATCAGATTTGGGAATACTGGGGTGAGTTCTCTCCGGAAGATTTAAGACTTGCCGGCGTAGATATTCCAGACAGTTCAGTTCATTCATTATCCGGATGTGTGATCTTCGTGAATGATGTAGTGATCAAAGGATTCTTGAATCCTCTTGAAACGGGTGATATTCCCTACGATTTCCTGCCATGGGAAGCGGTCGACGGCAGTCCATGGGGTTACGGTGTGCCTTTCCTCATGCGCCCTGCTCAACGTGCGTTGAATGCGGCGTGGCGTCAGTTGATGGACAACTCCGGACTCTCAGTGGGTCCACAGATTTTCATCAAGCGCAGAGGGATTGAACCTGCTGATAAACAGTGGGAGATCACCGGTCGAAAAATTTGGCTGTGTGACGATACTGTCAATCCTAAAGATGCGTTTGCTTCGATTGATATCAATAATCACGGTCAAGAGATACAACAAATAATCGATTTGGCGATGAAGTTCGCTGATGAGGAAGCTTCTATTCCTGCGATCAATCAAGGGGAAAAGGGTAACGCTCCGGACACAGTGGGTGGAATTACGATTCTGATGAACTCATCCAATGTGGTTTTGTCGAGAATGGTTAAACAATATGACGATTGCATCACAAGGCCACATCTACGTCGATATTATGATTGGAACATGGCGTACTCGGATAAGCCTGGAATCAAAGGCGATTTCCAAGTGGATGCTCGAGGGTCATCGGCGTTACTGGTTCGTGATCTCCAAGCTCAAAGTTTACTTCAGTTGGGTCAGTATCAAGGATCGGGTGTCATCGGTCCGTTCGTCAACTGGGAAAACTGGTTCAAGCAAGTTCTGAAACTGCAACACATCGATCCGACCGACATCATGAAGACGGATGCGGAGATTGCCCAGATTCAGGATCAGCCTGCTCAAGCAACTCCGGAACAAGTTAAAGCTCAGGCGCAATTGCAAGTGGCTCAAATCAGAGCGGGGGCGCAACAACAGATTGCTCAAGCGCGTGTGGCCGGTGAAATTCAGTATGCTCAAGCAGAATCTGAAATGGCTCAAGCCGATGCACAAGCGAAGACACAGCAAACTCAGATGAACAATGAAGCCAAGGCGCAAGAGCGTCAGGATCAACTTCAACTGGCCATGTTGCAATATGCGCATGAACAAAAAATGTCACTGCAGGAAGTTCAGGCTGAATTGGCCAAGACCGCAATGATCGAAAGAACCAAGCGTGAATTGGCAGCAACTGAGTTGGCTTTGAAACAATCTGAAGGCCACAAAGATCGCATGCACGAACTGAACACGCTGACTCACCAATCAAATTTGAATCAACTCAATCAGCCGTTAGAGGCTGACACTCAAGGAGCATAACAGTGGCCACAATTAACGCAACGCTTAACAAAGGTATCACCCCGGACGATTCAGTCTTCGTATTGAAGTGGACACCCTTGGCAGCTTCGGGTGATGTGGGTGATGCTCAATCCTTCGCGGCTTACGGTGACAAGACATTCATCGTTACCGGTACGTTTACCGGCACACCTACTGTCGTGATTGAGGGATGTAACGATATCGTGTTGGGTGATTGGCAGCCGTTGTCGAACCGTCAAGGTGTGTCGACTCCATTCACCGCTGCGGGTGTTTTAACTTCTCAGGATAAACCCGCTTATGTGCGTCCTCGTCTGTCGGCAGGAACTGGTGGAGCTGCGATTACGATCACTTGTGCTTTACACAGAAGTGATTTGGCCGGTTCACATTTCTAATCAATGAACGCACTCAGTGATGTCAAAGCATACACATTACGGCGTTTGGAAACACACCGAATTAAATTAGAGGCACTTGATACAACTGATATCGAGACGCCTGTTCTGCGCGGTCGTATCGCGGAACTCAAAGCATTGCTGGTCGAGATGGAAAATCTGCCTCCACCGGTATGGACGAACGCCTCCGAATAGGACGCATTCACTCAGTAGTCAAAAACATTAGCTCACTCACGTGGGCTTTTTTATTGGCTAGAAACTAACCGAAGGATATTCATGAACGCAGAAGTCAAGGTAGATACACAGTCACTCTGGAATGAAATAGCCGCAGAACGTGAAGGTAACACTTCCAAACCTGTTGAGAAACCGGTTGAACAACCTGCCGCCAAGACGGAAACGCCTGCTCCGGAAGTTGTGGAAACACCTGATCCACTGAAGACATTAACCGACAAGATGGCCGACATTGAAAAGTTGGTCGGACGTGTCAGAAATGTCGAGGGTCACATTGGCAGTCTGAACTCGTCCACGAAAGAGATCAAAGCCCTGTTGGAAGCCAGCAAGCAAGTGGCCGACAAGGGGACGAAAGCTCCGACGACCGACGAAGTTAAACAGGCCATTGAGAATCCGTCCGAGTGGAAAGACCTGAAGAATGATTACCCCGAATGGGCCGTAGGCATCGAAAAGTTTGTTGAGTCACGCATACCTGCATCGCCGCAGTTCGACGCGAAAGCGTTTGAAGCCGAGATCAAGGCGCAACTCAAGGGCGAAACAGATGCTGTGCGTCAAGAGATTATCGACAGCGCTTTGGATGTCGTATTGCCCAACTGGAAAGACGAAGTAAAAACGGAGACGTTTAGCAAGTGGATGTCAACCCAGCCCGATGAGATCAAGGCACTCGCAGCCTCTACGAAAGTAGGCGATGCGGCCAAGATGTTAAAGGCTTACGACACTCACCGAGAAAACAACCCAGTCAATCAAATTATCGAACAGCGTAAGTCTGTTCTCAATGCGGCCACCGGCACCCCGAAGGGCGTTACCAAACAACCCACCACTCAGAAGTCATGGGAAGACATGAATGCGAATGAGCGTTGGGAATATGAGAAACGCGCGCGGGAGAAGCGTAACCGCTAAACCCAAATTAAAGGAGTATTAACATGGCATCACAAGGCTATAACATCCCCCAGTCACGGAACCTTATCCGTGCGGCACAAGGCATGCTGGAACACGCCCAGCCAATCATCGTACTTGGTGATTTCGGCGAGCAAAAAGAAATGCCACAAAACGCAACCGACACTTTGGTATTCCGTCGCACGTTGCCTTTCGGCGCTTCCACAGCAGGTTCCGGTATTTCCAACTCTCAGTATGTAGGCACACCACAAATCACCGCGAATAACTTCGTGTTGTCGGAAGGTGTCACACCTAACAGCAATACGATTTCTTTCCAAGACGTCTCAGTTACTTTGCAGAACTTCGGTGTGCTTTTCAAGTTCTCCAGCAAAGTTGAGAATTTGTACGAGGATGACGTTCCCGGCGAGATGACCAAATTGGTTGGTGAAACCATGGGTGAAATCTTGGAGCTGGTTCGCTACGGTGTATTGAAAGCCGGTACTTCGGTGATCTACGCTAACGGCTCAACCCGTGCCGGCGTGAACGTGCCAATCTCTCTGAACCGCTTGCGTCAAGCTGTGCGTGTTCTGGAGTCTAACCGCGCGCGTCGTATCACTCAGCGTATTGCTCCCGGAGTAGATTTCGGTGTTCGTGCCGTGCAACCTGCGTACATTGTATTTGTACACACAGATGCAGAAGCTGACACACGCAACTTGCCCGGCTTCACCAAATTGGAAGAGTACGGTAACTTCAAACCAATCCATGACCGTGAAATCGGTGCTGTTGAACAGTTCCGCTTCATCACTTCTCCATTGTTGTCTCCATTCACAGCGGCTGGCTCTGCCACTACCAACGGTTGCGTATCCATCGGTGGTGCTGCAGTTGACGTGTATCCATTCCTGATCGTGGGCGAGTCGGCATGGGGTCAAGTTGCATTGAAGGGTATGAACGCGATTTCTCCTACTCTGTTGTCATCCAAGACCACGAACCACGCTAACCCACTCAACATGTTTGGTTATGTTGGGGCTTCGACATGGTTTAACGCAGTACGTTTGAATGATGCGTGGATGACTCGTCTAGAGGCAGGCATCACTGCCCTCTAATCTTGATTAAGGAGTAATCATGCAAATTATCAAGAAACGCTTAAACGCGATCTACAACCGTCAGGAAGTGATTGAGATCATGCATTGCTTCGAGTCCTTGTTCAATACACAGAACTTGGTCTCGACTGCATTGACTGCTGGTGCTGCCGCCACGTTTGGTGGTAGTGCCGGGATGTATATGCTCAATGGCCAGATTTACACTTTGGCTTCCTTCACGACGCAGGCTGTTCCTGCTTCTTTGGCACTGAGTGCAACCGGATTTAATGCCGCTGCGTTCTATGTCGGAGTAGACAAAACAGGAACCATTTCAACCTATGCATCCAATATTTCGTCATCGACTGTGTCGGCGGCGAACGCATTGGCTACGGTTGATCTGCCTGCTATCCCGGATGGAATCGTCATTCTCGGGTTGTACGTCATTCAATCTGCTGCCACTGCATTCACGCCGGGTACAACTCTGCTGAATGCGGCTGGTATCACAACCACAGTAATCAATACGGTAGGTCCTCTCTATCCGTACACATTGATCTAATTTAGAAAAGGAGTTTCAAATGGCAAATTTAACCGGTGATGATTTCGGCGGTAACGTCGTTCTCTCAAGAGCAGGTGGCGCGACTGCAAACTTGGTGGGTGTAACTGCTGCCAAGACCTACACAACCCAGAATATCACTTACGTAGTTGGTGGTAAGTTGTTCTACAAAGCGGCCGTTACTACACAGACTGCACCTACAACCGATGTTGTCACTACTGCGGCATTCAAGCCTATCGTAGCCAACCAAGGTTGCACGTATGTATGGACGCTGGATGCTTCGGGTAACTTCGGTTTGGCTCAAGGCCCGATCCCAGTTTCTCCTACAACCACAGGTACACAAACCAACTTGGATGCGTCGGGTAACTTCACCGCTCCTCCTCAATTCCCATTCCTGCCAGACACATTGACTGCGGTTTCCTACTTCGTGGTCAAAGCGGGTTCAACTTATGTGACTACCGGTGGCTTCATTCCGGGCGTGTCGGATAACTGGACAGGCGCTACGGGATTGACAGCAGCTCAAGTGGACGTCATGGCATTGCCAGCATTCCCACAAGTAAGCTGATAAAGAAACGACAGCAATCCCGCTGTCAAAACTATGCCTCATCAGGAAACTGGTGGGGCATTTTTATTGAGGTAAATATCAAATGGCAAAAGATAAACACGAATCACTTTCGCAGTTGAACGGTGCAGAAATTATCATTCCAACCATTACCACGGACGAGTCAATCGAACCTGTTGTGAATGCGGAATTCAAAGACGCACTGAGCGAAGTGGCGGCACGTGAAGCATTCATGAATGAAATCGTTACAGTGATTGTTCATGCAAGCACAGATGAGAATCAACCCACCCATATCGTATTGGACTGCAACCAGTTCAAGCAAACTTTTTTCCGTGACGTTCCTACTCCATGTCGACGTATGTTTGTCGAGATATTGGCGCGTTGCAAAGAAACAAAATACACCCAGCAACGCAATCAGATTGAACTGGATCGTTCCGAGATGCAGGCACGTACTGCACTGGCTTATCCGTTCTCCGTGACTGAGGATAAGAATCCAAAAGGTCGCGCGTGGTTGTCGGCAATTCTGGCAGAGCGTAGTTAATGGCCAACGTCCCGCTCCTTAACGAGCCAAATTATACCAACGGGGGAATGACGTTCCTCCAAATGGTACAGCGCCTCGCTATTGAAAGCGGTTCTTCTGGCTCAGTGCCGGCTACGACAATTGGTCAGACAGGAATGTCGTTGCGTCTGGTTAATTGGATCGCTTCGGCATGGCAGGATATTCAAAACGAGAAACAGGACTGGTTCTTCATGCGCCAGCCTGTTTCATTTAACACCGTCGCAGGACAACAATCCTATACCGCTGCCCAAGCGGGGATTGCTTCGTTTGCAAATTACAAATTGAATTCATTCCGTCAGTACAGAGTATCGATGGGATATGGATCAGAACAAAAAATAGGATTTCTGAATTACGACACGTTCAGAGATTTGTACCAATACGCAACAATGAGAACGACTTCCCAGATGCCGGTCGCGTTTACGATTGACCCGCAGAAGAACTTTCTTCTCGGTCCCATTCCGGATGATATTTATACAATCAACGGTGAAGGGTATGCCTTACCTACTTTATTCTCGACCGACGCCGACACCACAACAATGCCGCATCAATACGACATGGCAGTTGTGTGGAAAGCACTGGTTTACTACGGGACTTATGAGTCTGCGGCAGAATCGGTCATGAGGGGAACGGCTGAATACATTCGCCTGATGGATAAACTCTACGTGGATCAGTCACCGGCGATTTCATTTGGTCCGTCTTTAGCTTAAATGGCACAAGGATTACCCCAACTCAAGACGACTCACACCGCACTTGCGGGTGGACTCGATCTTGTCTCCCCGGCGATTTCACTTGATCCCGGTAAAGTGATTGATTCACAGAACTACGAACCGTACATACAAGGGGGCTACAGGAGGATCACTGGATATGAGAGATACGACGGAAGACCTTCTCCCACAGCACAGCCCTACTGGATACTCCCTGTTTCTACCGCGACTGGATTCACAGTCGGAGGAACAATCACCGGATCAAGCTCTGGAACAACGGGTGTTGTGCTGGGAATATTTTCCAACGTCACTGGTGAAAGTTATACGAACTATCTGGTGTTGGGTCGAGTTGCAGGTTCAGGATTTACGACACTTGACACGGTGGCTGGTCAGTCGGTTCTAGCCATCCCAATACAGAATGCTGCTTCAGTCCCGAGTGATCATGCAGACTACGCATTACTTGCGGCGAACGATTACAGAACATTGATTCAAGTTGTTCCCGGCTCTGGCCCAGTTCGTGGTGTGTGGATGTACAACGATGTTGTTTATGCATTTAGAGACAACGCCGCAGGTACAGCCAACTTAATGTACAAAGCGACATCAACCGGATGGAGTCTTGTTTCCTTCCCGATTGAACTGAAGTTCGTTCCCAGAACAGGAAACGTTACAGTCACTGCTGCCGCGCCTGGGGTGGTTACTTTTAACTCCCATGGTGCCGCGAACGGAACACAGGTTTCATTTGGTGGCACTACAGTACCGGGTGGTTTAACTGCGGGTACAGTTTATTTCGTCGTTGCTTCGGCAGCGAATACATTTCAAGTTTCTGCCACAATGGGTGGGGCGGCAATCACCACCACAACAACAGGGTCAGGAGTGACCTGTACGCTCTATGGCAACGCAGGAACAGTCTCGATAGGTCAGACTATCACCGGCGTTTCTTCATTGGCTACAGCGGTGCTTACGGGTGCTCTGTTAATGACAGGGACTTGGACGACTCAGCCTGTGGGAACGTTTGTGATGACTTCTGTGACAGGCACGTTTGTCACGGGAGAAGCGATTACCGTAGGCGGTCAGTTGGTGGCTCAAGCCAACGGGACCAATACTCCCATGGTGAGAAGTCCGGGTGGAAAATATACCTGCCAAAATTATAACTTCTCCGGATATACCGGGGGAACGAAGATGTACGGTTGTGATGGAGTGAATCCATTCTTTGAATTTGACGGAACGAACTTCTATCAAATCAGAACAGGAATGTCTCCTGATACTCCACAGACAATGATCTGCTACAAGGGATATTTACTAGGCGGGTTTGGAGCGTTGATAGAATTCTCTTCTATTACCAATCCCTATCAGTGGTCTGTCGTGACGGGAGCGGGGCAGTTTGGTGTGAACGATACTGTCACAGGATTCCTACCACAGGGTGGTACGTCTTCCGGTCCTGCACTGGCAGTCTTTACAAGAAAATCCACATGGATGCTGTACGGAAATGTACTCCCTTCAGGAACGTTAATTCCTTCGGTGTTTGAAATAGGCTTCAATCAATACACCATGCAACAAATATCCAACGATGCTTATGGCTTAACTGCCAGAGGTATTCAATCTCTGATTACAACACTGGCTTATGGCGACTTCGATTATGAATCGGTTAGCCACATGATCCAACCTTACATTACCAGAAAATTGGGCAAAGAAATTGCCTCCAATACATTAAGAAGTACGAACCAGTATCGAGTTTATTTTAATGATGGTTCAGCTTTGGCGGTGGGATTGACAGGAGATAAAGTCACTGCACTTCTCCCTCTGTACTATCAGAATATTCCCCAAGTTATTTTCACGGCCAACATGTCCAACGGTGCGGAGGTCACTTACTTCGGTTCGGACTCGGGATATGTCTATCAGGACCAAGTAGGAACATCTCAAGACGGACTGCCGATTGAAGCGTGGGTCAGACTACCTTTCAATAATATGGGGTCACCTCAGATCAGGAAGCGTTTCCAAAGGGGTGTTCTTGAATTAGTTGTGGAGTCATTTTCACAAGTCAATATTTCTTATGACTTGGGATACGGAACAAACAATATCAATCCTCCCGCGCCACAGATTGATCAAGTGCTTTCAGGTCAGGGTGGATATTGGGATCAGTTTACGTGGGACTCATTCAATTGGGACACTCAATTGGTGACTAATCCAAGTTTAGAAATTGATGGAACGGAAAAGAATATATCTCTGATGTTTTATTCACAACGTGCGCAGGACGGAAGCCATGTACTCCAAGGGGTGACGTGGGAATTCTTTCCTCGGCGAATCGAAAGGTAATTGATGGCAAACGATTTCTACAATCACACAGACGGTGTTCCAGTCGCCCAATCCAGAGGTTCGTCTACCGCAGTTCGTGCCGAATTCGATCTTGTTCAAGCGGGATTTAACGCACTCCCTTCACAGAAACAACTCTATACCTCAACCGAGAATTATTCTGCGGATACGGGTACGGCCAATACGTATTTGGTGACTCTTCCTAGCGGCTTCCCATTTGGACTTGTGGCTGGAATGGAAGTAGTTTTCAAAGCGGCAAATACTAATACCGGTGCATCTGTGTTACAAATTGCGGGATGGTCTACCTATCCGATTGTGCGTCCTGATGGGACTGCGTTAAATGCAAATGATATTACAGCAGGACAGATCATCACTGTCAGATATGACGGATCAGCGAATTTCCAGATATTCCCTTTTGGTTCGCTTTCCTCTAGCGTCGCGGTTGCACAAAGTTATGCCACCGCTGCCAATACGTGGGCAGGGATGGCTGCCACCTCCTATGGTAATGCACACACATCAGAACTAAATGCGGCAGCTTCGGCGTCTACGGCGGCATCTTTATTGACGGGAATTTATGCGGAATCAACCAATAGTGCAGATGTTTTTACAGCGTCATTTTCCAATTTACCATCAACGTTAACGGATGGTTATACCGTGCAAATTGGCGTGGCCGTTCCCAACACAACTACTAGCCCAACATTCCGTCCCACTCTTGGTGGGGTATTGCAGACAGCTCACCCAATTATGAAATTCGTTAACGGTGCTTACATTGCTGTTGCGATTGGAGACGTGCAAGGTGTCGCTGTGTTGTCTTATGACCTGCCCAACACAACTTGGGAATTAATGTCACCTCAGTTTGCGCAACTGGCAGGTTCTTCGACACAGGTATTTAATGTAGCAGCGGCAACTTTGGCGGGGCATGCGGTTAGATTAAGTCAAATCTCTTCGGCTACTGTGCCGATGTTTAGTGCGTATCAAAGTGCTTTGCAAGCTTTAGCAAGTAACGCTTTTAGTATTATTCAATTGCAGACTAAAGAGTGGGATACGGTAACAGCTTTTAATAACACAGCTTCTCCCGCTACTCTTAATGGGTATACAGTTCCAGCATATTCATTCATGCCGACTGTAACAGGTTATTATCAAGTTAATTGCGCGGCTTCAATTGCTACGGGCGCGACTCAACTTACTGCGTCAATTTATAAAACAGGAAGCAGGTTTAAAGACGGAGCAAACTCAATTGCAGCGACTGCTCAAATATGTGCATCAGTTTCAGCACAAGTATATTTAGTGGCAGGAACTGATTATATAACATTTGAAATTTATCACAGTTCAGGCGCATCTATTAATTCTGCAATAGGTATAAATAATACATATTTCCAAGCGTCACTAATAGCGAGAGCATGATGATACTCCTCCAACTCCTCCGCTATCTAATCTACTTCCCATTCGTTCTAATCGGGGTAATTACGTGCATTCTATTCGCTCCGATAATCTGTCTCGCAATGGACAAACAAGGCAATCTTCCTTGGTGGTTGAAATGGTTTCAGCCTGTAGATACTGCTTACGGTTGCATAGATACATTGTGGAAATTAGATCATCCCGATTGGTCGGATTACAAACTCGCTTATACATTCATTCGTAGAAATCCATTTTATGGTGGTTGCTATTCACCCTTTGGGGCTAAAGGATTTAATCCTGTCACTTTAGGTAATCGTTTAATCAGCGACACTCAGGGCATATCAGGATTCTATTTGCTGGTTGCTTCCAATGGTGTATTCCAACTCAAAATAATCTGGCATATCAGCTCTACTGCAATCATTCACGAAGCAGGCTGGCAGATTCACGATGTAAATCATCCTACCTTTGGAAGCTATCAAATGGCTCCGATACGATTTTATAAATACGGTACATAAAAATGTTTGACTTACTCGCTTGGTATAAAGGTGCAACTTTCTCCGACATCATGCAACTGATATTTATTGCAACTGCATTCGGATTTATACGAGCAATCTTGTTCATTGGAAATAATCTGAAAGAATCTACTGAAAAATCCATCAAGGAAGTCTCCACTTCTGGAAGTGTGGCAATCAATAACATTGCGGTTCAAGTTGAAAAGATGGGTGTCACGCTCACCAAGTTAACTGACGTTGTAATGGAAATTAAAACCGAAATGACATCAGAAATAAACAGAATTGAAATGCGGATTGTGATGGCCGAGAAAGATATTCAGCATCACACCAGCCAACTGGATTCAGCAGTTGAGCGCAGACGAGAGCATAGGGATTGAAATGAAAAAACATTGGACGCCGATTTACGTCTTCATCATGATTTATCTGTGGCTCATGGGTATGTCGCTTGCATCGACCCGCTGCATGGATTGGTATCTGTCCACAGCGATTTGTTTATTTGCTCTACTGATTACATTTGCTGGTTCGCTGTATCTTTGGAAAGATAAATCAGATGACCCATAATGATGAGACATCCAAAACATTTGAAGCAGGACGAGACGGATTGGATACTCGCGCACGGATTAGTGTCGTGGGTGCTGGCACTTCTTTTGATGATCCAATATCTATGGTATCCCTAGGGGGAAGAAATGAATGTTAGCCAAAAGTGTATCAACCTTATTAAAACGTTTGAAGGATTTCGGAGCCACCCTTATTTATGCATTGCTGGCGTTCCTACTCTTGGTTTTGGGTCTACTCATTATGCTAATGGTGCTCCTGTGGGCCTTAGTGATGGAGATATTAGCGAACCTGCTGCAGAAAATATTCTATTCGCAACGCTCCAATACGACTACGTCCCGGCAGTCAACCACTGTGTCACGGCAGACATCAACCAAAACCAATTCGATGCCCTCGTCGATTTCGCCTACAACTGTGGATCGCAGAATCTCAAAAACTCGACCCTATTGAAATTGGTCAACGAGGGGAATTTTGCAGCCGCTTCATTAGAGTTTAAGAAATGGTGCCACTGTAACGGTGAGGTTTCACAAGGTTTACTCAATAGACGCGAAGCAGAGCGCAAATTATTCATGGGTGAGATATGAAAGTTCTTGAATTCAAGCGCGAAGGAATTACCGCTGATTCAACTCTTAATCAGGCGATTGGGGAGCTGGAAAATGTTGTTGTAGTTGGTTACAGCAAGGATAACTGCCATTACCTAAATAGCAACGGCTTAACGCTTGAAACAGTTTTATTGATGCTTAAACATGCTGAAAAACAAATACTGGACATGAGCGATGAGTGAGAACTGGATTATTTTTTGGTCAATCGTTGGCTTGTTGCTGACGGTTGTATTGAACGAGGAGAGGAACAAATGGTGAAATATTTAACAGATATTTTTACAAGTGCAGACAATAAAACATTTTCGATGAGCAAGACTTTAGTGTTTATCAGTGGTCTAGCAATGGTCGGAGAATTTATCTACAAGGGATCGGTTGAGTATCAAAATTTCGCAGTCGGAATTGCGGCAATCGTTGCATCCCTGGCGATTAAATCTTACACAGATCAAAAAAATGCTGATCCTCAATGAGTTTATTCAAATGGTAGAAACCTACTGGAGAATTTTTGCGGGAGTGTTGGTTCTGATCCTGCTGGGATTTGGGATTTATGAAATTGAAGACTGGGGTTACAACCGGGCATTTGACAAACAACAAAAGGTAATTGACTCGATCCATGAAAACGTTAAAGCACAAGCCATTGCCAATGAGAAACATAAAACGGAGGTTGAAAATGAACATGCTACGAATACGATCCTGCTTGCACAGAACTACGATTCTCAGCTTGCTGATCTTAACCAGCGCCTGCTCAAGCCAAACGTTTCAGATGTGCCACGGAAGCCAAGTGTGCCAGTGGCAGATGGATTCCATAGCCAAAGTGGAGTGTCCGAAGCCTCCGGACGCTCCGGAAAATCTGATGAAACCTTCACCATTGGATCACGAGTTGTCACTACAACTTTCTACCAAGATGCACTAGACACGGCTTTACAACTTCGCTACCTGCAAAACTGGGTGAACACAGTATGTACCAAATGAGGAGTACTCATGGCTACAAAGAAGAAGGTCAGTATCGATTTACAACCGTGTTGTGGGAATTGCGCTAGGACCTTAATCGAGGAGAAACAATTAATCTGCTACTGTTTACCGCCTGTTATTTTACAGGACGTGAACGGGGATGATTATTCAACGAGGGGAGCGGTAGTATTGGAGCGTGATCCTCCGTGTGTTTATCATATCGAGAGGATGCACTCATAATGGCTACACCTCCGTTAAGTGATGAACTGGCACGGCAGGCACTGGACGCATTTGAAAAACACGGCAGTAAAAAACTTGCAGCCATTGCTTTAGGTCTACGGGAAAATACATTTTATAGTCGTCTTAATACCGCAAAAATGCGCGGCATGTCCACCCCGACAGAAGCAATTCAGGTTGCCCATGGCTGGAGTCCCGAGCATGATATGAATCATGTGGTCCCGAGTCCGATGGTACTGAGAGGGACTTCAACTCTGTACAAGGACGGAGTGCCGCAGTTGCAGTGGGTTAAGACGAAGCTTTCAGACAAATTGCTCGATCAAGCTCTTAAATCGGCGATTGAAGAATTGACACATGGGATTGTTCCAGTTGCACCAATCACCAAACCCAATCATATCTCTGATGATTTATGTAATCTGTACACACTGACTGATTGTCACGTAGGGATGAAGAGTTTCCATTTGGAGACAGGTGAGGATTGGGATTTAAGAATTGCCGAGGAAACCTTGGTAGGTGCTTTTGATTATTTGATCGAAGCAACACCACCGGCTAAAACCGCAATCATTAACCAAATGGGTGATTGGTTACATTACGACTCGCTCACTGCCGTGACTCCGACGAATCAACATCCTTTAGATGCGGATTCAAGATTTGGGAAAATGGTTAAAGTGGCTGTGAGGATTCTGCGTTACATCATAAATAAAGCACTGACCAGGCATGAGCATGTTGTTGTGATTATGCTGGAAGGCAACCATGATACCGCTTCATCTGTATGGTTGAGACATTTATTTTCTCTGCTATATGAGAACGAACCCAGAGTGACATTGATCGATTCTGAAAAGCCTTATGTGGTTCATCAACACGGTAAAACAATGCTATGTTTTCACCATGGACATCTAAAAAAGAATGACGATTTGCCACTGCTGTTTGCGGCAATGTTCCCAACAGAGTGGGGTACCACATCAAAACGTTATTGTCACGTCGGTCACAGGCATCACGTTGACGAAAAAGAACACTCAGGCATGAAGGTGCAGCAGCACTCAACAATCGCCGCAAGAGATGCCTACGCCGCTCGTGGTGGATGGATATCAGAAAGACAAATTGAAGTGATGACGTACCACAAAAAGTATGGACAAGTCGCATCCACAACAGTTGTTCCGGAAATGCTGGAACACGTATAGAAAGGATTAGCAATGGCAACAGACGCAACTGGAAATCCAATACCCGATCCAAACAATCCCAATATTCCCGGATCGTCTGCCACACCTCCATCCAATTCTACCGCCCCGACTACGGGAAATCCTTCTACTTACACAAACGCCAACCCAACTACACCTTCTACAGGTACGGGTTCACCGAATACAGTCAGCGCACCTACCTCTGTGAACGTCGCGAACACACCGACAACTTCGCAGAACATGACGAACATGATCGACCCCAATAATCCTTATTATCAGAAGTGGGCGACTCAGGGATTGGAGAATTCAGCAAGTAAAGGATTCACCAATGGGTCTATGGCGCAGACAGGTATTTTAAATTCCGTGATGCAGAACGCCACTCCAATTGCCCAAGCGGATGCGCAGCAAACTTCCAGCCAAGCAACTACCAATGCAAATAATGCGAATCAATTGGCGGGTACTGTTTATCAGGGAGCAATTACTCAAGCAGATACAGCGGCGAATAATGCCGTTACGTTGGCCGGCCAGAAGAATCAAGCGCTCATTGCGAACAATGCTTCTGCGGCTTCAGCTTATAAAGACCTGCAGGATAATATTAATTCGATCCTGAACAATACCGCTATCTCAGACAAACAAACTCCGATCTCTCAACTCTTGTCGGGATTTGATAATCAGATGGCGGGATTGCAACAAGGTCCAAACGGTGCTTCGACTATTCCTGATGTTTCAAAATATCTGTCTACATTGAATCCGCAGTCTCCGGATTATGCTGCTGCTAGTACAGGCGCTGCACCACCAACTGGTTCGTCATCGCCAAATACTTTCGGATCGGATGGATTAAACTCAAATGGTTATACGCGACAACAGCAATCCAATGTGGATTTCGGTTTAAATCCGGATGGAACGCCGATTTAAATCCGGATGGAACAATGATGACATAGGCGCAAGCTAATCTAAATGGCAACCCAAATGATCCGAATAATCCAGCCTCTGTCGCATGGGCAAATGAGCATGCCGACTAAATAATAATTCCAATGAACGAAGTCATGACCAAATCACACGTTGATCTTTCCCGCAAAGTCGTATTTCAAATGGAGAAAGAACTTCTGAAATTGCCACAAATTGAACTGCCTGTATTTCATCATTTTGCAAAAGGTGTCTGTGCTAGAGAATTACATATCCCTGCCGACACAGTTCTAACCGGAGCGGTACATTTACACGACAATTTAAATTTTCTGTTGCAGGGAACTATTTCGGTTCTGACCGATAAAGGAATGGAAATATTGAGCGCTCCTGCCACAGTCGTTTCACCGGCAGGCACAAAGAGAATAGCTTACGCCCACACAGATTGTATTTGGACCACGATATTTGGAACGGATGAAAAAGACGTGGATAAGATTATCAGTCAGTTTACATCAAATGATGAATTGGAATATTTAGAATTGAAGAATGAAATATTAATTGAAGAATGAAATATTAATTGAAGGGGATCGATCATGGCAGTAGCAGTCAGTGCAACAGTTGGAGTCGGTGGTTTCCTCGGGGCGGCTGCGGCAGTCGGGTGGTTGGGATTGGCTACCTACGCCGCAGGTGCAATTGGACATGACAAAGCAACTCAGGGTATCGGCGGCCAGATGATGCTTGCCGGTGGTGGAGCTTTCTTGGCTGGTGGTGGATTGGGTTTAATTGGAGACGGAACTCCTTCCGCTCTGGCGGGAAGTGGATTGGATGCCGCGAATGGTGCTGATGTTGCCTCATCTTCTTTGGGTGCGGCTGATCCACTCGCATCGAATCTGACTACCAACGGATTGACTACGAGCGGAGTGGACGGCGCGACTACAGGTTCAACTTCACTGAATGGAACGGGTGGCATAGTTGACAATATAACTGGCGCACCGCAAACAAATTCTTTGGGAATTAATACTACTGATCCGATGGGATCGCTATCTGGAACGAATGGAGTAACTTCAACCAATCTAGGTACGGCAGACACTATCAGTGGTGCTCCCAATGCGGGAAATAGCGGGATCATTAATGCTTCATATACTCCTTCTGCAGGCTCACCGGGAGTAGGCAGCGGAACTACATTACCAATGAACTGGAAACAGTACATGGCTATCCAAGCTGGATCAGGTTTAATCAACGGTTACATGCAACAACAAAACTTAAACAAACAATTGGATCAACAAAGAGAACAATCCGCCGCTGACCGTGCTGCCCGATACGGTGGTGCGAATTCATTTGGTGCCGCGCCTAAACCAGTCTCTTACGCAAAGAAGGTAGGTTAATATGTTAGGACAACCATCCAGCCCGATCTTGGCTCAAGCCGAACAAGCCATTCAAGCGAAGATTCCCCAACAACTACAGAACGAATTTCAGTCTATTCTGAAAGCGGGATTGACGATTATGCAAGCGCCTCAATTGGCCCAGACGATGAAACACCGTTTGATGTCGGACACCAATCCGATTAAAACAGCGGGAGAGGGTGCTGCACGAATGATGGCTGAGATTAATAAGCAAGGTGGGAATATCTTCTCCAATCCCCAGTACGGTCCCTTGGCGATGCCGTGTGCGCTGATGTTTGCCTATGAGTATTTGGATATGTCTTCCAAAGTAGGAAAGATACAAATCACGCCACAGGTTTTATCGCACACTGTTCAGTCGGTAGGGCATGCGATGTTACCTTTATTCGGAGTAACTCCGGACAAGATGCATTCAATGATTGCCCAAGCACACGCACAGAAATCGCAATCTGCTATATCGCAAAACGGAATCATCGGCGCACAAACTCAGGGGGCGTAAATGGGAATTTTAGATGGAATGATGAGTGGTGTCGCGGGGGCTGCTTCTGGGGTGGCGGGAGCGAGCAAAGATATTTACGATCATCAACAAGCACAACAACATGATATTGACATGCAGAACTTGGCCGAACAGAAAGCCAAGAATCTTGCTCAGTGGAATGTTGAAATGGCAAATCAGCAACGTGCGGCTAGAGTTGAAAGAATTCAGGATGCAGAGAAAAGCATTATTGCGCCACAGATGGCAAACCAATATAACAGTTCAGATTCTGCTGTCAGCGATTTGGCGAATTCTGGGAATCCGGTTTCTCAAGATGTTTTGGATACGATTCAGCAGGCCAAAGACAATACACAAAAATCTCTAATGAGCAATCCTGACAATATTGTTGCCGGTGCAGCCGCCAGTGGAGATATTGATCCTGATAAATTAATGCAGACGAACAGCAAACAAGAAATCGCTCAAATGAATAATCAGATGAAAGAAGCGATGAACAATAACAAATATGACACTTTATTTGAAATTGCCAAAATGAAAGGTGATTTCGGAATGCAGTTGCATGCGATGAAAGAAGCCAAAGATGGTACAGATTCAGTCATGGCACATGCTGTATTTAATAGTGCTGAACAGGCGATTCGAGACAACAATACAACGATTGGCCAACTCAATGGCGAACTGAATAATGTTCGCCAAGGAACTCCGGAATACACAGATCGACATAATACGATTAATCAATTGCGCACACAGAACCAGCAATATCGCCAGCAGCAAGTTGATATGGCCAAGAGTTTTGGATTCAAAATGCCAGACCTTAGACCTGTAGACAATTCAACTGTGAAGCCACCTCAACCTGTAAAAGTTTGGGACCCAAAATCTGGAACATTTAAATAGGGAATAAAGAATGCCATTAGTCCAACTTCCTGACGGGCAGAGACTTCAGTTCCCTGATGATATGTCAGAGCCAGATATGGCTGCTGCTATTTCTAAAAACTTCCCACAATTCGCTCCTGAAAAATCAGAAGGCATACTCGACCGCGCACAGGATGCTTATCATGCGGTGAAAGATGAGCTAACTCCGAAACCGGATGTATCCGATCTGGCTACGACCGCATCCAAAACAGCTACAGTTCCGGGTGCTGATGCTATTCATGTCGGCGATAACGGACTACCTTCGTTTAGTTCTGATCGTCAGATGGATATCGGCGTGGACAATGCAGTTAAGTCTGCTAGTACACCTACGCCACCAATTCAAAGTCAGTTAGCGCAAAATCAGAATTCCGATGAAGCTGCACTTGGATATTTGAACAGCGACAAGAATCTATCCGAAGATGATAAAGTTCAAGATGCATCGCGTGGAATTATTGATCACGCCAGACCGTATGTCGACAAAAGCATTTCAGACACACTGAATGAAATTCCTAAAGGATTGGCAGAAGTTGGAGATGATCTTGGACTATCGGGCGCGCTGGCCACATCGACTATTGCAAAACCAATGGACTGGGCTTACCAATACTTTACAAACAATCCAGACACGCCAGTTCAAGATGCAGTCTTCCGCAATTTAGCTGATCCATTCCTGCAAGGAAAAGAAAATAATGCAGTCGATCAGGATACCGGATTTGGTGGAAAACTAGCTCATACTGTAGGTGGTCTGGGCGGCATGATGATTGAAGGATTTACAACTGGTGGTGCCGCGCTGGAAAAGAATCTGGCTGAAGGTATTTCCAAAGCATTAATTGAAACAGGTCAGCATGCCTTTGCGGGAATGGCTTTGCCTGCCGCCACAGCAGCAGTGGATATTGGCCGTCAAGTTTATGAGAAGACAGGAGACATGACGCAAGCCAGTAACGCGATGGCTGCAACTGCTTTGACGACTGTAGCTGCCGGGGCTTTCCCGATGTCTGCCGGTGGAAAATTAGCTCAACGCATGGCTACCGGTGCGGTAACAATGCCAATTGTGAATGAGGCAACTCATCCGTTTGAGCAGTCTGCCCTACCTGATTCTATGAAGTCAGATCGCACATGGCAAGACCGTATGTTGGATATGGTGACAGGTGCAGGATTTGCTTCCTTGCCTCACGCGCATGCTCCAGAATTTACCGCAGACCGCGCACAGCAATTGCGTGAACAGATGGGGTACAAGCCCGACACCGAACTACAGCCACTCGCTGATCAAAAAGAATCGCTCATCAACGAGATTAAATCTGATCCACTGAATTCAGTCAAAGCGATCTCTGACGCGCCTACCGTTGAAGACGCAATCAAAGCAGCAAACGAGATTACGACTCGTCCTGTAGAAACTCCCAAAGGTTTTGAGAACGTAATCGATCAAACCATAGCCGATACCGTCACCCCAGACGAAAACAAAGTTGAGCCTACAGTCGATTACAAAGTTGACGAACCTGCAAAAATTATCACTCCCATCGACAATCGGGTAGAATCAAAGCCCGAGGATATTACCGCTATCGAAAAGGGGATTAATAAAGCTCATGTCGACAATCTCAATAAACAAATTGCCAAAGACAATATCCAGCGCGCGAAGGATGGCTTACCACCCAAGGAACTTATCAAGTCACCCGATGACCTTGGTACAAACGCTTACGATATTAAGGAAGTGGAACCCGGCGCCCTGTCTGCACGGTTTTCTCCGGACACAAGACGAACAGTAGAATTAATTGCTGCGGCGTTTGGAAAGAAAGTTAAATACATTGCCGATGCTGCCGGTAAGAAATTATTTTTCCGTGGTGCCTATGGGGGCGAGATAGGTGCGGATGAAAATACTATCTATCTGGATGCTGCTTCAAATCACACCGCCCTAAGTGTAGTTGGTCATGAAATCGGCCATGCATTAAAAACACAAGCGGGTGATCTATACGCCAAGCTTGAAGATCATTTGTTTGGCACCAAAGATGAAAATGGCAATGTTACTTCCGAAGGTGCGCTCGATAAAAATATAGCCCGAGATAATTTCGTCAATCGCGGCTATGGGAAATTGGGTGAGAAGAAAGCGGATGTCGAGAAAAAATTAGACACTCCTCTATCTACTGCCAGACAAGAAACAGTTTCAGATGTAATCGGTGACAAGTTAAATGACACGCAATTTCTCACTGACCTTGCGTTGAGAATGTCCACACCGGAAGCAAATACATTCCTCACCACAGTTCGTGATGCCGTTGTCAAAGCGGTGAATGTAGTCAAAGGAAAATTGCTTTCCAAGCAAACCAAATCCAGTTTAGACAAAGCCCATGAAGCGATTCTGGAAGCAATGGCAGAATATAAACGCCGTTTGGATTCAGGTGCGATTGAAGGCGCGAAGAGTGATGGAGAAATTAGTTTTGGCAGGAAAGAAGATGTTGGTGATTATCAATTTGAAAGAAACAAAGATGGATCGATGTGGGTTCACGGTGATCCTGAAGAGATTCGTTCAGCCATCCCTGACGATGTAAAAGGAAGGGTGCAAGACGGTAAAATATTATTTACCCACTCTGATGCACCCCGAGTACGTGCGGCTCTAGAAGGACGTGGTACGGCCTATTCCAGAGCCGGGCATGTGATTGATAAACTTCCCATGAAAGATGGGAAATATATCGGCGCACCGGAAAAGTTTGACACCCCGGCCAAGATTACGCACCTCAGAAAGTGGCTCACTCAATTAACCAAAGAAGGTGAGCGCGGAAGATACTGGTATGAGAATAGTTCGCATGCCGTTCTGCAAATGGTTGGACATGATGTCAATGAAGCTCGGAAGTTTGTCGCCTTACTCGCGATCTATTCACCGCAAGCCAAAGTAGATACCAATTCTACATTTGCATTAAGAGCATGGGCGCAATATAAAGCCGGCCAAGAGATTAATGTAAAAACTGGCGTCATGGATACCAAAGCAAAAGAAGCTTTGGATGAAGTGGATAAATTCTGGTCCGGAGAAAAGACAGGTAATTTCTTCACCAATCTATTACGAATGATCGATCCAAATACCAAGGATCATCAGGGTGCGACAATAGATATATGGATGATGCGCGCAGCCCACTATAAAACTGATGCGCCTAGCAATACACAATACGCATTCATGGAAAATGAAACGAACCGTATTGCCAAGGAAATGGGATGGGAGCCTCAACAAGTTCAAGCCGCAGTCTGGGTTGCGATGAAAGCCCGGATGGAAAACAAAGATGTCAAGAAATCTACCGAAGAATCATCAGCTAAAAAAGGCTGGATCAGTTACAAAACCGGGGCCAAAGGTAAGCCTGTCAGAGTGATACACAATGAGGAAGCTCATCGGGCAAATTGGCTGAAACATGCTTTTGAGCATGATCCTACAACAGATGATACTACAGCGGCAAAGTTTGATTTTGCAGACGGATTGAGAAGGCACATCGGACAAGTCTCGTTTGAAGCTCGTCCAGGCAGAACATCTGGAATTCTATCTGGCATTCATGATGCCGAATATGCAAAACAAGTTGAGTATCAGCAAGCTTTCCAGAAAGCATTATATGGCCCTCAAGGTGAGGACTTAATTGCTCAAAAGTTAGGTTTACTAGTTGACGGAGAAAGAATCGAGCCGGGCGTTTGGGAGAATGAAGTTTCTCCATCCAGTCAAAAGAATATTCCGATGGCTCCGGATATGGGGAAAGAAGGCCAAACGCACGTTGATCCATCCCAGAAAAAGATGATGAATTTATACTCATCTATTCTTGGATTGCTGGGCAAGCAAGAAGGTGTCGGATGGCATCGTCCGTTCTACAATGGAAATAAATCCGGAGAGAATGGCCTATTGCTTGATATTGGCAGAAGCTTGACGCCAGACGAAGCCAAACAATTGGTCAGCAATGTCGGTGAATGGATGCACTCAAAAGGCAAAGATACCTTTGTGGACTGGGAAGGAAAGACACAGACTTGGGATAAAGGTTTGGCTTTTATTGCCGATGCCCAAGGCAAAGGGATGAGAGTAGTAAACTTTGGCGCACTAGATAATAAAGAATTAAGGCAAATTGCTGAAGTTGCAAAAACTAGCTTACCTGATGTGAAGGGTGGTACATTTACAAGTGACGGCGATATGCCGTCCAACAATTGGAAGGATAACCCAAATGGGCAAGCTTACGTGGATAGGATCACTGCCGAAGGATCACCCGATTTACTCCGGTGGGTTCGAGATGAACTCGCTCCAAGAGTCCAGCGGGTCAACGAAGAATTCAGTAAAAAGTACGGATGGGGTGATCCCGGCGAAATCAGCTTCAGCCGCAACGAAGATGAAGGGACCAAGTACGCCGACTCAGAGTCCATCCCAAGAGACAAACTCTCCGGACGAAAAGTAACTGTTCCTTATCTCATCCGCGATACGGGCGAAACTGCCCACATGAAAATGGATGCCAAAGAGGAATTGGATAATCTGGACTCCAGGGAAGATGCGATGAAACGTTTGGAGGATTGCTTGGCATGAGATCAGTTCAGTCCACGAATGACTTAAAAAACATATCCCTGAGAAATGGCAATCCTGTTAACATTGGCGCTGGACGTTTCAACACGTCCGGTGAAAAGCTCTCACCAATCGCCAGAATTCCCAAGTCAGAAGTCGTCCAACCGAAAGTTGACGAACCGCCAAAAGAAACCCAAGTTACTGTAGACATGAAACCTGTCGCCGATGCGCAGGAAAGATTTGGGCAGATGGTAGTTAATGCTATTGCTCAAAGTCAACAGCAAGAACAACAAAAGCCCATCCCCTATAGATTCACTGTTCACAGAAATGAAAAAGGACAGATCGATTACATCGACGCGCATCCGTTAGCATAGAAATATAGCAAATTTAGTATAACCAACAGCCACCCTTGAGGTGGTTTTTTTACGCCCATCAACCCGCTTCGTGCGGGTTTTTTATTTAGGAGAATCAATTGAGCGCTCAGTATTCAGTTACCCACAGAACCAATTGCATGACACAGCTTTCGACCGATATTGGCGCAAGCGCAGTCATTAAATTATTCCAAAGCTCCACGGCCTCTATTCCAGCTAACTGCGCAACCGCTGACTTGGGTACATTAATTTGTACGTGGACAGGCAACGCGACCACATTTGGCACAGCTGCTTCCGGGCAGTTAACGGCCAATGCGGTAGTGACAACTCCTGTTGTTGCCGCAGGTTCAACAACTGGTACTAATCCGCTTTACTACCGAATTTATCCCACTGCTGCTACCACAACTAATGCTGTACACCAAGGTACAGCAGGACTTTCCGGTACCGACATGATCCTGACTAATACCTCAATTCTTGCCGGTCAGAACTGCGGATTCACTAGCCTTGTGATTACTGCTACAGGTGCGTAATGGCTGAGTCATTTGTACAAGTTGCCGTAGATGGAAGCGGTAAGCAGATCGATGCTTTCACGGTCACCAACCCTACAACAGGCGCTACTCAATACCGTCAAACAGTTGTTATTGGCGACCCGGTAAATGGGCAGTCAGGAACTGAAAACGGGGCGTTGCTGGTTGAGTCTCAATACCCGGCAGAAGGCGAAGAGGATGAGGATTTACTCAAGCTAATCCTAATCGAATTAAGAATTTTGAACACACTCATTGCTTCAGAATTCCGTGTCCGTGATGACCTGCAAGCCATGAGAAACGATCCAGCCACTTTCGCACAAACTTAATAGGAGAATCAAATGTTAATACAAGCACAAGCAGGCGCAATACCAACTCAGTCAAACAAGTCCGGACAGAACAACATCGCTCAAGGGTGGCTTAACGAAGTTCTCGTTTCTGAGTTGATACCACAGTATGCCGAGGCCAATCAAGCAGGATTTATGTTTTCTGCTTTTGTCAACGCTGTAACACTGGCTGCTACCCATGCAAGTCCATTAACGGCGGCAACGGGTACCCCGATACTGAGCATTTATAACCCTGCCAACTCAGGCAAAAATATTATTTTGGTGAAGACCAAAAGCACAACGACATCCGGTACACCGGGCGGCCCGTTGTTGTGGAATTTAGTTCCTAACCCTGCAAACATTACGGCAACATTTACAGTTCCTCAATCTAATATTGTTGGGGGCGGTGCGGCTTCAGTAGCTCACTTGTTTAACAACATAGCGGTTGCAGGTTCCACCGTAGGAACGGCTTACCGTGTATTGGGTGGTGCTGCGGCAATAGCGGTTGGTGCAGGTATCTATTCGTTTGAAGAAGAACACAAAGGTGATTTGATTATTGCGCCGGGTTCAATGATAGCTCTGTGCTGTACGGCGGCAGGTACGACTCACATCATCTCGGCCTTTACAGAATGGCTTGAACTGCCAATCTAAGTAAGTCATGCTACTCTCGCTTCAGTCTTTATGGCAGGGTAGTAGCTCGTCTTCAATTAGTGGTGCGGTATCGGCCACTGAGACACTTGATACTGCTGTCGTATTAGCCGGCCCCTCAATTGGGTCCAGTGTATCCGCAACAGAAACAGTTGACCTGTCGGTCGCATCAGTTAATGTTCAGGTTGGTTCAAGTATTGTATCAACTGAACTTGCCGATACTTCAGTTTCCTCTGTCAATGTTCTTGTCAATGCTTCAACAGCCCAAACTGAACCTTCCGATACTGCGGTAGCTTCAGCCAATATTTTAATTGGCGCATCGACGGTAGTTACTGAACTTGCGGATACGTCCGTTGCAAATGTTTCAATTTTAGTTGCAAGTACTACAGCTTCAACTGAAACAGCAGACACTGCATCAGGTTCAAGTAGTATCAATATTGATACATCAACGACCTCAACAGAGTTAGCAGATACAGTTTCATCTTCTGTCGTAATCAGTATTTCGGCGACGACTTCTGCTACAGAATCTGTCGACACTGCAGTCGTCAATGTCACCATTACCTCGACAGGGAATAACGCTTCTGTCACCGCAACAGAGGGTAATGACACTGCATCAATTAGTGTATCCCCATCGGTCGATTCAACTGTCAGTGTTACAGAAAATTCAGATACCTCAATTGGGAATATTGATACCCAAATTGGGGCCGCTGTTAGCTCAACAGAACTTCTAGATACCTCTGCCTCGGCGGTATCGATACAAGTTGATTCAGTTACAAACAGCACAGAAACACCCGATCTAGTAACGGCAAACGTTACTATCAGCACATCAAGTATCAATGCCTCCGTAGCGGCAACAGAAACTCCAGATATTTCTGCCGTGGTATTGGATGTATTTGCAGACAGTAACGTAAATGTTACCGAACTACCTGATGTAGCACTGGGTGCGATAGATTCAGGTGGAATAACGATTGGTGCTGTTGTTAATGTAACGGAAAACCCTGATCAATGTTTCTTTGCTGCAAACATGCAGTATGGGAAAGGTTACTCGGGCAAGAAAAAGAACTACGGTAATTTCATGGAACCCGCTCCGAAAGTGGACTGGGCATTGAATGATCAGATTATTGAAGAAGACGAAATCATTACATTGCTGGTAGCACAAGCGATGACCTCTGGAGCAATGAGAATATGGCGATGAATTTAAAGATGTCCAAGTGTTTACAAATTGTAAACGATCTACCAGAACATGATCAGAACGATTTGCTGGGTCGAGCCGACAAGTATATGGACGATGGAGTCCCCGCTTCCAAAGCTCACTCGATGGCCGTCAAAGATATGCTGGCAGAACTCCGTCAGGATAGGGAAGATTTTCATAAATTAATTGCCGAACAGCATCCTGATTTAATCGCGAAGGAAGGTGAGGCTCAGTTCAGTAAAGATGAAGAGGGTAGCGATAGCTGGCTACATGATTTGGTACATGGTCAAAATCTTGAACCGTTGGATGGCGAGAATCCAGACAAAAACGCGCCTAGAAAGTGGACCGATGATGAGCGTAAAGCTGTGCGTCAAATGTGGATTGACTATTCAGCGCATGCAGATGCTTTTCAACACTCTACTTCTACTTCAAAAGAAATGTCTGAAATTGCCAAGGCTACCAATGAGAACGCCACGGTAAAAGATGTCACTAGAATGTATACCGGAAGCAACTTGGCTCCGGATGAACAACTTTTTCGCATCGGGTTACCGATTGAAAAGAACGATAAAATTATTACCAAGGATGCATATATCAGTGTGTTCCATGATTCCAAGGTAGTTGAGATTAATGTAATGGGTGTGGGTGAGGGTCACGGTGGATCGCAGATTTATAATATTGCTCATAACTGGGCGCACAATAATGGATACCAGTTCAATGGTGACCGAAAGGGAATTAGCGTTCCGGGAATGAAACGCCGCACCGAGAATATGGCTAGTCAGATATTGAAGTTTGGTACTTCAAAGTTCATCGCTCCCCATCCTACGCAGAGAGCGTACATTGCGCAGGAAACAGGGGTGCCGATGGATTGGAGGCAAAATGGCGACACCATGCATAATCTTGACGAAACTCTACAGGCGTCCTATCATCTGACTACCTTAGATGCACCGGAGATAAAAAATGTCACCTACTGGCCAAGAGATCACCAATTCCACCGAGCAGACGGACGAGTCTTCACAAACGACGACTTCGTTTCGCTCGCCAATCGGCTTCACAACCCAGCACTCGAGGAATTTCGCGAAGGCTCGGGAGGAGTGGCATCGCTTAAAAGAGCGGCACTCACAAACACCTTACTCAGAACAAGAACTGGATCAGCTAGAACCGCCCTTGTTAGCCATCTTAAACAAATCGGCCTTCCATCGATTCCAGAGCTTAAAGAACTGCAATATTCAAGAACTGAGGAAGAATCTAGCGATAGAAAAGAATCTCCGTTCTACTCCCAACTAAGTAAATCAATCGACTCCACGCCAGACCGTTTATTAAATAAGTCTGGCAAGGAAGTCTCAATGTGGCTGGATGCCAACGCATCCAAGCTCGGCGTCAAGAAAGATGAAATTTATTGGACAGGATTGTCCGATTGGGTAAAAACTCAGCCTAAAGTTTCCAAAGAACAGATACAAGAATTCCTCAAGGGGAATGGTGTGCAGGTTCATGAGACTACTTTGCATGAGTCAAAAAGTGCGGATGAGATTGTTCGCAGTATGGAACCTATATTTGACAAACACGGATACCAATTAATTAATGACCGTGGCGACATTCTATTCAAAGATGAAAATGGCGATTGGGTTCAAGAAGAGGATTTGCCGACAAATTTGAGAGATGCATTCCAAAGTAATTATGGAACTGCTCAATATCAAGACTACCAAACTCCCGGTGGAAAGAATTACAAAGAGTTGTTGCTGACGTTGCCAAAAACAAACGGAGTCAAAGCAGAATCTGCGATAAGTTATGGACATAATTGGGATGTCAAAATGGCTGACGGTACCACGATCAGCTTCCCAGAAAAAATGGCTGACGATAAAGCTGAAGCATTTAAATATGCCGAGAATCAGCGCGGAACCAATTTCCAATCTTCCCACTTCGACCAACCCAACATCCTCGCCCACATCCGCTTCAACGAGCGCACTGATTCAGAAGGACGCAAAGTATTATTTCTGGAAGAGTTGCAGTCAGATTGGCAACAATCGAAACGCAAAGGAAATGATGTTTCTGATGCGCCATTCATTGGAGATACTAAATCAGTCACTGCTCTGTCGCTGAAGCGAATGATTGCGTATGCAGTAGACCACGGCTTCGACCGCATCGCTTGGACGAATGGTAAGCAACAAGCTGAACGGTACAATTTAGCGAAAACGATTTCTGAAATTAAAGTATCAGGAATTAATACCTACGATCATTCATCAGTCACACCAACTGGCACAGATTACAAAGTTCAAGCATTCAATCACAACGGTTTTGACGTAGTCAATAAACGCATCTCAAATCTTTCTGAGCTAGATGACATCATCGGCAAAGACGCTGCAGACAAAGCGCGCACACAAATTGAATCGGAAGGGAAGGCATCCCTAAAAGGACTCGACCTGCAAGTTGGCGGAGAGGGTATGCATTCATACTACGACCAGATCGTTCCGCAAGTTGCCAACGATATATTGAAGAAGTCGGGTGGTAAGGTTGGTGATGTTTCGATGAATACGAGTAGTGATCGGTACTCTCACATGTTTGATATTTATCGGAAGGGTTCTAACGAATCTTATGCTGGTCCATTTGATAGTATTGCGGAAGCCAAAAAATATATGGAAAGTCCATCTGATGAAATTCGCCAGATCGGAGAATCTAAACAGCAAGGATTCGACATCACTCCCGCTTTAAAAGAAAAAGTATCCACCGAAGGTCTGCCATTATTCTCCAGAAACGAACCCGTCAACGAATCAGAAAAAGAATTGGAAATGCATGACAACAATTCAGGATTCAAGATGCCGGGTAGAGAGTTGGCTTCAAATGTCAAAGATGCCACAACTAAAACAATCGACTCAGTTCTGAGTGTCACTTCTCCTCTCTCACTCGGTTCAGACCGCGCCAGAGCGACCGGATTCGATTTTGCTGCTGCACAACGCAAAGCGGATTACGACTGGGAACTTCTCGACAAAAAGTTGGTAGAGAATTTCACCCCGGAAGAGCGCAAGCAAATGTTTGAAGCGGGACATAAGACGAACGAACTACTTCTGCGTGGAGAAAGTATCGAAGGTAAAGGTGTCAACGCTCTCTCAGAGAAAATGAAAGCCGTCATGGATTGGATGAATGCCCATGCACAAGCCTTGTTTAAGGAAGCGCAGAAATTGGGTATGGTCGAAGGTGAAGGTGTTCCTTACTGGGTGCCACGTACCGCTATCAACATGAAGGGCGGCGATGTCACCTCAGTCGGAAATCATGAATTCGATGTGCAAACTGGAGGTATCAGAACCAACTCACAGAATCTCAAATTCAGAAAACATGAAACATTGGACGAGTCCGAAGCAGCACTCAAAGCCAAGTTTGGAGAAGATGCTCAGTACGTCAGAGATATTCGCGCGATGCCATTGGCGATGCAGAAATTACAAAGAGCAATTGCCGGGCGCAGACTGATCAACGAAATTAAGAAGGCAGGAAAAGATCAGGGTGAAGAGTTGGTCGCTGAAGGAAAAGCCGATGATCCGCAGTATTTTACGATTCCAGAGAATCCCGCTTTCTACACCAAGCAAGTGCGCATGCTGAAAGAAAATGGGGAATTAAAATTAGACGAGTACGGAAAACCTCAAATCGTCAAAGACCAAGATGGTAAGCCGGTAGTCGACAGAGTGCCAATCTACATTCGGAAAGAATTTGAAGGCCCGTTGAAATCAATCATGACGGAAAAGAATCCTGAATGGTATAAAGCTTTGATGGGAATTAAAGGTGCGGCAATGAGTGCGATTATGTTCTCGCCATTCACTCACTTGATGACGGAAATCGGTCGTGCCGCTCCAATCTTGAAACACAGAATAGTTGCAGTGTGGTTTGTGGGTAACCGAGCCAAAAACGACCCTACTACCATGAGACAAGCTATCTCTGATGGGGTAGTCCGGATTCACGGATCACAAGGTATGCCTGAATTAACCGGGATGGTTTCAGGAGATGATCTACAACCGGGTAAAGCTTGGGCTACTCGTGCAGTAGGTAATGTAATTGGCAAAGTAAATAAATCAGCCGGTGAGGGATTCAAGAAAGGCGCTGATGCCTTTGGAAATTTCTGGCACGGTACTTTACTGTGGGACAGAATCGGTGATTTGCAGATGGGAATTTATACCTACTACAAAGCCGACCTGATGAAGAAAGGATTTAATGCCTCTACCGCTGGGGTGATGGCCGCTCACTTTGCCAATCGATACGCAGGTGCGATCAAGCCCGAGTCGGTGCCTGGCTGGGCTGGGAAAGTTGCCAACCTCGTGATGTTCTCCAAGTCGTTTACTTTGGGTAACTTGGGTGCCATGAAAGATTCTCTGACAGGCTTGCCAAAGGACGTTAAATCGAAAATTTTAGTCGATGCACAGAAAGCTCAAATGGCATTAGGAAAGTCTGCGGAAGATGCCTCCACGCAAGCCAGTGCCACATTAAAGTCTGCAACTAAAGTCGGTCGATACAAATCAGCCGAAGCTCTCATAGTAGATATTGGAATGATGGTTGCCATTACCTCTTTAGGTCAGTCTGCGATGAACTATCTGAGAGGAACAACGGATGATGAGAATGAGAAAACATTCTTGGATCGTCTTGGCGCGCTGGGACATAAGCTCAAAGATAAACCTTACGATACTTTGAATCATCCTTTGGATGCGCTGATGTCACTATCTTCTTCGGGGGATAATGAACCCGGCAAAGAGAATCGTATCTTGATAGGCCATGATAAAGATGGCACCGCTGAATACGCTAGATTATCGTTTGGTAAGATCGGTGAGGAAATGACCGGCTGGATGGAGCACCCAGTCGATAAGGCTGGATCGAAACTGAGCACCTTGGCTAAACCTCTGGTGCAAATTGCAACCAACGATGCAGGATTTGGCCGGCCAGTATTTGATCCAGATGCAACTGGAATTTCTGGGGCTGTAACGCACCTCGGTAATGCTGCCATGTTGCTCATGAAGTCCCAAATTCCTGCCGATCTAATCAAAGCTGCCAATGATTGGCACAACGGGAATGCGACTGAAGTAGACAAACTAAAACTTGAAATGTCAATTCTTGGGGTGCCTATTTCCAAAGGTGCAACCGGTGGTGAGTTGATGGGTGAGTACAGAGCGGAAGAGAAACGTTACAAAGCCACCAAAGATTACCACATGCCCGATGTCAACCAAGCTTTGAAAGAAGGCAATACAGATAAAGCTTACCAGATCATGACGGACGTAATCGGAATGACACCTAAAGAAGCGAACATGAAGATTAATTCTTATGGGAATATCCGTACTGTACCTACGAAGTCAATGAGAAAAGAAATGTTGAAGAACGGTACGGAAGAAGAAAAGTCTAGAGCGGGGATGTACTAAGGATTTTCATCCACCCCAGCTTCATCACAGTGTTGACTCTGGGTGTGGTTTAAATCATTTACCAAAGCCCAACACTGAATCGGGGCGTACTTTCCCGGAATAGTATATTCAGTGACGTGTTCATTTTCGTTGATAATATAGACATGAGATTTGAACGTGTCTAAATTTTGCTCATATCTATGCACATGAGGTATCGGTTTATCAGTGGGACTGCAACCTATGAGTAACAGAAGTATGTAAAGTATCTTCATCACCACATCTCCTCTGCCATTGTCGAACCCCTCAAATTTGAATATCGACGAAGCATTTGAAGGTTTTTGTGACCCGTAATTCTGCTGATCTGTATATCAGTAAACTTGGTTCGTTCATACAATCGACTGGTAGCCTCATGGCGCAGGTCATGCAGGTGCAGATCATCACACTCAGCCGCAGAAAATATCCTTTTCCATTGTGCAGACAACCTGGTCGTGAAGTTTTTAAGGGAATATGGATCAGTTTTCCCATCCCAAAACGCAAACACGTTATCGTCGTCTTTACTCTCAAGATGTTGTTTTAACAATGGTAAAATGATTGAACTCATGGGGACTTGCCTGTTGTCACCGTTCTTGGTCTTTGTCAGAAAAATAGTTCTCTGCTCAAAGTTTATTTGATCACGTATCAGAGTATACATCTCTCGCATTCTCATGGCGGTTTCGAGAGCGAGATGAAAGAAAAGTATAAAGTCCTGATGGTACTTTAAGGCCAGTGGACGCTGACGACCTTTTGGCTTCTCGCGTCTGAGTATGGCCATAATCTTTTCTTCTTCGCCAGGCTGCAGACGGCGATCCCGCTCCTGATCCTGCGCGCCACTTCTTACTGTCGCGTAACCCTTCGGGAGTTGGCGCAAAGGGTTAATTGCCAACATCGTATCAGACCGCTTCAATACCCAGTCAAAACACCGCGCCAAAGCGCCCACTCTCTTGCGGGTAGATGAAGGTGCATATCCCATGGCATGAAGCTCTTTAATCCATTGTTCTGCCCATCTATAGTTCACGTCTGCCAGTGATTTACTATTCAATGATCTATTCAGCTTACCGAGTAAAAGCTCATCATCATCCGTGATATGAACTGTTGCAATGTATGCATCAATTGCTTGACCGATAGTTTTGATGGATTTTTCAGACTTCGATCTGAATTCTTCCGGGACGATGCCGGCGTCCAATAACTTCTCCAACTGCTTGCAGTAAGTGTCACCCTCTGCTTCGGTATCGAATGTCAAGGTGATGGGTTTTGGTAGAATGGCGCGCTTGATTTGAAACTCCCACGAGCCGTTACTTCTTTGACGACGATAAGCCACAATTACTCTCCCAAGTAAAACACACTTTCTTTAAATTATGTGTCCTGCCAAAACTCACGTAGATGCACGATTGTCCAACTAACGGGCGGTTTAACCGCCCAGAGATCGATTACCAGAGGGTAATAATGGTACTTAGTGGGGGAAAATGCAACAGAGAATTATCGGAAATGTAGCTAAGTGCATGATTATTTTGGAGGTGCGACCCAGAGTCGAACTGGGCTAAGTGGATTTGCAATCCAATTGAAACGTTTATTCTATTGGCTTACAAAGTGTCTACTGACTTTATGCTGACTTAACACCAACAAGTGAGGCGCATAGTTTGGCGGGAGAGAGAGATATCAAAGGATTGAAACTTACTCTTGTCCATGCGCCTCGCTTCTTGGTGCTATT
>CAIWKC010000143.1 GCA_903913145.1 uncultured Gallionellaceae bacterium | reverse complement strand
TGAGTATGGGGGTCAATAACCGGGCGATAAATGATTAAAATTTTGCATGAATTGCAGAGTGTGTAAATTAACTCCCTTTAGAAATGCAATCTTACCAGCAGAATAATTGAGCTACGACTGTCAATTGCAATGACTTTCCCAATGCGCGATTCAACGGTGGGCAGTTTGCCAGACAATACGAACTTTCCACAATTCACAATATACTTTAACGATCTTGACCTGAATTTCAAACTTTGAATCGCTTAATTTCGTTTTCTAGATCTAGGGCAAGTGAATTGAGCCTTGCTGCGGTTGTCGAATTTTCAGCTACAACCATGCTATTGTCCTCTGCCATCTGGGCAATTCGCTCAACATTTTTTGCAATGTCGGTTGCTGCGCCGCTTTGTTCTTTAAGCGCATTAGTGATCTCGCTAACCACGTCGACCACTTTGTTTGCGCCGACAGTAATATCATTCATCGCAGTTCCAGCCTGACGTGCCAAATCAACACCTTGCCCCACGCCCTTAACGCTAGACTCAATGCCTAAAACAGCACGCTCTGTACCGCCTTGAATTGCTGCCACCATTTTTGTAATTTCTCCCGCAGATTGTGCCGATTTTTCAGCCAGTTTACGTACCTCGTCCGCGACTACTGCAAACCCACGCCCTTGTTCTCCGGCGCGCGCCGCCTCAATGGCTGCATTTAATGCAAGGAGATTCGTTTGCTCCGCGATGTCTTTGATCACATTAACCACCTGCGCGATATGAGCAGATTCGATACCCAGCGTTTCTATGTCTTTGGATGAAGTATGCACATTAGTAGAAATTCGCTCCATTTCTGTGACAACCTTTGATACCAAGACACCTCCTTGCGTTGAAATTTTGCCCGATTCAATTGATAAAGCATGTGCGTGCTCTGAACTTTCGCTAATTTGATCGACACCGACGGTCATTTCTTCTACTGCTGCAGCCATGCTGGAAGTAGCATCACTTTGCGATTGGACTGAATCCTTAATTCTGGCTGATGAAACAGTTAATTGACGAGCTGATTCGCCAAGTTCTTGTGCACTTTTCTGTGCGTGGATAATTAACTTTCGCATCGAATCCGATACACGATTAAAGGCATTTGTAATATCACCCAGTTCATCCTTTGAATCTGCCGTCAAATGTGTCGTCAAATCTCCATCAGCAATCCTTTTTGCCCCCTCTTGCACACGCCCCACACCATTCACCACGGCAAGTGACACTGCGACTAAAAGATAGATACTCAGGAAAATGGCAGCGAGTGCTGTTCCAGTGGTGGCATACATTTGATTGCGCTTCTTGAGTTGTCTATCCTTAATTGCCTTGATAAGTGACGGGATCAAATCGTCATAAAAGAGTTGATAGCCTGAATCGATTGTCTTTGTAGCAAGTACAAAATATGTTTCAGGTGAGGTGACAGTATTTCCAGTCAAAACTTCCTCATTGATCACTTTAATCATTTGCTCTTTTAGGGAAACAAATTGTTTTGAGTTTTCCTCAATGCGTAACCTTAACTCAGGTCGGGCTTGAGTGACCTTACCCAAGTCCGTAGCCAACTTACTTTCCGTATTTGTCAGCTGTGCCAATTGGATTGAAATCGCAATTTTTCGATTTTCATCAATTCCCTTTTTCGCGAGAACTCCCATACCCATAGCTCGAAGCCGACCGAGTCTTTCAAAAACTTGCGGTTGTCGAATAGTTGCAACCTCAATTAAATAATAAGTATCCATATCTGGATCCAGTGTTAATTCAGTCTCATCCGAGACGGTAGACATAAAATTCAAAACGTCATCGATTAATTTTGAATGCAGCGCAACATTGTCAGGTTGTGACATTGAAAGACCAGAATCCCCGATATTCTTCCATTCATGCTGAATGGTTTTCCAGCTTTCACTTTCTTTCAGGGATTTCGGCAAAGCTCGATCAGTTATTGCTACCGCCTCTTCTACCTCTTTTTGTTTTCCTTCCCGCTTCGGCCCCATCTCTTGAGAACCGGATAGTAGTGCTGTTGATAATCCCCGATGTTGCTGGAGAAGTTGAACCAATCTATTGATTGGCTTTATGAGCTCAGCGCCTTCAAGTTCGTGAGAATCTGAGCTAATTGACGAAGATAAATTTAGATACACCACACTCAACGGTGCCAAGGCAGCGAAAGCGCTTATTACACCCACAAGAAAAAATTTCTTGGCAAAATTAAGCCGGTTTAAAAGTGAAATTGCCGGTAAGAAAAATGCTTGCATAGCGACCCCTTATAAAATTATTTTTTTTAATAAAAACTTCAGTCTTGCTAAATTTGCTCAAATCGAACCATCGAAAGTTTTATCCACCATCCCGGGGAAGTTTTTAAATGGAAAGGTTTATTAGTGAGTCAAAATGGTGAGTCTTTTTTTATTGACCATTTACCCTACCTGTCTAGAGCGATGTTTATTTGTGTTGCAGTTATGTAGCCATACCTTACTCCGTAAAGATATATTGTCAATATATCAAATGGCCTAGATATACATAGAAGACGTCGAGTTATTTAGTCTGGTTTTATTGAGGCTTGTCCTACGCCCTCCCTCACGGTGCTAAGGTATCATCATGGCTTCGTGGCTGAGGGCCGGCATCAGACAGCCTTCAATATTAACGGAATTCCAATTAGGTCGGCTTTGTGGCAAGCTATTCTGGAAGCCTAAATTCCGTTCTCTGCAAATTAGCGCAGTAAAAGAATGTTCTCTTACCCAAAGGAGATAACCCAATGAACAATCCATCAAATACATTCGACCCTAAACTGGACCTTACATTCGTTCGAATAGTTGATGTACCCAAAGAACTCATTTGGAAAGCATGGACTCAACCACAACATCTAATGCCGTGGTTCTGCCCTTTACCTTGGAAGACAATAGCATGTGAAATAGATCTACGACCCGGTGGCTTGTTTCACACCGTAATGCAATCTCCTGAAGGGCAGACTTTTCCAAATGATGGCTGCTACCTTGAGGTGATTGAAAATGAACGCCTAACATGGACTAACGCGTTGCTTCCGGGTTTTCGCCCCGTCGCTGGAGTTGCACAATCGGAATCGACAGTAGACTTCAAGTTCACAGCGACCATCCAGTTAGAGTCTCTCGACAAAATAACACGTTATTCCGCTATTGCGCGACATGCAGATGAGGCAGGATGTAAACAACATGCAGCAATGGGATTTGAGCAAGGTTGGGGAATTGCATTAGATCAACTAATTGCATACGTTAAAAAGCTATAGACGATTATGACTACACTCGAACATAACTGAAATTTTTAGGTAAACAAAAGAGGTAATTTATGACTACTTTCCGAACCTCACGGCAACTTCCTGCAAAACCTGACGTTGTGTACGCAGCCTTTTCTGAGCCGTCTCGACTTGCAAAGTGGTGGGGGCCCAATGGATTTTCTAACATTTTTCAACTTTTCGAGTTTAAACAAGGTGGAAACTGGAAATTCACCATGATTGGTCCTGATGGGAAAACGTATCCGAATGAATGTGTTTTTACTCAAATAATAGAGAATGAAAAAATTGTCATTAAGCACCTGTCTCAACCTCAATTCGAACTTTCAATTATTTTGCATGAAAGTGAAATCGGAACTCTGGTCGATTGGGAACAAGTATTTGCCGATGCCTCCGTTGCAAGCGCAATTCGGCATATTGTTGAACCTGCTAACGAGGAAAATCTTGAAAGGTGGGCTAATGTGATTCAGACTAGGTAGCGACAGCCACCATCACACAATTGCAAAGATTATGATTGAATAATATGCAACGCCTATAATTTAGATAGCAAAACATGAAATCTCCCTCACCAACACCTGAATCCATTGACGAATACATCAACTCATTCTCAAATGAGGTTCAAGTTATTCTGAATTGTTTAAGAAATGCTATTAAAAGTGCCGCACCAAATGCAACTGAAAAAATCAGCTACAAAATTCCAACCTTCTACTTGAACGGAAATCTCGTGCATTTCGCTGCGTATAAAAATCACATCGGATTTTATCCAACCTCGAGTGGCATAAGCGCATTTCAAGATCAAATGAGAAATTACAAAATCTCTAAAGGCACGATCCAGTTTCCACTTGATAAACCAATACCATTAGAATTGGTTAGAGAAATTGTTGCATATCGAGTAAGGGAAAATACAATTTAAATATCCAACAAGCAAGTATGTCGCGTTACTCAAGAACGTCCGTAACTTTCCAATTTTCGTCATCCAATTTCAGATTATCTGATACATTTGGCTTCTATTTTACGGAAGGCTAATCCCCGTTGGGCTATTAGCGTTTTCATCTTAAGGAGTAAACAATGAAGGAATTCATGTTTTACATCAGGAACGAGAAAGATGCGAAAAAAAGCCTGTCCGAGTCACAACATTCTGAATTTATCAAGGGTTGCGAAGAATACATTGCTAACCTTACAGCCCAAGGCAAGATGATTTCAGCGCAGCCACTGGTAAGGGAGGGAGTAGTTCTATCAAAAAATAACTCTGGATGGAAATCTGAGGACATCAAATCTTCGGCTACTGTCCAAGTCGGTTATTATCATATTCGTACGATTAACTTCGACGAAGCGATAGAAATCGCAAAACTAAATCCTGAATTTCAATATGTTCCATCCGCAAGCATTGAAGTGCGGGAAGTAAAAACTAAAGAAGAGAAAACAGGTTTTGTCTATCCGACACAATCACTAAACGAATAACCGCATTGGGTTAGGTGTGAGTTCGCAAAAATGGATGCTGACTCTTAAACAATCAACTAATAATTTTTTTGAAATAACGCCACCTGTTTCAGCAACTGACTTACATTGTGTAGAATCAGCAATGCGTAAGTTCGGGCCAAAACCGGACAAATTAAAGGGAGAATAGTTGGCGATTAAAAAAACTACTCGCCTAATTTCAGGCAGTGTAAAGCGCGAAGAAATTGAATTAAAATCACGAGCAGATTTGAGATCATGGTTACGAAAAAATTCATCACGTGAATCCGGAATATGGGCTATTTACTTCAAAAAACATCACAAGGATCATTTACCTTACGATGACATAGTTGAGGAATGTCTTTGCTTTGGTTGGGTTGACAGCCTTCCGCGCAAAGCAGACGAAGATCGTGCAATGTTGTACATTTCTCCGCGCAAGGTCGGAAGCAATTGGTCAAACGCAAATAAAGCCAGAATCGAAGATCTGGTTAAGCGCAAACTGATGACCAAAGCGGGCATGGATAAAGCCAATGAGGCTAAGAGAAATGGTAACTGGGATGCGCTTGTTGAAGTTCAAGCTTGCATGTTGCCTGACGATTTGATAACTGCACTAAAAGCTAATAGGGAAGCAAAAATTAACTTTGAGGCATTTCCTCCATCATCAAAGCGCATTATTCTGGAATGGATAGCGGCAGCCAAAACACCTGTTACTAGAGAAAAAAGAATCATAGAAACAGTCGAAAAAGCTGCGCAGAATATTCGTGCCAATCACTATCGACAACCGAAAACTTAATTATTGAGGATTACTTATGAGTCTTCATAGAATAAAAAGTTGAGGCGAGGTCATTAATTTATGAAAATTGGTTTACAAACTTGGGGTAGTGAAGGAGACATCCAGCCGTTCATAACTTTGGCTGGCGGACTTGTTCGTGCCGGTCATGAAGTAACATTAGTCGTCACTGACAATATAGGTAGAGATTATTCAGGTCAGGCAAAAAAGTTCGGATTTAATCTTGTTGAAGTAACAAACCCTGACAATCCCCCTGCTGAGTTCGTTGAGAAAGTCTGGCGGGAAATCATCGAAGTCGGCAACCCTATCAAGCAATCTGAGCTGATTCTGAAGTACGGCTTTGACCCCGTTATGGAAGCGATGTATGTAGCAGCAAAAAATCTATGTATTACAAATGATGCTGTTGTTGGTCACTTCTTTTTGTACCCTCTCAAAGTCGCGGCTGAAAAGTCGGGGACTCCGATAGTGACGATTAACGTCGTCCATAACTGCTTACCTTCATCTGAAGTGTCTCCACCGGGTCTTCCAGATATTGGCCGATGGTTTTATCCCTTGGGATGGAAGTTAGTTCGAACAATGGTAAACAGAATATTTTTACCACGGATTAATGCACTTCGTAAAAGAGAAGGCCTCACTCCTGACAAGGATGTGATGACACAAACATGGGCATCAAAAACACTTAATCTTGTCATTGTTAGTCCAAGTATTTGCCCTACTCCAAAAGACTGGGATACAAAACACAATGTTTGCGGGTTCTTAAATCCACCTGAGGATCAGGCGACTGATGAACCGCCAAAGGGCTTGGAAGAGTTCATTGCGGCTGGTGACCCGCCAGTCTATTTTACATTTGGAAGCATGATGCTTCACGACCTCAATTACATCCAGGAGGCATTGGACATTTGGGCAGAGACATTAAGGAAAGTCGGGCGTCGAGCCATCTTTCAGTTGCCTTATGATGATTTGTCAGTATTCAAGACTGATGACAATGTTTTCAAAGTTCAACGGTCTCCATATAAGACGATTTTTCCGAAGTGTTCTTTAATTGTTCATCACGGCGGGGCTGGAACAACTCAATCAAGTATTCTTTCTGGACGTCCTTCTGTTGTCGTTGCTCACATGGCGGATCAGTTCTTTTGGGGAGCTGAACTCGAAAGACTTGGTGTAGCAGGACGAACACAAACGCGAAAAGGATTGACACCAGAAAAATTAGCAAAATCAATCAAACAAGTTTTAGCGAATCCAGACATGAGTAAACGGGCAAAAGCAATCGGGGTAGTTATGGCTAAAGAGAATGGCGTTGATACTGCTGTCCGATTGATTGAAACTCGACTTAATTAAAAGAAGGCAGCTTATACTTTAACCCACTTGCCTTAGCTGGCGAAGTTCAGTGTTAATTTCACGGAGGTATTTCTATGATTCTTGGGCTCAGAACTGTAATTTATCCCGTCAGTGATTTATCCAAAGCAAAAGAATGGTATTCAAATGTTTTGGGAACTAAACCATATTTTGACCAACCTTTCTATGCTGGATTTCAGGTGGGAGGATTCGAGCTTGGTTTGTTACCCGAAGGAGAGCCTTCAATCAATGGCTCACAAGCAATGTGGGGAGTAGTAAATGCTGATATCGAATATAAACGCTTATTAGAATTAGGCGCACAATCAATTCAAGAAGTAACCGATGTTGGTGAAGGAATAAAAGTTGCCTCGCTGAAAGACCCATTTGGAAATCGATTTGGAATAATTGAAAATCCCAACTTCAACCCAAAAGAAATTCGCTAGCACATAAGCTTGCCTCGCAATTCTACGATGAAAATCACCCTGGTTTCGTTGAATGCAGTTTCGGGCTTCGCCCAACTCGCTCAGTTCGGTATTCTTTACCCACTAGTGACATTGTGGCTGGATGCACATGGTATGCCAACCTGGCAGGTCGGCTTGGTCGGGTCTTCGGTGTGGCTAGGGATGTTTGCCGGCAATTTGTTTGCGCCGGGGTTACTTAAGCGCTGGGGTCCCGCTGCACTTGCCGGCACAGGTTGCGTCGGTACTATTGTGCTGGGCGTAGCCATGCCGCAACTGTCGGCGAATTTGCTCGGACTTTGGCTGCTTGCATCCGCACTGCTGGGCGTGTGTGTTGGTTTGCGATGGATCGGTGTCGAAAGCTGGCTTTACGCCATTGTCGACAGTACCCAACGCGGACGATTAATCGGTCTGCACGAAACGGTGATTTACTTAGCGCAAGGACTGGGTCCATCCGTCATCGCGATTTTGGGTGTAAGCAGCCAACTCAGCTTCTATGCAGGCGCTTTGGCAGCATTCGCGGCAGCACTTGCCTTGCCCATGGCACGTATTCCTATGCCAGCATCAACCAATGCTGCTGCGATGGCACCTCAGTCGGTATTGTTCGGACTCTGGCGTCATGCCCGCCATTCTTTAGGAGTGCAGCTTGGGCTGCTTGCCGGAGTGCTCGACGGCATTCTCTTCGGCATGCTGGCAATTTACTTTGTACGTGGCGGCATGAATCCGGAGCAAGCTGCCTTCATGATGACCATATTTGGACTGGGCGGTCTGGTGTCTCAGATTCCCTTGGGCTGGTGGTCAGATCGCAACGGCGTTCGTTCAGCCACAAAATTGGTCGCTATGTCAGGACTGCTGGGGGTGGTGATGCTACTAACGGGCAGCAGTACTATGGCATGGTTCGCGGCATTCTTTCTTGGCAGTATCGCGGCCTGCGGGTTGACGGTAGCAATCATTGCCACCACCCATCAAGCAACAGAGCTTGGAACCGACATGGGATTGGCGGTTGCCGAAGTATCAATTGCTTTCACTTTGGGCAGTTGTGTTGGTCCGCTTCTGGCCGGGATTTTGATGGACGCTACAGGGTTGATATCATTGCCGCTACTCACCGCGCTTGCAAGTGTTGGATTGATGTGGGTTGCGCATAAGAATAATAAATAAGGCTATGTTCGTAAATAGAGTTGGTCATTTTTTCATAATATTTCAGCTGCTATACGCAAACATCCCTTGCCTCAGTCCCTGATGAACTGACTAGCCATCTCACTAAGTTGCAAAAAACGCAGCAAGTGATTGGTTATCCCCCGGCGGGAGAGAAAGGCTAAATGCAATTACCTGATTAGTTGTTGAATCTGCTTCCTCTCCCGCCAGGGGGGGTGGGGAGGGGTGAATTTTAGCGTTGTGATCATCATATTCGTATAATGACTTATGACTAAAAAGTCCATACACTGATTGACTTGCGACAATACTAACGCTATTTACGGACATAGCCATAAATAACTTCACTCACCCCAAACACCGTGTTTCAAAATCAATCTAGGGGTTTCGATGTATGGACCTACGCAATATTACGAAATGGATTGTTGCAAGCAATGAAGGAACAAATGGTGGAAGTTCTAAAAATAAATGACTGATTATATTTTTCAATATTCAAGAGGTGTCTACAACAAGAATGACCACCAACGGGAAGGGTATATTGAAGGATGATCGTTCCTTTAGGGTTAAAAGCGTGAGCTAGTTGTCTGCTAAACCAGCCATTCCAAAGGGGCGTTCCAGTAGGCCTTTTTTTACTTTTTTAGAAATAAATCAATAAAGCCCCCCGAAGCAAGTCGTCAGTATTAAGGGCAACATTTTCTACTAACGACTTTCAAGATTCGAGGGGTCTTGTTTTTCAAAACCAATTTTTACCTCAAATTGCATCCAATGCAGCATTCAGCGTTGGACTTGGTCGCATTGCTTTCGACGTCTTCTCGAAATCCGGGTGGTAGTAACCACCCATATCCACCGGCTTGCCTTGGGCTGCAATCAATTCTTCGTTGATCTTTGCTTCGTTGTCGGTTAATGCCTTGGCCAGTGGTGCGAAACGTGCCTGCACTTCCTTGTCTTTGGATTGCGCAGCCAAGGCTTGAGACCAATACAGAGCGAGGTAAAAATGGCTGCCTCGGTTATCAATTTCACCAACCTTGCGGGCAGGCGATTTGTTATTTTCCAATATTCTCGCATTGGCCAAGTCTAGCGTTTCTGCCAGAACTTGAGCCTTCGCATTGTTAAACTTTTGGCTGAGATGTTCCAGCGACACGCCTAGCGCCAGAAATTCTCCCAGAGAGTCCCAACGCAAGTAGCCTTCCTGCTGGAATTGCTGCACATGTTTAGGTGCCGAACCGCCTGCGCCTGTCTCAAACAAGCCGCCGCCACTCATTAGCGGAACGATGGATAGCATTTTCGCGCTGGTGCCCAACTCAAGGATTGGGAACAGGTCGGTGAGATAATCACGCAGCTACGTTATAAATTTCAAAAGCTTTCATTTTATCAGGAATTACACCATGTGTGCCATTATAGTATATGGAAGCTAAATTTAACATGGCAGTTACATGACCTAGTATAGAAGCTTTTGCAAATAAAACCATAGGTACTGCAAAAACAGTTACTACATCAGGTTTTACAATTTCAGGAACAGATGCGGGAAATTATACTTTAACACAACCTACAACAACAGCGAATATAACT
>CAIWKC010000142.1 GCA_903913145.1 uncultured Gallionellaceae bacterium | reverse complement strand
TTGTTGAGGAGGTTGATTTAAATAAAGTAAATTTTGTACAAAAGTTTGTATTTGTTGTTTACTGGAATTACCATTACCAACTATAGTTTGTTTTATGGTACGTACCGAATACTCATATATTGGCAAACCTGTACTAGCTGCAGCTACCATTGCTGCCCCTCTAGCTTGCCCTAATTTTAATGCACTGGCAACATTCTTATGTACAAAAACTTTTTCAATACTAACTTGTTCTGGACGATATTGATTGATTATTTGTAATAAATCATCGTAAATTTGTTTTAATTTATAACCCAAATTGTCACCAACTATTTTAATATGTCCACTAGTTACATAGGTTTGTTGATGTTTTTAAAGCCTCCATCATTGCGCGCAGGGGCTCTTTGGGTATTGTCCATCAGCAAGCACGGGAGGAAATCTTCACCTCCAACAAAGAAAGGTTTCTTGCGAATATCAAAGCGTCTCTCTCCGGTTATATCGCCGAAAAAATCAAGCTTAACACAACATCCGACGGCTGCGCGTCTGATTTTAAACATGCGATGCAATTGGCCCATAACATGGTCTGGCGCTTAGGCATGGGGCCCAAGCACCTGGGTGATTTTTACGCGGTGCCTGAGCAGAACTTATCGGAAAAAATCAAAGAAGAATTGAATGAAGAGACCGAGCAAATATTGCAGGCTTGCCTTAAAGAAACAGAGGTACTCCTTCGGCAAGAAATCGTTTTGCTGGACCGTTTTGCCAGCGTTTTGAAATAATTATCAAAGATAGCAGAAGACATGGCATCGTCCAATGGCACATGCCTGTAATGGTGGCGCGAGAGAACTTCGGCTGACAAATGAGCGGCCTGGGATTGTTCCTGTCTTGGTTCGAGCTCAAGTGACGCAAAAGCGGTATTCAGCAATGCTATCTGTGCCGATGCCAACAAAACCCACAATAATCTAATTTTCATTTGCGTTTCCGGAAGCTTAAAAATATGTCTCATTATACTAGCAGCTTGCCCTGCCAGATTGAGGAAATCGAGGTGGCAAGCTCATATCCCTTCAACAGTAAAAACATTACTGAAATGTTTTTATAGGATAATAGCCATTCAATATTTTATGGATATATGGCGTGGTTGATTTTTGGCAACGAGCTTTGTACTTCCCGCTGACTGTTTTACTGATCTCCCTTTTGATATGGAGCATATTTGGTGCATTGCCAGCAGCTCTGTTCTTTGGGGCGGTGGTATTTCTGCGGATGTTGTTCAATTTGCGTAAGCTTTCCGCATTGCAATATTGGTCAGCAGCGCCGGATTTACGTAGTGTGCCGGAAGATTCGGGTTTGTGGGAAGACGTGTTTTCTCGTCTAAACAAAATAATGCGAAAACAACGGGAAGAGCGCGAAAAACATGCCGTGGCGTTGCACCAGATGGAACAGGCCACTTCGGCCTTGCCGGAAGGTGTCGCGATTTTAGATGAATCGGATCATATTGAGTGGTGCAACCCGCTGGCAGAGGCTCATTTTGGCTTGGACAGCGTGCGAGATGTGGGGCAACAAATCACTTATTTGGCACGCCAACCCGAATTTGTCCAGTATCTGGCAGTGGCCAATTTTACGGCGCCTCTGATTTTGCGCGGAGCACGTCAAGACGATATCGTACTTTCGGTAAAAGTTGTTCCGTACGGAATTAATAATAAATTATTGATCAGCAGAGATATCACGCATTTGGAGCGTATCGAAACGATGCGTCGAGATTTTGTGGCGAATGTGTCGCACGAACTGCGAACACCTTTGACTGTAATCAATGGTTTCGTGGAAACATTGCAGGACATGCCCAATCTGGATAACGATATGTCGCGTCGCGCACTTGCATTAATGGGGGAGCAAACAAATCGCATGGAAGGATTGGTGAACGATCTATTGACCCTCTCTCGCCTGGAAAACTCGCAAAATACGCTGGCTGAGGAAGTTGTGGACATTCCGGTGTTGCTGCAATCTTTACATCAGGAAGGGCAGGTACTCAGTGCTGGTAGACATGAATTCAAACTGGAGATGGAGTCAAGTGCAAAAGTGCAGGGTAATGCTGCCGAACTGCGTAGTGCATTTGGCAATTTGATATCCAACGCCGTACGCTACACTCCGCAAGGTGGCAATATTGTTATTCGCTGGAATGAGTTGGCAGAGGGTAAGGTGTTGTTCAGTGTGCGCGATAGCGGCATTGGCATCGCGCACGAGCACATTCCGCGATTGACAGAGCGGTTTTATCGGGTAGATCGCAGTCGTTCGCGCGAAACGGGTGGCACAGGATTAGGGTTGGCAATTGTTAAGCATATTGTCAATCGACATCAGGGAAATTTAGAAATCGTCAGCGAAGAGGGAAAAGGCAGCACGTTCAGCATCGTATTTCCTGTCAAACGGAACTTGCTGTACTGCTCAAAGCCGTCAGCAAAATGAGTTGAGGGAACCACTAAAAATCCAATTCTCATCGCAAGCGGCGATACCCAAAAAAAGGACTTCGTAAAAGCATATTTATGCTACTGCAAAGGGGCAAACTACTTACACACAATTCCCTTTGGCAATCAGTTTACAGCATCACTACAGAAGCTATCGCCACCGACAAAGCCGCCAACAAGCCAAGTCTACTATTGAATTGGGCCTCATCGATTTTTATGGTAGAACTATTTTTAAGAAGTTCTGCCGCTTTGATGAAATCCTTGTCTTTCGCTAGTTCAGCAGCAAGAATTTTAATTTCTTCACGACGTTCCGGCGACAATGCAGCATACTTTTCCTTAAGAATTTCGGTTTCCAATGCTTTTTCCATGATGGCACCTCATCATTAAACATAAATAAATAATTCCCCACTTTCCAACACGAACGAAAATCAACGTATAGCGCTGTTGGCAAAGCCATAGTATTCTAGTCAAGTTAAAATGTATATATGCCAAACGATCTATATATTTTTCTCATTCATCTATACCGTTTAAATTCCCACAATGACTGCCGACCTTTTGTAAAGCGGAATTAACCCAAGGGCATGAATCGAGACCTTTCGACACAAATTTCCTCAAAGCTGCTTGATTGTTTGACATAAAGCGGACTTTATCGAATTAAAACTTTTGGCCTAACTGTACCTGTCAAAACCGCTGACTTGTCTTATTTTGACAACCTCTTTCATGGGGTGGTCTTAGATCGCCATGGTTTTGAAGCTATCATTGATTTGAGTTAAGAGCTGTAACCGGTTGAGATATTCTCTGCAAGGAAGAAGAATCATCTGAGTTATTACCGTATCTCCTCGCTAAGCCAACTCTTTAAACCTGAGTTGACGTTTCAAATGTTTCGCTAGTTCGGTGTAAAACTGACTCGTTCGAAATCACTTCCTTTGAGTACACTGAATCCCAATTTTACGATCTGAATTTGGCCATCCAGATTGGTGATACTGGCCAGGTGGTTGGCACGGAAAAAGTCACGCGGTACGATCAAACTGGCAGGTGTTTTAAGCTCTGGTACGGCAGGCAATAGCAATGCAGCAACGGCTTTGTCGGTTAAGATGTTATTGAGCCCTCTATTTTGAATTGATATGGGCTGGGCTATTCCGGGAAAATATTGTAAGCCCATTCGTAGCTGCCCACTCAGAGTTACTACTAACCAACTTACTTTGCCAATCAAAAATGAATTTGTGTCGTGAGGTTGGACTGCCACGAGCTGATGAATCCCGATGCGCTCACCCTGCCGATTCTCGCGCAATACCTTGACTCCCAGCTGGCTTTCATTCTCAATGAGCCAGCTTTCAAATGCGAAACCCATTTGAATGATTTTCAGACGATTGGTATCGGTTAAAACTCGACCAAAAGATTCGATTTGTATTTGGCCCAAACGGTCTGAGCCAATTTCTTGTTTGGGTTGCCTGAACGGTTTGAGAGCAAGGTGAGCATAGATACCTTCAATGCTGAAACAAAGATCAGCGGCTTGAGCAACAGGTTTTCGCTCAGTTTGTCGATGAAATTTTGGATCGCAAAGGTACAGATGCAATTTATTGAGAAAGTCTAAGCAGTCTGCCCTGCTGTACTCACCCAGCTCAAGCTGTTGCGGAGATTGTCCTTGATCAAGCAATATAGTTTTCACGCGCAACAACTTGCTCAATGGCATCATTGCCAGATAACGCATTTCGCCGGAAGTCGAGATGATCTTGACGTTTTGCAATCCTTGAGAACTCCATAAGTCAACAGCCAAGGTTTGTGCCTCTTCTTCGTTTAGATCATAGCGGAGATCAACTTCAATCATATCACTCCAATTGTTTAACCAGCGGTCGAGCATTTTCAGTTGCCCGCGGGTTAATAGATCTGGATGGCCATGACTGGCCAATAATGTTTTGACCCAGACAGACTGGCAACTACTGGGTTGATTGGGGGAATGAAGCCCATCAGTTATTTTGCTTTGTTGAAAATTATTCTTTTCGGCAAAGGCGTATAGCGCATGAAGTTGCTGCCATAAATTTGGATTGCAATCATAACTGTTGCGCTGATGTTCAAAGATTTGCAAGCCGATATAGCGCATACAGCGCTGAGTTAACAATGCGCCGTATTGCTCAAGTTGCTTATCTCCGTCAAGGAACGCTTGCAGGCAACGTTGATAACCAGTCACCATGTTTTGCCACAGAGAGATGATCGCCACAAAGATGGTCATCTCCTCATCACTAAAAGGGAGTCTTTTAGAGATTAACTTTTTGGCGTAGTCTTCCTGCACGGCCACCAGGGTTTCACAAAAAAGTTCCAGTGTATTAAAACGTTCTAAGCCTTGAATGGGGAAACGGTTGAATTCTTCTAGCTGAAAACGCAATACCCCATGAGCCTGGTGCAGATTTGTCAGTTGTAATTGTTGCAGCCAAATTTCACAATTTGACTTATCTTTGAATGCTGGTCTGGATAAATTGTCAGTTGGTTCGAGGGTCAGTTCGAGCATATTCAATTTTAAATGCAATCTAATCCATAAAAACGGGAGATGAAAAAGTATTGGTTACATAATGGACTTAAAGTAGTACACGCTCAATACCGCCATTATTCGCTTTTTGCACGTACTCAGCCATCCAGTTTTCCCCGAGCAAATATTTAGCCATTTCAACCACAATGTAATCCGGCGTGGTATCGGTATCGTCCACATAGCGCGACAAACCCAGTTGACAAGCAGGGCAGGAGGTCAGGATTTTAACTTCTCCGGAAAATCCATCGCTGCGTAAGGCATTCGCCCCTTTGTTAATTTCTTCTTCCTTGCGGAAACGAACTTGTGTTGCAATGTGAGGATTGCTCAAGGCCCAAGTGCCGGATTCGCCGCAGCAACGGTCGTTAAGTGTTACCTTTGTATTCATGAGTTTGTTTACCACTTGTAAAGACTGGTAAGTTTTCATCGGGGTGTGGCAAGGCTCATGGTACATATAGCGCACGGCGCCACCAAGCCTCGATGCATCCAGCTGAACCCCTTTTTCTAACAGGTACTCGTGAATGTCGAGAAGCCTGCAACCCGGGAAAATTTTGTCAAACTGGTATTTCAATAACTGATCCATACAGGTGCCACAGGAAACAATCACGGTTTTGATATCGAGATAGTTGAGCGTGTTGGCGACACGGTGGAATAACACCCGGTTGTCGGTGGTAATCTGGTTGCCTTTGTCCTCGTCACCGATCGATGTTTGCGGATAGCCACAACACAGGTAGCCCGGTGGCAATACAGTGATGGCACCGGTTTCGTAGAGCATTGCCTGCGTTGCCAGACCCACTTGCGAGAACATACGCTCCGAGCCGCAACCGGGGAAATAAAATACCGCTTCAGAGTCTTCGTTGACTTTGCGCGGATCACGTATCACCGGCACGATGGTGTTATCTTCTATATCAAGCAAAGCGCGAGCAGTTTTCTTTGGCAGGTTGCCAGGCATCGGTTTGTTAAAAAAGTGAACCACCTGTGACTTAAGTGGCGGTTTGCCGACGGTAGCAGCAGGATGAGCGTGTTGTGTGCGGAATAGCCCCAGCGACTTGGCGAACTGATAACCCAAGCGCTGCGCTTTGTACCCCCACTCAAGCATCAGTTTGCGCAGAATCTTGGTAGTGGTCGGGTCAGTCGCGCTCAGGTAGAACATCGAAACAGCCGACACAGGATTAAAATTTCGTTTTCCTTTGGCGCTCAGGAAATTTCGCATGGCAACGGTGACGTCGCCAAAGTCGATATTCACCGGGCACGGGTTGAGGCAGCGATGGCAAACCGTACAGTGGTCGGCAACATCGTTGAATTCATCAAAGTGGGCAATCGAAATGCCGCGCCGCGTTTGCTCTTCGTACAAAAATGCTTCAATCAGCAATGAAGTCGCCAGTATTTTGTTACGTGGCGAATATAACAAGTTTGCGCGTGGCACATGCGTGGAGCAAACGGGTTTGCACTTGCCGCAGCGCAGGCAATCTTTGATCGAATCTGAAATATTGCCGAGTTCGCTTTTTTCCAGAATCAGACTTTCCAATTCCATCAGATTAAAGCTGGGCGTGTAGGCGCGCTCCAAATTACTGCCGGGCAGTAACTTTCCTTTGTTGAAATGGCCTTGCGGGTCGACCCTGTTTTTGTAGGCAATAAATGGCGCGACTTCTTCCGCTTCCAGAAAATCAAATTTGGTAATGCCGATGCCATGCTCTCCCGATATCACACCGCCGAGGTTTTTGGCCAAACGCATAATGCGATCCACCGCGCCATAGGCTTGCTGCAGCATCTTGTAATCGTCCGAATTGACGGGTATGTTGGTGTGTACATTGCCATCGCCGGCGTGCATATGCAGCGCGACAAAAACGCGGCTTTTCAGCGTGAACTGATGTAGGGCAGTGCAACGGTCAAGAATGGGCTGATAGGTGCTGCCGCTGAAAATCTGGCGCAAGGGTTCACGTATTTCAAGTTTCCACGAGGCGCGTAGTTCGTTACGTTGTATTGCGTCGAAAACGGAAACCTCTCCCTGCCCCCCCTTATCAGGGGAGGAGCCCGGCATCCCTCCTGGCAAGGGCGGGAGGGTGGGGGTTAGGGTTTGAGGCTTATCCAGATTCTCCAGCATCCACGACCAGCGCGAACGTATTTCTGAAATTAATTCCCGGGCTTGCTGCGGTCGTGCGCCTAAAAGTTCGGCATTTCCCAACTGTGCATCATCCTGATAGTAAAGAGGCAATTCGCCGGCGAAAAATTCAGCCAAAACATCCAACAGCTTAATCTTGTTTTGCAACGATAACTCAATATTGATTCGCTCAATACCATCACAGTAATCACCCATTCTCGGCAAAGGAATGACTACATCTTCATTGATCTTGAAAGCGTTGGTGTGTTTTGCAATGGCCGCAGTTCGCGCCCGGTCCAACCAGAATTTTTTACGCGCCTCGGCGGTGACAGCGATAAATCCTTCACCATGGCGCAGGTTGGCCAAACGCACGATTTCAGAAGCGGTTTGCGCGGCGGCATTTTCATCGTCACTGACCACATCGGCGATCAACACCATTTTGGGGCGTCCGGTATGTTTGGCTTTGGTGGCATAGCCAACCGCCTTCAGATAGCGTTCATCAAGGTGTTCGAGACCTGCCAAAAATGCCTGTGCAGGGCGCGGGTTGTTTTTATTAAATAGTCCCGTAATTTCTACAATGGCGGGAACAGCTTCGCGCACCTGTCCAAAAAATTCCAAACAGACAGTTCGTGTGAACTTGAATTCGCGGTGCAATATAAAACGCGCCGAGGTGATGATGCCGTCGCAGCCTTCTTTTTGAATGCCGGGCAAGCCCGATAAGAATTTATCTGTGACATCTTTACCCAAGCCGGTTTTACGGAATTTGCCGCCCGGAATGCTCAGTATTTCAGCTTCGCCATGTGGTGTCTTGCCATCCGCCTCAAATCGACTAATACGGAAATTTGCCGTTTCCACATCGTGGATTTTGCCAAAATTGTGTTCCAGTCTTTCGGCAAAAAGCCACAGACCATCGGGGGTGACCATTTTCCAGGAGACCAGATTATCAAGAGCCGTTCCCCACAGTACCGCTTTTTTACCGCCGGCGTTCATTGACACATTGCCGCCAATACATGAGGCATCGGCCGATGTCGGATCTACCGCAAAAACCAGATGGCTGGCTTCAGCTGCTTCCATCACTCGCCGTGTTACAACGCCCGCGCCACACTGAATGGTGGCGTAGGGTTTTGTGGCTCCGGGTAAAGTAATCGTTTCTACAGCAGAGATTGCATCCAGTTTTTCGGTGTTGATGACAGCTGAGCGTTTGTCCAGCGGAATCGCACCGCCGGTGTAGCCGGTGCCGCCGCCGCGTGGAATGAGTGTCAGGCCCAACTCGATGCAAGCACGCACCAAAGGCGCGATTTCTTCTTCCGTATCGGGGTTCAGTACGACAAACGGGTACTCGACGCGCCAGTCGGTTGCATCGGTTACATGAGAGACGCGAGCCAAACCGTCAAACTGGATATTGTCGCGCCGTGTGTGTCGGGACAGTATTTTTAAAGCGCGGCGGCGGAGTTGTAAAGTATCTGCAAATTCGCTTTCGAATTCGTTTACGGCATTGTGAGACAAAGTCAAAAGTCGTTTGACTGGCAAATTGTGATCAACATCGCCGCTGTTGGTTTTTGAATTATTTTCGGTATCCTGGCGGCGTATTTCGATGGCGTTGAGGCGGTGGCGCAATGCACCTATCAGCGCCGCACGGCGTTTGCTATTGCCAAGCAAGTCGTCCTGCAAATACGGGTTCCGGTTGATGACCCAAATGTCGCCTAGCACTTCGTAAAGCATACGGGCAGAACGCCCCGTTCGTCGCTCATCCCGCAGTGAATTAATAATATCCCATGCTTCATTGCCAAGAATGCGAATAACTATCTCCCGGTCGGAGAAGGATGTGTAGTTGTAGGGGATTTCGCGCAAACGTGTATTCATGGTGAGTTCCATTCAAGGGCGTTATTCTACCGCAATGAACGGTGTACCTCGACCCTTATGGGTAAATGGATAAACTGAAATTGTGACGGGAATTGAAATTGGAGAGTTTCACTCAAGACGGGTTTTGTGTAGTTTGCTTAACCGCTGTCGCACACTCGGCAACCAATTCCCACCCTCTGTAGATCATGCCACTATAGAATTGCACCAAGGATGCGCCGGCCCGCATTTTTTCCAGCGCATGTTCACCTTTCAATATCCCGCCCACACCGATAATAGGCAATGCGCCATTTAATTCCTCAGCCAGTTGGCGTATGACCGAGGTGGATTTATCTCGCACCGGGCTACCGCTAAGGCCGCCCGACTCCTGTGCGTGTGGCAGATTTTCAACTCCTTCGCGAGACAAAGTTGTGTTGGTGGCGATTACGGCATCGATTTGGTGATGTATCAGCAGGGCGGCAATTTGTTTGATCTGTTCGGAATCAAGATCGGGAGCGATTTTCAGTGCAAGGGGCACATATTTTTCATGCAACTTGGACAAGATTTTTTGCTCGGCTTTGAGTTGCGACAGCAGGGAGTCGAGTTCGTCTACTCCTTGTAACTGGCGCAAATTTTTGGTGTTGGGTGATGAGATGTTAATCGCGACATAGCTCGCATACTTGTAAACTTTGCGTAACCCGATGAGGTAATCCTCAGCTGCTTTCTCGATTGGGGTGTCGGCATTCTTGCCGATGTTGATACCGAGTATGCCTTTAAACTTGGCGCGTTTTACATTCTCGATCAGCGCATCCACGCCATTATTATTGAATCCCATACGATTAATGATTGCCTCCGCTTTGGGCAAACGAAACAGGCGCGGCTTGGGGTTACCCGGTTGAGGACGTGGCGTCACTGTTCCTACTTCAATAAAACCAAATCCGAGTGCAGCCAGCGCATCGATGCATGCTCCATTTTTGTCCAGTCCTGCAGCCAGTCCAATCGGATTAGGGAAGTTCAGGCCCATCACTTTGCGCGGATCATTGGACGGTTGCTTGACCAGCAAGGGTAATGTGCCAACACAATGAACACTATTCAATGCATCAAGGGTGGCTTGGTGTGCGGTCTCAGGATCGAGGGAAAAGAGTACGGAACGAATTAAGGGAAACATGGAGTAGGTATAAGTTAAAAGTGTATTATTGCTTTGATTAATGAAATTAAGCCGAATTGGAATCTGCCAGCAATATTCTTAAGTTAATTTGAGAAGATTCAACTCACTTTTCGGGGGACGAAAAGTCAATTGTTTGCCACGTGTCATGAATTAACCCCTGTAAGGGCTGAAAGTTGGCTTTGTAAGCCATTTTTGGGCTTTGTTTAATCCAATAGCCAAGATATAAAAATGGCAATTGCAGTTTGCGGCACAACTCAATTTGCCACAATACATTGAATGTGCCAAAACTGCTTCCAGACAAGCAAGGCTCGTAAAATGTGTATACGGATGAAAGTCCGTCCGAAAGGACATCGATGATGCTGACCATACGCAGAACTTCTGCTTCACGAAATTCCACCAGCATTGAATCCACTTGGCTCTGTAGTAAAAAACTGCGGTATTGCTCCGGGCTGTCATTATCCATTCCGCCATTCCGATGGCGCGTGTTTTGGTAGCGTTGGTAAAGTGGAAAGTAATCCGGCCGATCTTCCAAAGTGTGCAACGTAACATCCAAATTGTAATGCTGCTTCCAACTGCGGCGCTGCGATCTGTTAGCGGTAAAATGGTCAATTTGGATGCGCACAGGCGTACATTCCTGACAATTTTCACAGCGCGGGCGATAGGTGAATGTGCCGCTTCGACGGAATCCGTGTCGTACCAATTCCGAATAAACCTGGGGAGTAATCAGGAATGAGGGAGTAGCCACTTGCGAGCGCGCTTCCCGATCGTCCAAATAACTGCAAGGATAGGGTGTGGTCAAATAAAACTGCAGGGCAGAAAGCGGAATGTCGCGCAGTAGTGTCAATTGCGCCTCTCAATTATTAAAAATGTTTGCTGTCGGAGTTACCCATTTAACTGTCAATGGCGAGTTTGCATAGTGTATCAATTCTTTCAACCGAAAGATAAATTCTTCGCGAGGTATTTCCCGTGCACCCAACGTGGCTAGATGCGGCGTGTGCATTTGGCAATCTATCATGCCGAAATTCCAGTGTGCAAGTTGGTGGCAAAGGTAGGCGATGGCAATCTTTGATGCATCTGTGCGTCGACTGAACATGGATTCGCCATAAAACATTTTGCCTAGCGCCATTCCATATAGTCCGCCAACAAGTTCGCCGTCTATCCACGTTTCTACTGAATGTGCATAGCCCATTTGATGCAGATCGCAATAGGCCTTAATCATTTCCTCTAAAATCCATGTGCCGGCTTGGCCTTTGCGTGGAGAGGCACAGGCACGCATAACTTGCTCAAAGGCAGTATCGAATTTAACTTCAAAATCACCTTTGCGCAAAGTTTTTCGCAAGGAATGTGATATTTTGAATTCTGAAGGAAACAGTACCATGCGCGGGTTTGGGCTCCACCAAAGGATGGGATCGCCTTCGTTGAACCAGGGGAAAATTCCTTGGCGATAAGCCTCCAAAAGCCTATCTTTTGACAAATCTCCACCGATAGCGAGTAACCCGTTAGGTTGAGCGAGAGCCGTTTCCACTGGCGGGAAAGTAAGCCCATCCTGTATCAGGAAGATTGAATTCATTGAAGTGACAGCTTGTCGTGCCTATGGGAAGTTAGTCTGATTTGTGCTTATATAGCGCCTTGAAGAGTAGCGTCAAGGCTTAGGAGAGCTTATGTTAGCAAGTTTGTTCGGAAAAAAATCGGATCACCCTCTGGCAAATCTAAAGAGCGCACAACAAGTATTGGACGTTATCCCCAAGGCAGATTCTATCAAGGCAGTCATTGAACTCTCAAGTTGGCTCGAATCGTTGAGAGATCATTCAAGTCAATTTAGCTTGGATCATCTGGTTCTAATTCTTGGTATGCTTGATGAAGCTTCTCAACCTCATTTAAAGAAGCTACAGCGGGAATTCTTCACATTAATGCCGCTGAATAAATTTCAAGAGAATCGGTTATGGACTACCCTGAACGAATTTTATATTCTGAGCGAACAAGTCTTTGCGGAAATATTCGCGCAGTGCCGTAAAAATGATCGAGGAATTACTTTTCCCAAACCCGAGATGTCCCTATTGGCATCGCGAGCTTTATTTACTATTTCGAACCGAATAAAGCTGGCTGCGGTACGTTATGAGCAAATTGATCCTGCATTATGGTCCCGCATCGCGCAAATTTATTCCTATGCCGGGAAATATGATTTTCTGGATGAAACTGTTTTTCTGTATCCTGCTACCGGAATCAATACTTCACCCAAAAGGGAGTTCGCCGATTTAATCGTGTGGTACTCAATGGGCACTGGATCACTTTCGCCAATTCATATTCACATTGCTGAAAGACTGATTACACATTTAAATAAATTACTGGAAGTCGGAACGCATGTAAGCGAAGGATGCCTATGGGTATTCAACTTGCTTCAACCCACCGCGCCAATGAGAGTGAGTGGCGAAGGGACGATACATCCGAGTTTGCGTTTTATCGGGATAGGTGGATTGGAAGGCGGGCTCAACGATTTGATCCGGATTCTGTCAAAAGGAGTGGTGCCGCAAGAGATTAATATGTACGGTTCACTTTACGATGCGGAACTGATTGGAGACGTTGCCCGTCAATTGATGGCTCGTTGTGTATTGCCACCTCCAACTCGCAAGAATGCGAGACGCAAATTAAAAGTGAATCTTCATGTCTCGAATGGATTCCAGAAACTGTTCGAAAATTCCGAAGTGGGATTGGGTTTTAGCGATGCCGGAATTGAAATATGGGAGGTTGAAGATGTCAGTACAACAGGTTTTCGCAGTGTGGTTTCTCCCACACTTTTGGACAGCGTAAGAATCGGTTCTCTAATCGGAAGCAAACCTGAAAACGTGGTGAATTGGGGGGTTGGAATTGTTCGGCGTTTAAGTCGCGATGCGCAGAACAATCTTCAGGTCGGTGTGGAAATATTATCCAATCAAGTGATTGGTGTCGCGCTTAAGGTGGCAGACCGATCGGCTGCGGAGGAAGCTGTCCATATGGCGTTGTACCTCAACAAGCTAAATGATAATAGTGGAGAAGCCTGGTTATTAATGAGTCCGGGAACATACCTGCCAAGTCGAAGTTTCAATATGAAAATGTCAGGGAAAAACTATTTGCTGCTCACGCTGGAGTTGGTTGAGAGCGGAGACGATTATGACTTGGCGCGCTATCGAAAAATGGAGCAGGATACCAGTGAGTAATTGCCGGCAAGTCGTGTAAATATTTCAACTGCATTCAAACAGATGCAGGTTTAAGTTTTGATTTTCTTCAGATAATAAAGAGAATTATTACAACTATCTACGAATAACTGCCGTAAGCCAATCCTCAATATCGCTGATCTCTAACGGGCTCACCGAATGTTGCATGGCATAATCGTGCCAATCCACTTTGTACCCAAGTTGACGCAGAATTTCCGCGGAAGATTTTCCAAATATATAATTCACGACCGGATCGTAAAGACCGTGCGCCATGAATATGGGCGTCTCCTTTGAGGCGATGCTTATTTCTTCTTTTAAGGTATCTGTCAAAGCCAGATAAGTTGATAAAGCAATAATGCCGCCAATTCGATCTTCCTGGCGCAGCCCTGTTTGCAGTGCTATCACGCCGCCTTGTGAAAACCCTGCCAGAAAGATATTTGATGATGAAACTCCCCTTAGCTTTTCCTGATTGATCAGTTTTTCGATTTCTGCTTGAGAAGCTCTAATTCCAGCCGCATCCTGTTTAATTTTGAAATTATTTTCAGGTTTGATTAAAAGATCATTTTCGGTAATGTCATACCATGCGCGCATGATAAAACCGCCATTCAACGTAACGGGTTTTTTGGGCGCATGTGGAAAAATAAATCGCACAGGTACGGGCAAATTTAATTCTTCAGCGATAGGCACGAAATCAGTGCCGTCTGCCCCCAAGCCATGAAGCCAGATGATGCTATGAAGCGGTGACGGTGCCGTATCGAAGGTAATATGAGGGAGAATAGCGGGCATTTTAGATTTCTAATCGACGTAATTGAAGGGCGGTGTTATGGTTATGATGTCATCTCGATGACTATTTTACCGATAGTTTGATTAAATATAATTGTTAATATAGATTACGTATTCATCTGGCTATGAAAAACCAAATAAAGTCCGGTTTTTTGGGGGATAAATGAAGAGACAAATTACGCCAACCTCGGTTGAGAGGGTCATGCGCGAAGATGATTATATTGTCTCGATGACTGATACTACTGGCCGTATTACATACGGTAACCGAATATTTATAGAGTTTTCCGGATACAGCGAGAGTGAATTGCTTGGAACTCAGCACAATATTATTCGTCACCCGGACATGCCGCGTGCTGTATTCAAATTGCTGTGGGATAAAATCGCCAAGCGCGAGGAATGTTTTGCCTATGTGAAGAACATGGCGAAAGACGGCAGCTTCTATTGGGTTTTTGCAAACGTGACGCCGACTTTTGATGATGCAGGAAATATTGCCGGTTATTTTTCCGTGCGACGGAAACCAAAGGCAAGCGGTGTAAAAGTGGCCACAGAAGTTTATCGGCTGATGCTGGAAGCTGAAAAAAAAGCCGGGCCAGTCAATGCAATTGCAGCCTCCACTCAGGTGCTAGTCGACATAATGAATGAAAAGGGGCTCAGCTATGATGAACTCGTCCTTGCAATATAAATTTTCAGCACTTTTGTGGTCTTTCTCCTTCGGCATACTAATCATTATTTTGACGAGCTTTGCAATGCATGGAGTGGATGTGTTTATGTTTGTTTTTCTGGTCATTTCTGTTGCCGTATCTGCTTATGGACAATTCTTGACGAGGCGCTGGCTTGAGCCGGTGGCTAAGCTAAAAGTAGTTGTTGATGAGGTGGCAAAAGGAAAATTCAATAGTCGCGTGACTCATATTTCCGAGGCAAGAGATGAGATAAGTTTGCTGTGTTGGAGTATCAACGACATGCTGGATCAGCTCGGTGCTTTTTTTCGTGAGCAGGAAACCAGTTTCCGTTCTAATTTATCCGGTAATTTTTATCGTTTGGCGATGGGAACAGGGTTACACGGAGGATTCAAGAAAGGATTGGAAAACCAGAATATTCTGCTTGCCGGTATGGCAGAACAAAAGAAGACTTCTATGCGCACCCGCTTGCTGGCACGGGTGCAAACGCTGAATAGTGATAATTTATTAAGAAATCTATATTCAAACCAGCAGGATATGAAAGTGATTACTGACACTATGGAACGATTGGCATCGCTTGCAGAAAAAACGCGTGTTGATGCCGACGAAAGTCGAAGCTCTGTCAAAGAGGTTGTACACAGGTTGTCGGGCATTATAGAGCGAATAAATCGAGCCAATGAAGCAATAACGGAATTAAATGCACGCAGTGCGGAAATTACCAGGGCAGTAGGATTGATTAATTCAATTGCAGACCAAACCAACCTTTTGGCGCTCAATGCGGCCATTGAGGCTGCACGTGCGGGTGAAGCAGGGCGAGGTTTTGCAGTGGTTGCCGATGAAGTGCGCAAGTTGGCTGAAAACACCAAGAATGCTTCCGAGTCGATCGGTAAGATTATGCTGATGCTGCAGGATGACGCATCAAGAATGCAAAAGGATTCTGAAGAAATGCATGAGATTGCCAATTCTTCGCAAGATGTCATTAGTCGACTGGAACACACGTTCTCTCAATTTAATGAATCAGCTGGCACTACATTGCTTGGAGCACGCTACGCCCAAGATCTTAGTTTTGCTTCCTTGATTAAAGTTGATCACATCATCTATAAACAACGAGCTTATGTTTTGATTGGTGAACCGACTAATAGTGAGATGCGAAGTGCAGTGGCCGTAGACCATAATAGTTGCAGACTAGGCAAGTGGTATAACACTACCGGTAAAGAGGATTTTGGGATTTACCCTTCTTTCAAATTGCTGCTTGATCCGCATAAAAAAGTTCATAGCTGTGTGCATGAGGCGGTAGCATTGCTGGATCAACCGTGGGAAAAGAATGAATCGTTTCAGGATAAAATCATCAGTGCCATGGATTGTGCAGAACAGGGCAGTTTGGGAGTGATGAAAGATATCGACCAAATCGTTGTGGAAAAACATCCGGAAATGTCTAAGATAAATTGACATTTTGATTTTATATGAAGCGTCCCGAATACAGATAAGCCAAAACCCACACATTCGGGTTAACCCCGTTGAAGGCTTAATGTTTTCAAGGTGAACGGGCATCGAACAATGTAGAATCCGTAGTCGTAAATTGAGTTGGGTAAACCTTTTCAATACGAATTTTACTCAAATGAAATCACATGCCAATAAAGATTCCACTGAGTCAGAGGATGTATTCCATACACTCTTTGACGCAATCTCGGACGCAATATTCATCACAAACTTGGATGGTCGTTTTGTTGAAGTCAACGATTCTGCCTGTAAAAGACTAGGCTACAGTCGGGATGAATTATTGCTTTTAGGCCCCGCCGATATTGATCACCCGCAGAATAAAAGAAATATATCCGAAAAAGTCAAAGCAATATTGACTCAGGGTAATCTTGTATTTGATTCGGTTCATATTAGTAAAGATGGTATCGAAATTCCTGTTGAATTGAATTGCAAATCTATTTACTTTTCCAGCGCCCCCGCCATTCTTACTATAGCGCGTGACATTGCGGATCGAAAACGCAATGAAGAAATGTTGATTGTGAGAGAGCAGTCGCTCAGGGATTCACAAGCTGTGTCAGGTGTGGGGAGTTATGTATTGGATATCAGCTCGGGCCTGTGGAAAAGCTCAGAAGTACTCGACCAAATCTTTGGGATAAACGAAGCTTATGATCGTTCCATCAAGGGGTGGGAAGCTTTACTTCATCCTGACTACCGGATAGAAACGTCCGATTATTTATTAAACAAAGTCATTGGCAATCGAATTAATTTCGATATGGAATATTTGATTATTCGTCAAAACGATCATGCCAAGAGATGGGTACATGGATTAGGCAGGGTTGAATATGACAATAATGATCACCCTTTGAAAATGATTGGAACAATACAAGACGTTACTGATAGGAAGAAAAATGAAGAAAACTTTCGGATGGCCAAGCAGATTTTTGATGTAGCCAGCGAGGCAATATTTGTCAGTGATTTGGAAGGAAACTTACTCGAGGTAAATTCTGCGGCTTGTCGACTGGCTAAATATAGCAAGGAGGAAATGCTCCGCTTACGGAACGTGGACATTGTCTCCAAAGATGAAGTTGACCGCATTGCGCCAGAATTAAAAATTGCCGATACGGGTGCCGCAGTGGAAAACAGGTGGAATTTGCTATGTTCTGATGGATCGACTGTTCCCCTTGAGCTTATTGTGCAACGTTTAACTGATGATCGTTACATCGCAATAGGTCGTGATCTCACAGAACGCGACAAGGTTCTAAAACAACTTTCCAAGTCACGTGATTCTGCAGAAGCGGCCAATCTATCCAAAACAAAATTTCTATCTGCGGCTGGGCACGACCTCAGGCAACCACTTGCAGCTGCTATTTTATTCATTGACGCTCTCAAGGGAATTGGCGTTACCGAAGAACAGAGCGTGATCATTGATCGTCTTGATCAGGCGATGTCCAATTTTAGTGTACTTCTCGATACCTTACTGAATGTATCCAAGCTGGATGCGGGGGTAATTAGACCCGAAATGATTTCTGTTAATTTGACGGATATATTTTATTGGCTTGATCAAAGCTTCGCGCAATTATGCATTGAAAAAAATTTGAGTTTCCATTTATACCTTCCGCTAAGCAAGCCGTTAACCGTGCATACTGACTTTGGCTTGCTAAAATCAGTTCTGATGAATCTAGTATCCAACGCCATTAAATACTCAATCAAAGGAGGCATTTTAGTCTCTGCCAGAGAACGTGGTGAAAATATCCTATTTCAAGTGTGGGACACAGGAATTGGTATTTCGAAAGAAAACATGGTCAATATATTTGATGATTTTTTTCAGGTTGATAATCCGCATAGAGACAGAACAAAGGGATTGGGGCTTGGTTTGCCAATTGCCAAACGCTTGTTGGCACTGATTGACGGCGACTTATACTGTAGCTCTCGTTTGGGTCGAGGATCTGTATTTGGATTCAAGCTTGCCAAGTCTAAGAGAATTGGCAACGAAATTCAAAATTCAAACAACTACCCCTTGTTCAAGGTAGATGCTATCCGTGATTTTGTGCAAGGAAAACGATTTGTTATCGTTGAAGATGATGTTCTACTTTCCGAGGCACTTGGAAAATCTCTAATCGCTTTAGGCGGAAAAGTTGAATCTTACTTTGAAGCCGGCATTGCTTTGCAGCAACCAAATATTGAAAATGCGGACTGCTATATTGTTGATTACATGCTACCCGGCAGTATTGATGGCACAGATTTCCTGATTAGATTAAGAAAATCGATTCACAGGCCTATTTGTGCTGTATTAATGTCGGGAGATACTTCTTCAAGTTTTATTCGCAAAGCAGACGCTTTTTTTTGGCCTGTTTTGCATAAGCCGGTTAATATTGGCCATATTTGTTCTTGTCTTATTTTTCAATATAGAAAGACTCATTGAGTGTCGCCCGTGTATCTTCTAAAAAATATAATAATCATTGTATTAAACAGCGTCTATCTGAAGCCTGGAGTTATGAGTCTTAATCTGAATTGCAAGGTAAAAAAGAACCTGATACCTATATTGGCGCTCTCGTTCCTCGCTTTGGGTAACGCAAGTAGCGCCGCAAGGATGGTGGAAGTCGGCGAAAGTACAAAAGCAACACTCGATAAGGCCTATATCGACCTTGATTCAATAACTCAAGAGGGAAGATTCAGGATTGCCACTTTTCTCACCGTTTACGAAAAAGCAAGGAAAAATTCTCACGGAATCACGCTTGATCGGCATGAACAAAAAACAGCATTTGATTGTCAAGCCAAACAGTTTGCACTGGTTTATACGATTGGCTATTTTGAGGGAAAGCAAATTGCAACCAGTCCCGTCAATACAAACTGGAAAGACACTTTAAAAAATATTCCATCAGATGCATTTGAGCAACGCTCAATGCGGATTGTTTGTGGCATTGCTTCAGCCGGGGCGCAAAATTTAGCAAATGTCCCCCAAAAGATTTCCAAGCCTGTTACAACTCCTACAGAAAGACTTGTCCTAATGCCTATTCGAGTCCCGGATGAAGATAGAAATTTGAAAGGGACCATGGAAACCGCATTGGTTAAAGGGCTGCAGACAAGCTATGTTGTTTATTCCGGTGAGAGAGTTGCGCAAAAAGCTCATGAAATATTCATGAAGGAAAGTAAAGACACTTCACATATTGAATGCGACGAAACACGCTGCATGCAGAATATTGCAACCGCTTTTCAATCTGAACTCATTGCTACAGCTAATGTGACGAAACAGGATGGTGGCTATTTTTTGGCTATCAGCATTCAGAATATTTTCGATAACAAAGTCGTATTTTCTAATTCTGTTGCATGTAGAGGGTGTGATTCATTTCAGGTAGTAGATAAACTTAAAGAGCTGACTGAATAGTAATTTAAGTTTGGCAAATTAGCGCATTGCCTCCTTTGCCTTTTTTCCTAGGGGAAATTTGATTTCCATAAGAGAAATTTTAAATATATGTCCAACGCCGGTAAGTTGCAGCAAAAGGTTTTTGAATTTGCCGTTAGGCGAGTCCCAACTGACAACCTATTGATTCCTTGCGTTTGTTATGGAAGGCTGACAACGACCGTCCTCTGGGTAACTTTTACAAAGATTCGGGAATGATCTCTCTGATACCTGAAAGAGTTCGCGAAAGCATTTAGGTGGGCTGCTTTGACACGGTGGGGCGAAGCCCTTGGTGCGGGAAAAGTTTGCGGCCACCGTCCTCTGGGTAACTTTTACAAAGATTCGGGAATGATCTCTCTGAGTACCTGAAAGAGTTCGCGGAAACACTTAGGTGGCTTCAAAAGTTCCTTTTCTTTGATCGCATTGCGTATC
>CAIWKC010000141.1 GCA_903913145.1 uncultured Gallionellaceae bacterium | reverse complement strand
CAACAGCCTACCCAGGAAATACATTTACCGAGACGCTTTCGAAAAGTACTGCTCCAGCAATATCTATTAACCCTTCGTCAACTTTAGATGCCAATTCAGTCTACACGCTTAATGTGAATATCCTAGGTACTGGTTTTTCCGGGTATAGCATGAAATACTCCATTACCTCCGTTCCTGAACCTACCGAAGGTGCCTTATTCTTGTTTGGCATTGGCCTTGTAGGTTTTATGGTATTTCGTCGCAAAAATCATTTTATAGGTGGCGCGGTAGCTTAACTGCTAAATACGCATGATGTAATATGGGGCCACAAAGCATCGCTTTGTGGCCTTTTTCTTGTAAGATCATTTATGATGGCGAATTAATCCACACTATTTTTAAGTTTTTTTAATAATCTTACAATTGCCATCGCATGCTTATAGCTATTCAATTGACAATAGAAATAAAATACACCAGAAATCTAGATTTTTGAAAGTGACCCCATGAGTTTTCAGCAATTTATCTCCATTCTCATTGCCCGCAAAAAGCTCATTCTGAGCATTTTTGCCATTGTCGTGGCGACGACCACCTTGATTAGTTTAGTCCTGCCCAAATCTTACAAGGCTGTGACGACTATATTGGTCGATTTTAAGACGCCAGACCCTGTAACGGGTGCCTTAGGACAAGCCATGATAATGCCCGAGTTCATGGCGACTCAGGTAGACATTATTGGCAGTGATCGAGTTGCCCGACGGGTTGTCAAAATGCTTGGCTTGGACCAAGATCCGCAATTATTGGCTGAATGGAAAGAAGACTCGGGTGGCATTGGCACCGTAGAAGGGTACTACGCAGACATATTAAGCAAAAAACTTGATATCAAACCATCCAGAGAAAGCAATGTTATTAGTATCGAATATTCAAACGGTGACCCAAAATTGGCTGCTTCGGTGGCTAATGCATTTGCAGAAGCGTATTTGGATACCAGTGTCGAACTTATGGTAGAGCCAGCCAAACGTTACTCTGAGTGGTTTGTTCAACGAGCGAAACAGGTTCGTGACAAACTTGAAAAGCAGCAGGCCTCCCTATCTGCATACCAGAAGGAAAAGGGCATCATCTCTGTAGATGAGCGTCTTGATGTCGAAAATAACCGCCTTAACGAACTCTCTACCCAATTAACATTGCTTGAAGCGCAAAAGAGCGATGCCATGTCCAGGCAAGCTCAAGCTCAAGATAAGTTCGATTCGAATCCGGATGTGATGAATAACCCGGTTATTCAAAATCTTCGAACCACAATTACCGCTGCCGAAGGAAAGCTCCAGCAAGCTTCTAATGAACTCGGCGATAATCACCCCCAAATCAAACAGCAAAAAGCAGAACTTGAATCGCTCAGATCAAAACTCAAGAGTGAAATGGCAAACGTGGCGAGTAGTTTAGGCATCAACACGCAAGTGAGTATTCAGAAAGAGGACGAAATTAGGGAAGCTTTAGATAAACAGAAACAGCGCGTGCTGGATCTAAAAAAGCAACATGATGCTGTCTCGGTATTGCAAAAAGATGTTGAGTCAACACAACGGGATTACGATAGCATCAATCAACGACAGAATCAGACAAATCTTCAGAGCCAAAGCCAACAGACCAATATCTCTGTGTTGACACCGGCATCGGAACCGGTCAAACCAGCCAAACCAAAAGTGTTGCTTAATATACTTGTATCCATTTTTCTCGGCGGGATGTTGGGTATCGGCTTCGCTTTATTAATGGAAATTAAAGAACGCCGCATTCGTTCTGTCGAGGATCTTGCCGAAATCGACACCCCTGTTTTGGGAGAACTGACCGTGCAAAAAATTTCTCCAACACGCCAAAAGCGGCTTAAGCAATTCAAATTAGGAATGACCGCATGAATGCTACTCAATTGAAAACCGTGGATATGCATGGAATTGGCGCGATCCTCGTGGATACCGGCCGACTCAACTTTGAAAGCGCGGCGAAAATCTTGGCCGAACAAAAAAAAGGCAATTTAAGATTCGGAGAAGCCGGCATCAAATTGGGATTACTCGATCAGAGTGACATTGATTTTGCCCTTGCGCGCCAGTTTGATTATCAATATCTGAATCGAAATGATCAATCAATTGCCGAAGAGGTCATCGCCGCATTTAATCCGTTCTCACCCATCGTAGAACAACTCCGCGCCGTACGAACCCAGCTGATGTTGCGCTGGTTTGACGCTGATATTAGCCATAAGAGCTTGGCGATCGTAAGCCCTTCCACCGGCGAAGGGCGTAGCTTCATCGCCGCCAATTTGGCCGTGGTGTTCTCGCAGTTAGGCGAAAGAACACTACTGATCGATGCAGACTTGCGCCACCCACGCCAACACCAGTTATTTAAAGTGAATAACAGTGCGGGCCTTTCTGCCATCTTAAGTGGCCGCGCCCAGCCCGATGCAGCCTTCAAGATTAATTCACTGCGTGGGTTGACTGTTCTTCCTGCAGGTACCTGTCCGCCCAATCCACAAGAGCTGTTGAGTCGTGACACGTTCACGTCTTTGTTGATTCAATATAGCGAATCATTCGACGTCATTATTATCGATACCCCGGCCAGTGATAAAAGTGCGGATGCACAAACCATATCTGCGCGTGCTGGCGCGTCATTGTTAGTGGCAAGCAAAAATTTTACGCTGGTCACTGCGTTGAAAAAATTAGCGGTAAACTTGGAACACACCGGCGTGTCAGTCGTGGGTTCGCTCCTTAACGAAATCTGATTTCTTTAATGGCGCCTCTGGTAACGCCGGATTGATTCACTGTACTTTGCAAAAATCCCAGACATTCGGAGCGCAGAAAGGGGGCTCTTAGACATCGCTCAGTCCCTCCCACGGTGGACGCAGCCTACCGCTAACCCGTCTCTGTTAAAATCCCGTTTAATTCAGAAAAACTCCACACTACGCAATGGCCTAATTGCACGAAGTTGCAGCGACGTCTACGGCGGTCCGTTTTGGATGGGCTCAGATATTAAGTTAATGCTATTTACAATGACAGCTTCGAGTGTCTAGCGGAATTGCAACTATAAATTCTCTGAAATTTCAATACGCTTCGCTATGATGGGACAAACCGATTCAATAATGGGCAGCAAATTGATTTATGCCTTATTGTCTGATTTATTTTCGTTCCACGGTGCAACTTTGAACAGCAAGAGCATCCCGGGTAAGGCCAGTGCTGAGCACAGAAAGAAAAATCCCATCCACCCCATCGCTTCTACCAGCCAACCTGTCGCAGCGTTGGCAAAAGTGCGCGGCATAGCAGCAAGGCTGGTAAATAACGCAAATTGAGTGGCTGTGTAGGCGGGATGTGTGTTGTGAGCGATGTAGGCAACGAAAGCGGCCGCACCCAACCCTACTCCAAGTGCTTCAAGGCCGATAACAATAGCAAGTTGAATAAGTTCAACATTGCTAATTTCACTGTGATGTCCCACTGCCGCCAGCCATGCGAAGCCAAAGATAGAAACTACTTGAACTACACCAAATAACCATAGTGCACGGTTTATGCCGATTTTTACCATCCACAATCCACCGAGTAAACCACCTATTACGGCTGGCCATAGTCCGGCATTTTTGGCTATGAGCCCGATTTGGGTTTTACTGAAGCCCATGTCCAGATAAAACGGCGTAGCCAAAGCGGTACACATACTGTCGCCAAGTTTGTAGAAGAATATAAAAGCAAGGATCAGCAGAGCGCTTTTCCAACCTTCTCGGGTAATAAATTCGTGAAATGGTTCGACAACCGCAGCGCGTAATGTTTTGGGCGGAGTTGCACGGTGCGGTTCCTTCACCAGCAGTGTCATCAGCATACCGGGCAGCATAAACAATGAGGTAACAATAAATACCATGCTCCAAGGCAATGAATCAGCAAGAATCAGCGACAATGAACCCGGCACAAGGCCCGCTATTCGGTAGGCATTCACATGTATAGCGTTACCCAGACCCAACTCGGCATCGCTCAGCAGTTCCCGGCGATAAGCATCCAAAACGATGTCTTGCGTGGCACTTAGCAGGGCAAGAATAGTGGCGATCCAGGCGATAGTGCGCAGGTCACTTTGTGGAGAAAATGCGCCCATCGTTGCGATCACCGCCAGCAGTCCTATTTGCGTTAACAGTATCCAACCGCGGCGGCGTCCGAGCAGTGGAAGCACATAACGATCCAGCAGCGGGGACCACATAAATTTCCATGTGTAAGGAAACTGGATCAACGCAAATAAACCAATCGTTTTGAGGTCAATGTGTTCGCTGCGCAGCCACGCAGGAACCAGATTGAATAGCAAATACAGCGGCAATCCGGAAGAAAATCCGGTGAACACGCAGATCAGCATGCGGCGGGTGAAGAACTGTTGCCAGATGCTCATGTTGATTGAACCTGAATATCCGCAACAAACACCCCCTTCCCAATCTTCCCCCGGGGGGAGAAGGAGCAAAATCCCCTTTCACGAGAGCCCGGCCATAAGTATCTTGGACTCAGGGGGAAGGTTGGGAAGGGGGTGAATCTACAACCCACGCTGAAACCGATATGCCGCCATACTGCCAAGCAGGTTGGGCAATGCTTTAATTTCACTATCGCCTGTCATCACGCGGCGTTCAAGAATTTGCACTTTGAGTACTGCGCACAAATCTTCAAAATCATGGAATGTACACAAGTGCACGTTGGGTGTGTCGTACCATTGATAGGGTAATTCTTTCGACACGGGCATATTGCCAAAAAGCACATCCCGGCGATTTTTCCAGTAGCCAAAATTGGGGAAGCTAACGATGCCTTCACGACCCACGCGCAGCATTTCCTGAATCAAAGGTTCAGTGTGGCGTGTAGCCTGAAGTGTCTGCGACAAAATGACGTAATCGAAAGAATTGGATTCAAAATCCGACAATCCGGAATCCAGATCGTTCTGGATGACGTTCACGCCATTCTGTATGCAAGCTACAATTCCGGCATCGCTAATCTCTACGCCATAACCGCGCACAGCACGTTCGCTTTTTAAATATTGCAGCAGACTGCCGTCACCGCAACCGAGGTCGAGCACCGATGCACCTTGAGGTATCCATGCGGCGATGGCGGCAAAATCGGGACGTGTGGCAAGCATCGCGTTGGCACTCATGCTACGCACTCCCTGTGAACTTTATCAAGATAGGCATTCATCACACCGAGATAGTGCTCATCCGGCATCAAAAAAGAGTCGTGCCCATGCGCGGAAGTGATTTCCGCATAGCTGACATTTCGATGATTGTGCAGCAACGGACGCACGATTTCGCGCGAACGCTCGGGCGAAAATCGCCAATCCGTGGTGAACGACACCACTAAATAATTGGCTCGAGCCGCTGCAAATGCTTTGTTCAAGTCGCCATTCAGATCATACGCGGGATCAAAATAATCCAACGCCTTGGTCATCAGCAAGTAAGTATTCGCATCAAAATACGCAGCGAACTTGTCGCCCTGATATCTCAGATACGATTCGATCTCAAATTCGACATCAAAGCCGTAATTAAATTTTTCGGTTCGCAACTCGCGTCCGAATTTATCTGCCATCGCATTATCGGAAAGATAAGTAATATGTCCCAACATGCGTGCCAAGCGCAGGCCGCGCGTTGGGACTACACCGTGCGCATAAAAATCGCCGCCATGAAAATCCGGATCGGTCAAAATTGCATTACGCGCCACATCATTGAACGCGATATTTTGCGCGGTTAGGCGCGGCGCACTGGCAATGGCCAGCACATGCCGTACCCGATCAGGATACGCAAGAGACCATTGCAATGCCTGCATTCCACCTAGACTGCCGCCAACAACAGCGGCAAATTGCCGAATGCCCAACAGATCCGCAAGGCGTGCCTGCGACTCCACCCAGTCTTCCACCGTAATCACGGGAAAGCTTGAACCATAGGGCTTACCCGTCGCCGGATCATTACTACCGGGGCCCGTCGATCCGTGGCAACCTCCAAGATTATTCAATCCCACCACAAAGAATTTATCGGTATCAATAGGTTTGCCGGGGCCAACCATGTTGTCCCACCAGCCGATATTTTCTGGCTCTTTGGCGTAATAGCCGGCGACATGATGATGGCCTGACAACGCGTGACAAATCAAAATGGCGTTGGATCTTGCCGCATTCAACGTGCCATACGTTTCATACATCAACTCATAGCGTGGCAAAACCGCGCCGCTTTTAAATAGCAGCGGAGAATCAAACTGCGCGCATTGCGCGCTGACTATGCCGACTGAAGAACCCACATTACTCCCCAAAACAAAAAACCCGATCAGCTTGAAGCTAGAGCGGGTTCACTCGCTTTAGCTGGTATGTTTTACGTGCCCCGCAAGCTGAATCAAATCGGCACGGAATGCAGTTTCCGTATTTTGTCAGAACCTGTCAACCCGCATTTAACTTTGCCAGCAACTCCTGTGTCTTGAGAGGATCATCAGAGCGCAATATTTTTAGCGTGATCGGGAGTATTTCCGGCAGACTGGTGGTAAGCACACGTTGTTTGGTGGCAAGCAACTGCGCCGAGTTCATGGAGAATTGACGTAAACCCATTCCCAATAACAGACGTGTATAAGCCACTTCACCCGCCATTTCACCGCATACCGAAATTGGCACATCGGCTTTGTTGGCACTGCTGATCACATGTGCCAGCAGGTGCAGCACAGCGGGATGCAATGGATCGTAAAGGTGTGAAACCTCTTCATCCGTACGGTCGATAGCCAGAGTATATTGGATCAAGTCGTTGGTGCCGATTGAAAGGAAGTCGAGCTTCTTGATAAACACACCAAGTGCCAACGCCGCTGCGGGAATTTCAACCATGCCGCCAATCTTTATTTCAGGATCAAATGCGATGCCCTGAGCAACCATTTCATGTTTTGTCATTTCAATAAACTGCAATGTTTGGTTTATCTCTGCGACGCCCGATAACATTGGCACCAAAATCTTTAAATTTCCAAACGCGGAGGCGCGCAACAGCGCGCGCAGTTGAGTACGAAATAGTTGCGGTTCGGCCAAACATAAGCGAATTGCACGCAAACCCAATGCCGGGTTGCTAGCCACCCGCACCGCATTCTTAATTTGCTTGTCTGCACCCAAATCGAAAGTACGAATGGTCACCGGTAGCCCGTTCATACCTGCAACTACGGACCGGTAAGCCTCAAATTGTTCTTCTTCATCGGGTAATGCATCACGATTAAGAAATAAAAATTCACTGCGAAAGAGGCCAATTCCGGTTGCGCCGTTTTCTTTTACGTCAGCCAAATCTTGCGGCATTTCAATATTGGCATGCAGTTCAATGTGTGTGCCATCCAGGGTAATGGCATGTGACGTTTTCAGGCGTTTGAGTTTTTGCCGCTCCAGATCCAATTGACTCTGGCGCAGTTTATATTCAGCCAGTAACTGCTTATCGGGATTGACCAGCACGACACCTTGCTCACCATCGACGATGAGCATGTCGTTATCTTTAATCAGTTCGCGCGCGTGATGCAGGCCGACAACACAAGGTGTATTCAGGCCGCGTGCAACGATGGCAGTGTGTGAAGTTGCTCCGCCAAGATCGGTGAGAATTGCCACGAATTGGTGCGATTTAAGCTGGATCAAATCGGCTGGACTTACATCATGCGCAACCAGAATCAAGTTTTTGTCACGTTGCGAACTGGGTGGTGTATGTCCGGGTTGACCACTCATGGTTTGCAAGATGCGCTCAACCACCTGCACCACATCAGTCTTGCGTTCGCGCAAGTACGCGTCTTCAAAAGCTTCAAACTGGGAAACCAGAGTTTCCATTTGTGTTTTGAGTGCCCACTCTGCATTGCACTGCTCGCGCACTATCATGTCGCGTGCGGCAGTACTGATGTGTTCATCATCCAAAATCATCAAATGTAAATCAAGAAACGCATCAAACTCGGCAGCGGCTTGCTGTGGACGAAATTCACGCAGACCAACCAGTTCCTTGCGCGTGGTCTCCAACGCATCATTCAAGCGGTTGATTTCTTCCAGTACCAAACTTTTGGGAAGTACGTAATGGGTAACTTCTAATGTGGCGTGAGATACCAAGTGCGCATGGCCGATAGCAATGCCGTGTGACACAGGAAGCCCGTGCAGCGCGAAGCTCATTCGCCTTCTCCGAAGTAATCGTTTATCAAAGCTAAAATTCCATTCATCGCTTCTTGCTCCCGATCGCCGCTTGTTTCGATGGTGATGGTTGCGCCTTTAGCAGCGGCCAACATCATTACACCCATGATACTTTTAGCATTGATGCGGCGACCGTTGCGCGATATCCACACTTCGCAGGGAAATTGCGATGCAAGTTGGGTAAGTTTGGCAGAAGCACGGGCATGCAACCCCAGCTTGTTAATTATCAGCACATCTTGTTGCAACATCACATACCTTCGTTTCCGAGTTCATTGAAACTATACATTCACGGCCACCGTCCAGCGCACGTTGCGCCATTTCAGCCAATGACTTATCACGACTGCACACGATTACACGCAACAGCATCGGCAGGTTCACTCCGGCTACTCCTTCCACGTGTCCCGGTTGTTGCAATCGTTGCGCGATATTGCTGGGTGTAGCGCCAAACACATCGCATAAGATCAACACACCTTCGCCGGTATCGAGTTGTGCAATCAGCTCCCGGCCTTCAGCCTCTTTTTGTTGCGGATTATCACTTGCCAATACCGACAGTACTTTTACATGAGTAGGCGTAGAGCCCAGCACATGACGCACACAATCGACCAAACTATCTCCCAGGCCATTATGTGCAACAATTAGAATACCTATCAATTAAAACACTCCTGCCAAATAAAACAATATTGCGAAAAGCAAAAATAATATCACCCAACCATAACGCAATAACCATCGCAAAGCACGCGCTTTTTCCGCATTAATTTTGTTTTCTTGTTCCAACATAGCATGTATCTGATTGAGCGCATGTTTACTCGTTGTGCGATTAATATTCTGTTGCAATTTTTCATCTTCGCTCATGGTTCGACCTTTCTGGCAGCTGATTTGTCTGTGAATTCTAGCCGTTTCTGTAGTTCAGCGGTGAGATGCACAACGCCGTCGGAATCAATCAGCATCGCCTCGGGTATTTTCATTTGTTGCGCGGCAGCGCGCCAACCTTGCGTACCAGAGATAAATATTGGCTTGGAAGAACCGTCCGATAACAAACCGGCGCGTTCGCCATGCGTTAAGATTGTAACCGCTTGTATTCCTTGCACAGGATAGCCGCTTCGTGGATCAATCAAATGACAATAGCGTTTACCATCAAATTCGAAATAGCGCTGATAATCACCCGAAGTGCCGATGGCCTCTCCATCTCGCAGGTCCAGTGTCGCCAGCGGACCCGCCTTGCGCGGATGCTGGATACCAACGCGCCATGCTCGATTTCCATGTTGGCCAAGTGCTAATACATTGCCGCCAATATTGATGAGCGCATTTTTAATGTCAAGTTGCTTGAATATTGCAGCGGCACGATCCAGTGCGTAACCTTTGGCGTAACCGCCGAGATCAATTTGAACTGCGGGGTTGCGGCTAGCGACGCTAATCCCTCCCAGCCTCCCTAACTCATTTACATCCCCCTTGTAAGTGGGGCTGGAGGGGTTAGGTTCCGAAACAAAAATCAAATCGCTCATCTGCGGATTCGCTTTTACCAACGCGGCGATCTTTTTTTGATCCGGCAAAATTGCTTTAAAGTCGTCAGCTTGAAATCCCCATGTTTGAATCAGTCCACCGATAGCCGGATTAAACAATCCTCCGGACTGCGCCGACATGCTTGCGGCATCCTGTAACATCGCCGCAACTTCCGCTGATACTACTTTTGATTTTCCCTGTGCAAGCGCCGCATTTAACTCGCTTAGTTCCGAAGGTTTCCAAGCATGAAGCAAATCGTGCAGGCGCTGAAATTCATGCATGACCGAAGCGACAGCTTGCCTCGCTTTCGCTTCGTCTTCACCATAAATGCTCACATCCACTTGCGTACCAAACACATAGGCCTGTTCTTGATATAGCGGCTCTTTGCCACAGGCACCGAGCAGCAATACAAGTGTCAGCAAAGCGAGGCGCGCAAGCAAACTCACTGCTGCATACCCTCCAGTTCCAGCGCAGCCGCCAGCATTGCCAGCCTACCCACCACACCGTAAGCATAAAAGCGATTCGGCACATCATCCGGTTCACAATTGGCATCGGGGTAGGTGCAGCAATTTTCAAACGCGAGCGGCACGAAACTCATGCCGGGTGAATTCAAATTTTCATCCACGCCACGCTCTGTATGTACGCGATAAAAACCACCGACCACAAAATGATCGACCATGTATATTACCGGCTCAGCCACCGCTTCGTTGATCGTTTCAAAAGTATAGACACCCTCCTGTACCAATACATCGGAAACGGATAACCCTTCTTTTACCACTGCCATTTTGTTACGCTGCTTGCGATTCAGGTCGCGCACTTCGCTGGCATCTTTTACAGTCATGATGCCCATGCCGTATGTTCCCGCATCAGCTTTGACAATGACAAATGGATCTTCCTTAACGCCATACTCGGCGTATTTGGTACGCATCTGTTGCAACACTGTATCCACCTGCAACGCAAGGCATTCCTCTCCCGTGCGTGCGTGAAAGTCCACTTTTCCGCACACCGCGAAATAAGGGTTGATAAGCCATGGGTCAATGTTAAGTAGCTGGGCGAATTCGCAGGCTACTAGATCGTAGGCCGCAAAGTGTTGCGACTTGCGTCGGGTTGTCCAGCCTGCCTCAATGGGAGGCAGCACGTTCTGCTCCAAATTTTTCAGTATCTCCGGCACACCTGCCGAAAGATCGTTATTGAGTAGCACTACACAGGGATCAAAACCGTCTGCCAAACCTAGTCGATTACCTTTGCGCAGTATCGGCTCCAGCGTTAACGAACCGCCATTTGCCAACTGCAAGGCTGTCGGTTGCGTAATCTCCGGCAACAGACTGCCGATGCGAACTTTAAGTCCGGCGCTGCGCAATATCTGCGTAAGTTGTGACACATTCTGCAAGTAGAATTGGTTGCGCGTGTGATTTTCCGGTATGAGCAACACGCCGCGCGCTTCCGGGCAAATTTTTTCAATCGCACTTTGTGCCGCCTGTACGCATAACGGCCAAAACACGGGATTAAGATTATTGAAACCGCCGGGAAACAGATTGGTATCAACGGGCGCAAGCTTAAAGCCGCTGTTGCGCAGGTCGACAGAGGTGTAAAACGGAATAGTATGTTCAAGCCATTTAGTGCGGAACCAGCGTTCAATCGTTGGTTGCTCGTTAAGAATGCGTTGCTCCAGCTCGAGCAATGGGCCTTTCAGTGCGGTAGTGAGATGCGGAACCATGATGAACTCGTGAAAATTAAGATAAGCATTCTAGCTGATTGGGTGACTAGTTATAAAACTCTAGCTGATGCGCTATTCTTAATTAATTGCACTTATTACATTGAACACCTTGTATGTTTTTGGTGAAATATATTATTAATTAACAAGTTGGCATAATGCAGGAATGGCAATTGCGCCTACAATTCCATGCAATCCCATTGCCAAACTAGCATATGTTCCGGTTTCATGATTTATGCTAAACGCCTGAGAAGTTCCGATTCCATGTGCCCCTACGCCAATTGCAAATCCTCTCTGCCACCATTCTTTAACTCCGATCACATCTAAAACATATGGCGCAAAAATAGCGCCAAGAATTCCAGTGATGACTGCGAAAATAGCTGTAAGCGTTGGGGATTCTCCTATTCGCTCCGCTATTCCCATCGCAATTGGAGCTGTGACAGATTTCGAATACATTGCACCTTGAATCGCTTTATCAGCACCCAGCAATGAGGCGATTCCTACTGCGCTGAAAATTGATACCCCTCCACCTACCGCTAACGAAGCCAAAAGTGGAAATGAACGATTCCTTAAACTTCTCAGTCCTCGATAAATTGGAATCGCTAATGAAACTGTAGCTGAACCTAGTAAGAAGTGAATGAATTGAGCTCCCTTAAAATATGTGTCATAGGGCATATCAATAATCTGAATAATTGAGGCAACCAATATGACCGCTATTGCCACCGGGTTAGCTATCGGACTTTGCTTACTCTTTTGATATGCAAACAATCCAATTTGATAAGCGGCAAGTGTAATAAACAGAGCCAGTAACGGACTACCGGAAAGATAGACCCAAATTTCTACGATCGAATTCTTTTCATTCATGAGAATCCCCCTTTTTACTAGCCAGCTTTAAAACTAGCGCACTGCAAGCAATTGTTAAAATAACACTGCCAACCAAAGCGCCAATAATTGGAAGCGCGTTTGCTTTCAATTGTGGAAGGAAGAGAACGACACCAACCGCTGCGGGAACAAACAAAATGCCAAAGTACTTACTGAACCCGTCTGATACAAGTGCCAATGAATGATTTATTTCTTTCTTAATGATGAGCCAAAAAAGAAGTAGAACTAGCCCAATTACTGGGCCAGGTAGAAACGGCAGTGCTAATTTGGAAAGTAGCTCACCCAGACTTTGGAAAAAAAGGATTTGAACAAGGCCAGAAATCATCGTTGATATCCCTCAATTTGGATGAGTTTTGTTTAATGTAATTAGTGTTTAAAAGTATTCCAAGTCAGTGCTTGTTTAAATGAACAAGGTACTTGCAGTGCTGGCTATCGAATCAATTGAAGTCCTCACGTATTATATGCTTCCCGGCAACCGAATCAGTGATGTGATTGACAGATCAAGGTTCCTGCTTGCGTAAGATAATTTATTCAATGAGTGAACGGTGTTGTTTATTGAATCTATCTCAATGCTAAATATGCGCTATAGGCTAATAATTTGAATTGTTAAAGGATTGCTTTACAGCAAGCTGTTTGGAAATATTAATTGCTGTTTTTGCCAATAGTAGATATTCATAGAACGTGCTCGCCTTTTTAAAAAAATACCTACACCAATTAATGTATCTTTCAGATATGTTAAAGTATATTGATCTATAATTACTTGGTAATTAATCTGCCTTTACTGTGTGGTTTATGTTGACTGGAACTTAGTGCATTTGAGTTGGATTATATCTATGCTACTACATGTTTTATTAATACTTTTTCAACCTAAAATTGATAACTAGCAGGTCAATTTAATACGCAATGAAAAGTGGTCTTCCTAAGATAAATTCCAACGCCTAGAATTAATAGGTCATAGGACGAAAACGAGCAAACAGTAGTGAAAGGGGCAAGCAAAAATGAAAATTAATCAACCTGTGACAGATGTTGAATACGTTCTCACCGAGAAGGATTCCATTGTTTCCAAAACCGATCTCAAGGGCATTATTACCTATATTAATGACGATTTTTTGCGCATCAGCGGATTTGAAAAAGAAGAGTTACTTGGCGCGTCACACAATATTGTTCGCCATCCTGACATGCCGGTGGAAGCCTTTGCCGATTTATGGGTTGCGCTAAAAGCTAATCGTCCCTGGAGAGGTTTCGTCAAAAATCGTTGCAAAAATGGAAACTACTATTGGGTAGAAGCCCACGTCACTCCAATTTATGAAGATGGTCAGTGTATCGGCTATATGTCGGTCCGTGGAAAGCCCTCTCGTGCCAACGTTGAGGCCCACGAGCGGGTTTACAGGCTGTTCCGCGAAGGGCAGGCGGTTGGATTGCGAATTGTTGATGGGAAAGCGGTTAAGTCCAAACCGCTAGATAAATTGAATTTGATGAAAAATACTTCGGTCAAATTCCGTGTGGTGACCGTTTTAGCTGCACTGACATTATTGTTGGTCGTGTTGGGCGGGATCGGCTTATATGGCATGAGCAAGAGTGCAGAAAGTTTACGTGAGGTTTATGAACAGCGCACGATTCCCATTGCCCAAATTTCTAATATTCAACAACTATTGCTTACAAACAGACTTCGAATTACCAATACCAATCTTCGTTCTTACTTGGCGAAAATATCGAAACAATTCCAAAAAGAGGATTAATTTCAGGTCGGGATTTAACATTCCAGAAAGTCAATTTAGTTCTTGGTCTCAATGCAACCTTAACAAATCCAGTAAACGTTTATGTTACCGCAATGATGGATACAATTACCATAGTCGATGTTGTATCCGGCGAAGTT
>CAIWKC010000140.1 GCA_903913145.1 uncultured Gallionellaceae bacterium | reverse complement strand
TAAAATATTTTCGATTCGAACGCTGTCTAAAGGTGAGTCAGTTGGGTATGGTTGTTCCTTTGTTGCAGAACGTACCACCCGAGTTGGAGTCGTAGCCTGTGGTTATGCAGATGGTTATCCTCGACATGCGCCAACCGGTACACCCATTTGTGTTGACGGGAAACTGACTCGATTAATTGGACGTGTTTCGATGGATATGCTCACAGTTGATTTAAGTGATATTCCAGAAGCGACGATTGGCAGCTGTGTTGAGCTTTGGGGTGATCAAGTTGCAGTTGGAGAGGTTGCAAGCAGTGCTGGAACAATTGCTTATGAGCTGTTGTGTAACGTTAAGCGCGCTCGTTTAGAATATTCCGACACTGGACAAAGAAGTTAATCCTACATTCAAGTTTATTTTCAGTACTACAAAACTCAATAAAAAACGCGACCGGAATTGCTTTCCGATCGCGTTGTTTCATCTAAGACTATTAGAAATTGACGATAGTCTGTAATCCCGCCGTATCGTTTGAGTTTGTAAAACTGCCGTCAGAATATTTGTAGAATGAATATGTGGTTGACATATCATGACGCAGTTCGGCACGCAAAGCGGCATATCGCGTCAGGCGGTAAGTGGCGGCAACAGTAAACGAAGTTCGATTTGCTCCTACGTTAACATCGTATCCTGAGGCACTAGGATCGCCTGCTCCAAAACCGTTAATACCGTCACCATTTACCGCAATTAGCGCAGCGGGATTCGTTGGAGTTATATTGCTGTTATATGTATTGAAAGTACCTCCACCATTTCGTTGATTGTTTAGGTAATCAATTCGTCCAGCCAGGGTCAATTTTGGTGTTACGCGCTCTGAAACCAAACTGGAAATTCCCCACCAACCAGCATCTTGATAATCGCCATTTAAATCAGTGTTATTAGCTGCACTGGCTTGACGACCAATGGTATATTGCAAATTCGTATTAAAATCACCTCTGGTATACCAGGCATCAATTTCGAAATTATCCAGACGACTTGCTCCACCCTTATTCCAATTTGTAACACTTCCTTCATAGCCGGTGAACTCATAACCCCAGTATTCAGCCTGAGCATAAGTTGCGTTGTAAATGAAAGTAGGTGTGGTATTTGTTCCAGCGCAAACTCCTGCACCAGCTCCAACGGGCGTAGCAGGGCAATCATTACGCGCAGAGTTAAAGTTAGCAAGTATCAATTTTACTTCCCATGGGCCTCTAACCATGTCAACACCTACTCCGGTATAAAAGGTTGCTGCGGTAAAATCAAACAGCATATTCTTGGTAATAAAATATTCAGGGAAACCAGGATAAAGTTGATTGCTGGTGATGGCATTGGTTCCAGAAAAGCCGTTAATGAATGGCTCATAGCCGGATACATCAGGCATTTGACCTGCGATCAATTTTGTTGATGGGCCATCGATTGGAATCGAAACGGAAGCTTCGTGAACAATACTCCCAAAATTATACTGGGCACCAGTACTCTTGCTAGGGGCCAAAGTCAGACGCATTTTGGAACCATCATCCATTTCCTTCTGGATATCTAAGTAAGCCATACCAAAATAGGAATTGTCGTAAGAATAAAATTCACCGCTACCGTTGATGTTGCTAAAATTATTCAGGAACGAGAATGAGTTGGTGCCCTTATTACGGTTGTAAAAATACACCGGATCCATTCCACCGCTGATGCGTAGCCCTTTGAGTCCGGAAACAATCATGCTGTCTTCCATGGCATCCACTTTGACTTGAAGCTGATTAAAATCACTTGGATCCACACTTTCAGCACTCTGGGCGCTGGCGAATGGTAAAACCAACAACATGGCGACTGCTATCTGCTTAAGTTTCAAGGTGTCTACTCCTCTAAATAGTTGTAAATTTGATGGTTTGAAAATTGCTCGACTACTTGGCTTAAAATCGTTTTGCATATGTCCTCGCTTTCTAATTTATTTATTTTGTTTTATTTCTTTGGTTAGGCAAATTCGTAAATAACGGCGACTTGTTAAAAAATGTTGGTCAGGAATTATCCCGATATGCCGCGGCCTGTTCAGCTGCACGCTTCTTTTCCTGGTTGCGGAGCCACAAACTTGTAGCGAGTACACCCACTGCAACCACTGCAACGGTTATCGTGGCTATTGCATTCACTGTCGGATTAAGACCCAAGCGAGCGCGCGACAAAATGACAATCGGTAAGGTAGTAGAACCCGGCCCGGAAAGAAACGCTGTCGCAACAACATCGTCAAGGGAAATCGTGAAGGTGAGTAACCAGGCGGCCATGATTGATTGAACAATCTGCGGAAACGTGACCAGATAAAATACTTGAAAGGGCCTGCAGCCCAGATCCATAGCCGCTTCTTCAAGTGACTTATCCATTTCCATCAAGCGTGACTGAATAACAACTGCGGCATAGGCCATGCCGACGGATGTATGACCTGCCCAAATGGTAAAAATGCCACGTTCGGGCATACCAAACAGACGTTGGCACATCACGAAAAACAACAGTAACGATAATCCGGTAATGACTTCCGGCACAACCAACGGTGCATTTATGTGAGCAGAAAATGTGGTTCGACCAAAAAATGTTTTATAGCGAACCATCGCAAATGCAGCGAGCATACCCAGAAATACCGAAGCGGTCGCAGTCATCAAAGCGACTTTCATGGACAAAATAAATCCATTTACGACTTCATCATCGTGCGCAATCACGCCATACCATTTGAAAGTGAATCCGCCCCAAAGCGTCACCATCTTCGAGTCGTTAAATGAGAAAACGATCAGCGTTACGATTGGCATGTAAAGAAACGCATACCCCAGTAACAGCCATGTTTTGCCTAGTTTACTATCCATGGCTATACACCCCTAACCCCACCAGAACGAGCCTGGTATTTGTTGAAGATAACCAACGGTACTAAGATCAGCCCAACCATGGTGACGGCGACAGACGACGCCATTGCCCAATCGTTATTGCTGAAAAACTCATCCCATAATACTCGCCCGATCATGAGGGTGCTGGGGCCGCCAAGCAACTCAGGAATAACGTATTCGCCTACACTGGGAATAAAGACCAACATAGATCCTGCGACGATGCCATTTTTGGAAAGCGGTACCGTGATTAGCCAAAAAGCTGTCCAAGGTGTGGCGCCTAAATCCTTTGCCGCCTCAAGTAATCTGAGATCCATTTTTACCAGATTGGCATATAACGGAAGAATCATGAAAGGAAGGTAGGTATAAACCATTCCCACTGTCATTGAAAAACCGGTATGCATCATTTTGATCGGATCGTCGATCACATGAATCCACATCAAAAAGTTATTGATGACACCGTGATCGTCAAGCAGACCTTTCCATGCATAGACGCGTAACAAGTATGATGTCCAGAACGGCAGTGAAACCAGCATCAACAAAGCTGGACGCATTGAAGCAGGCGACCTGGCCATAAAGTAGGCAAACGGGTAACCAATAATCAAACAAATTAAAGTATTAATCGAGGCAAATTTAATGGAAGACCAGTATGTCTCAACGTAGAGCGGATCTGTCGAAAGAAAAATATAGTTTGAAAGCTTAATTTTGATATTAAAAACACCATCAGCGTAGCTGGTGAGGTCTTCAAAGTGAATACCATCTGTTTCAGATACGCTGAGTTTCAGTACGACCAGAAAAGGTACCGAAAATAACAAAATAAGGAAAACATAGGGAATCCCAATGACGGTACGTTTTCCCCAATCATGCTTGAGGATTCGTATTACGCCCTTTGCCCTTGTACTGACGCTATTTGCAATGTTCATCGACTTTGCTCCCGACTCCTAATTGGTCAATACGACGACATCACTACCATCCCACCACGCAAATACTTTTTCGCCACGTTCAAGCCGGTTATCTTCGTGTCTTGCAGAATTTTCACGAGATGCTTTGATGACTGCACCGCTATCGAGTTTGACATGAAAAACCGTATATTTTCCAAAGTACGCAATGCCGTCTATCGTTCCTCTGGCGACATTGAATCCGTGTTCAGAAGGTGATTCACGTTGATCATCTGTAGGCTCGTGCTTCTGTAGACAGATTTTTTCAGGGCGCAAGCCAATGGTTACTTCCATTCCTAATGTACCCGTGATGCCGTGACTGACATAGTGTTTACATTCGGCCGTGCCGATGATGACATGGTCTGGTTGATCGACTTCCACAGTGCCTTTGAACAGATTCACGTCTCCAATGAACCCGGCAACAAATAAGCAACTTGGAGTTTCGTAGATTTCAGTTGGCTGACCGACTTGCAAAAATTTACCTTCTTGCATGACCGCAATGCGATCTGCCATGATCATGGCTTCTTCTTGATCATGAGTCACCATGACACAGGTAACTCCAACCTTTTTAATGATGCTGACTAATTCAAACTGAGTTTCCTCGCGCAGTTTTTTATCCAAAGCGCCAAGAGGTTCGTCAAGTAACAGCAGTTTTGGACTTTTTGCCAAACAGCGAGCCAAGGCAACACGCTGTTGTTGACCACCAGACAATTGATGTGGTTTGCGTTTAGAATAAGGCTTGAGTTTGACGATACTCAGCATTTTATCGACGCGATCAGCAATTTGATCTTTGGGCATACCATCGCGCTTAAGTCCAAATGCAACGTTCTCCCAAACGGTCAGGTGAGGGAAAAGTGCATATGATTGGAACATCATGTTGATGGGGCGTTCGTAGGGTGGCATGTTCGCAATATCGGCACCGTCCAAAAAGATATTTCCGATGCTCGGTTTTTCAAAGCCCGCGAGCATTCGAAGTAGCGTCGATTTACCACATCCAGAAGATCCAAGTAGCGCAAAGATCTCACCCTTGGCGATATCAAGGGAAACATCATCTACTGCCGCCACTTCATCGAAGTACTTGCTTAACATATAAATACTGAGAAACCGTGAATCGTCTCCACGACCGGTAGCGTTCGCAGCAGCATTTGCCATAGCCAGAGCCCCCATTTGCCTAAATATTTGTGATGGAGTGGCCGAAGCCACTCCTTACCGCTATCCGGAATTAGAGTCCGGTTTTAAATGTCGTATACAGGCGAGTGCGCAGACGGCGAATGTCGCTCGGTACCATATCAGGTGGAACCATGCGATCCAGATCTTCAGTTTTCATGAATACCGTTTTGTTGGCAAGAATATCGGGTTGGATGAATTTTGAAGAACTTGGAATCGGGTTGGAATAAAAAATCTTGTTTACCATCGCAGCGTTTACTTCTGGACGATAGATATAACTCATCCATTTGTAAGCGTTTTCGATGTGCTGTGCATCGGAAGGTATGGCCATAGTGTCAAAGAACAATACGGCACCAGTCTTGGGCAATAATACTTGAACTTTGACACCGTTCTTGGATTCTTTAGCTCGAGCTTGAGCAATACTCATATCCCCATTCCAGCCGAGCGACAAGCAAAGTGAGCCGCTAGCCAAGTCGTTGATATAGCCTGAAGATGAAAATAAAGTTACAGATGTACGAATAGATTCAAGCAACTTCGCCGCTTCTTTATAGTCCGCAGGATTGCGGCTGTAGGGAGGCTTGCCCAGATAACGCAATGCGGCCGGGAATATTTCGTCGCCGGAGTCCAGCATCGATACGCCGCACGATTTGGCTTTGCTGATGTATTCAGGTTTGAAGATCAGATCCCATGCATTTTCAGGCATGGGCAGATTGCCAAGTGCTGCCTTGAGCTTGTCGACGTTAATGCCGACTGTTGTAATGCCCCACATCCAGGGCACGATATGTTCGTTTCCGGGATCCATAGAAGCCAGATGCTTCATCACAAAGGGATCAAGATTACCGTATGTTGTAATTTTGCTTTTGTCCAACTTAAGCAAAAGCCCACCTTCACCCTGGACTTTTGCCCAGTTCGAAGAAGGAACAACGATGTCATAGCCTGTTTTGCCGGCAACTAATTTTGCGTGAAGTGTTTCGTTGCTGTCAAAGGTGTCGTAGCGAACCTTGATACCCGTTTCTTTCTCGAAATTTTTAACGGTATCGTCGCCGATATAATCCGACCAATTGTAAATATTGAGAATTTTTTCCTCATCAGCCGAGGACGTTCCAGGCATGCCAAGTGCAAGCAAGGCGATTGACAATAGGGCCCCCAGAAGCGGCACTCGATTTTTCAGGTTACTACCGAACATAATTTTCTCCTAAGGTTACATCGGTTAATAATGCCTACTAGCGCAAGCAATTAGCACATCAGCAAAATGTCATGACCGGGAAGTTGCTGTGGGCCATTTTTTTAACGACCGAATCACAATTACATAATCTATGTTATCTATAGCCCTTTAGAATTCACAACAATCCCAAGTGCTAGCATTAATACTTATTCATTTATTTAAACATGTCAACAAATGTTATTCACATTGCCGATTTACGCAAGCATCAAAAAGACACAAAAAACGATCTAAGCGCAGGAATTCTTTAAATCTTGGTTCTGGTTGAAACAAGTTGAAACAAACCACTTGAATTGATTTTCTACCCAAGTTGGTAATCAAACAAGAGCCATTTTGAATATTTTAATGGGGCCATTATTTTTTACCAGTTTTCTGGTAATGTATATTTTCAACTCACTTAAATTTTAGGAAATCATGAAAATTATCCAAACTTCCAATGCCCCTGCAGCCATCGGCCCTTATTCTCAAGCCATGGCAGTGGGAACCTTATTGTTTACTTCCGGTCAGATTCCGCTTCGCTCAGACGGAACCCTGGTCGAAGGCGGTATCGAGATTCAGACGCAGCAAGTATTAGATAATTTACGCGCAGTTGCGATAGCGGCAGGTGCCACTTTGGGGAAGGTTATCAAAACGACCGTATTCCTCAAGGATCTGCAGGATTTTGCTGCTATGAATAATATTTACGCAGCGGCTTTTGAAGGCCACTGTCCGGCGCGTTCAACAGTGCAGGTGGCACGATTACCCCGCGATGTTCTGGTCGAAATTGAAGCGATTATTTCGTTGAGTTGAATAACATGTCTACGCCAGCTTTGATTTCTGCCATAGTCGATTTTTCTACACAAACCACACTTGCAGAGCATGCGGTAATTTCATCAGATCGAATGATTTCAAGCAACCCAATTCATACTACTACGTGGAATCACTACACCGATCCCACCGGGCAGTTTTTTTCCGGAATATGGGCTTCGGATATAGGCGCCATGAATATTTCTTATACCGAGGAGGAGCTTTGCGTCATTTTAGAAGGCAAGGTCAAACTTACAGCTGCTGATGGTTCATCGCTTGTCTTTGGTCCGGGTAGTGCATTCGTTATCCCGGCTGGTTTTAAAGGCATATGGGAAACACTTGAACCGGTAAAAAAAATTTATACCATTTGGCAGGCGAAAAACTGAATACCATAAATTCAAGCGAGCAAACAGATTGGCGCACTATTGTGGCGCTGAATGCAACATCAACTTTGTCGCAAATAGGGCAATTCGGAATTGGCATTGTGGTGTTACCACTATGGCTGGCCGAACATGGACTGAATGCGACACAACTCGGGTTATTCGCTTCTGCCGAGTGGCTGGGCATGTTTATGGGTCTTGCCGTCGCACCCAAACTAAATGTTGCCTTGGGGCACCGTCTAGTGATTACGCTGGGCTTGCTTGTTACGATCTTTGGTTTTGCAATCTTGTCCAATAGCATTTGGCCTATTTGGCTTTCATCCGGATTGCTGATTGGTTTGGGAATGGGCTTGCGTTGGATCGGGTTGGAGCCATGGCTGTATCGTATCTTGCCCAGCAATGCACGCGGCCGGCTGGTTGGTTTTCACGAAACCCTGATGGGCATCGCCCCAATCGTGGCTCCGATGCTCACAAAGTCGGCAGGAATTTCCGGAAATGGTCCCTTGTATTTGGGTGCTGCTATCACTTTCGCGGCGCTGTTTCCTTTGCTGATTGCACGATTTGTACCTGTGTTAAATTCAAGTTTACCGGACACCGCGACCCATGCTCATGCGGCAAAACGGAAAGGCGTACTCTCGTTGGGTGTGGCCATCGCAGTAATTGGCGGAATCACTGAAGCCTCCTTCTCCGGGCTCTTTCCAATTTTTGGCTCAGGCCGCAATTTGGGCGCAAACGAAATGGCGACCTTGCTGTCATTATTTGGCTTGGGAGGTTTGCTCTTGCAATATCTTGCAGGCTGGCTTGCAGACCATCGCGGGCTGAGTTTTGCGGCTTTGGTGTGCGCTGCCAGCACTGTATTTTTTGCAGTAATTGCATCGCTGCCGCTAGGATTCTTTGGCCTCGCAATCACGATCTTTGCTCTGGGCGGCACGATCACCGCTTATTTGACACTGTCCATCATTGCTGCCACCACCGCCGGCGAAGGTGATTTATCCGTTAGTATCAGACAAGTTTCGATGGCCTACACTGCAAGTTCAATTTCAGGGCCTATCCTCGCCGGCATCACCATGAAGTCTCTGTCCAGTGATGCACTTATCTGGCAAGTGGGTTTGTTGGCGGTTATTTTATGCGCCTATTTGCTTTTAAAAAATAGAGCAGTTGAAGAATGACTTTAGAGGTTCACTTTAACTTCGCGTTGGATGTATTTACTAGACTGATCAAACTAATTGATCCAGACATTCTCCGAATACCACTAACAACCGGTTAATGTCATCTTCGCTGGTGGCAGGACAAACCAGCATCATATTGTGAAACGGCGTTAGCAGAACACCACGGTTGAGTAAAAACAGGTGTATCGCATTTTCAATTACTTCATTTTGAGTTGCACGAGCCTCCCTTGCATTAAGGGGTGATGACTTGCAAAACTGAAGTTCAATTCTTGCTCCAATGCGTGTGATGCACCAGGGCAATCCATGGCGTTTGAGCTGAATATTTAAACCGTCTTCGAGCTTGTCAGCGAGCTTAAACATATCTGAATAGGCTGCCGGCGTGGCAACTTCTGTTAGCGTGGCGTGTATTGCCGCCAAGGTCATCATGTTGCCTGAGAGCGTTGTTCCAATACCGGAGTGTCCTGCAGGTGCGAGGTCTTTTGCGGCTTGCATCTTTGCAGCCATATCCCCGCTAAATCCGTAGGCTGCTGCCGGTAATCCTCCTGCAATCGGCTTGCCAACCACAATAAAATCCGGCTTGACTTCATGATTTTTCGCCCAGCCGCCACGACCGCTTGAAATGGTATGAGTTTCGTCGAGGATCAGGAGAGTGCCATATCGCTGTGTAAGTGACCTAAGACTAGAAATGAACCCCGGTAACGCAGGTACCATGCCACAATTGGTGAGCGCGGGTTCTGTGAGGAGGCAGGCGTAGTCACCACTTGCCAACTCACGTTCCACTGCTGCCAAATCGTTGAAATCCACTGCGACAGTATATTGGCCCAGGTCAACGTTTTGCCCTAAAAGACTGGCACGACTCACTGTTCGATTCGCCTCAACATCTACCATCGTGTCATCCACGGTGCCATGGTAACAGCCGTCAAAGACCAGCAGTTTCTGCCGACCCGTTACTGCTCGCGCCCAACGCAAAACAAATCTATTTGCATCTGTTGCAGTAGTGGTGATTTGCCAGCAGGGCATGCCGAATTGTTCAGCCAGCGCTGCCCCCACTTGAGGTGCCAACATGTCAGGCAGCATGGTTGTATAGCCCCGGCGAGCTTGCTGCTCAAGGGTGCGCGCAACGGGTTCCGGACTATGACCAAACATGGCACCGGTATCACCCAGGCAGAAATCAACATAGCTGATATTATCAGCACATGTAAAATGCGCCCCTTGTGCTTGGCGCACAAAAAGGGGACATGGCGTTCCCCAGTCATTCATCCAATGCATGGGCACGCCGTACAGAAAGTGTTCTCTGGATTTTGTACCCAACTCTACAGAAGTGGGATGTGTTTTGAGAAAAAGTAGAAGTTCATTTTTGATCAAATGAGCGGCTTTGTGATTGAGTGCATCGTCAGGTAATTGTGTTGTGTGCATTGTTCGTCTCATCTAATAGTAGAATAATAAAGCCATTGCCAAAAAGGCAATCCCAAGCGGTTCCATTGTTTTGGTAAAAGTGGCTCTGGTGATTGGGCCAATGTGTGGAGTAGTATGCTACTCATCCCTGTAATTCGTTGGCAAGTTTTTTCCGAATAATTTTTTCGACTAGGCAATTACCACGGAGTAACAAGATGAATCATGCTTTTGCCTACTTGTCTGCGGGCGGTTTCCTGGGTTTACCGATAACACCCGATGCAGTAGCGTCATCAGAATCCGGCAAACCTTTTGCGGTTGCCGGCGTTAACTGGGATGGCAGTGTCACCAATCGTCCGGGAGCCAGGCTCGGCCCTGCTGCAATTCGCCAAACGAGTCGCATGCTGTGCGATGCAACGCATCCTTTATTTGATACTTCACCCTTGGAAAAAATGGTTGATCTGGGTGACTTGCTACTGCCCAATACCAATTTGGAAAACATGCGTGCATCGCTAATATCACAGGCCGGTGCCTTAATTGGAAAACATGAAATGATTTGGCTGGGGGGAGATCATTCCATTACTTTGCCCTTGTTGCGGGCTTATTACGCTCACTATGACAAACCACTTGCCTGTATCCATTTTGACGCACACTGCGATACCTGGAGTGATCATTTCGGCGAACCCTCCGGGCATGGTACCTGGGTATATGAAGCCTTCAACGAAGGGCTGGTTATTCCGGAAGCTTTTGTGCAAATTGGCATCCGCTCGTCAGGTGTGCGAGAAGCACGCGAGTTTGTAAATGATCAGGGTGGTCAAATCTACACAGCCCGCGAGTTGCGTGGACAAGATGGCGCAGCTTTGCAGTATGTCGTAGAGCAAGTATGTGAACGGATGAAAAAAGCGGGTAACCCACCGCTCTACCTGACCTTTGACATCGATGCGCTAGACCCGGCTTTCGCACCAGGGACCGGAACACCGGAACCCGGTGGGCTGACCACATCGCAAGCCATGACCCTGCTTGAAGGTTGGCACGATCTAAACTGGGTGGGTATGGACTGTACAGAAGTTGCCCCACCTTACGATCATTCTGAATTGACGACCAATGCTGCCGCGACTTTGATCTGGACTTGGCTATGCGGTCGGATAGCAAATAATTCTTAAATTGAAATTCGGATGACAAAATTAAGGAACTCTCCATGCTAGCAAGTGAACAAGGGTTAATCCAGAATTCTTATTACACGGTAAGTGCAAATGCACATACCGCTTACACCCCGCTGCAAGAAGACGTGGAAGTTGACGTGTGTGTAGTGGGAGGTGGGCTGGCCGGTTTATCGGCAGCGATTGAACTTAAAGACCGTGGTTTTTCAGTACTTGTGTTGGAAGCCGAAACGGTCGGTTGGGGTGCAAGCGGCCGCAATGGGGGACAACTTATCGCCGGTTTTGCCTGTGACCAGTCTGTGATAGAAAAAGCGGTCGGAATTGACGCTTCCCGTGATGCATGGGATATCACCATAGCTGCGCTGGATCTAGTTCGCGAGCGTGTCAAACGCTTTGACATTAAATGCGATTTGGTTGATGGTTTTTTGGGTGTGGCAGTGAGTGCCGGAAAAGCTGCAGCACTTAAAGAATGGTACGAGAAAATGGCTAAGCGTTATCACTATGACGCGGATACAGAATGGATCGAACCAGGCGCTTTGCAAAACTGGATAGCGAGTCCGAGATTTCATAGTGGCTATCATGACCGTCGCTCCGGACATCTTCACCCATTGAATTACACCCTTGGCTTGGCAAAAGGTGCCGCGAGTATCGGTGTGCGCATTTGCGAACACTCACCGGTTCGATCAATGACTTCCGGTGAGCCAGCGTTATTGCGCACTGATAGCGGCAGCGTCAAAGCGCGTTTTGTCGTGTTGGCCGGAAATGTGTATCTTCCTGAAGTGGCACCCCAATTGGCCCCCGCGCTTGCGCGCCGAATTATGCCGGTAGGCACTTACATCATCGGATCTGAGCCGATTGATGCTGCACGTGCAGCTGAGCTTATCCCTTCAAATTCTGCCGTCTGTGATTCAAATTTTGTTTTGGATTACTTCAGATTTTCTGCGGACCATCGAATGCTGTTTGGTGGGCGAGTTAGCTACAGCACTATCACACCGCCCAATCTCAAAGAAGACATGCAAAGGCGAATGCAGCTGGTTTTTCCACAATTAACCGGTACAAAAATTGAATATTCCTGGGGTGGCTTTGTTGATATAACAATGAACCGCGCACCTGACTTTGGCCGTTATGCTTCAAATGTATTCTATCTTCAAGGGTTTTCAGGCCATGGCGTAGCGCTTACCGGAATGGCCGGAAAATTGGTTGCCGAAGCCATCGCGGGGCACTCTGAACGCTTTGAACTGTTGGCTCGTATTCCGCATCACGATTTTCCCGGCGGTAAGCTTTTGCGCACACCGGCCTTGGTTCTTGGGATGTTGTGGTATCGATTGCGCGATGCTTTGGGTTAAACCCTGACAATCCATTAAAAACAAATGCAGTTGTGGGAGTCCGACTTGTCGGGCGATTAAAACTTAAAATCTCGCGCAACAAGTTGAGCTCCCACAAAACCGTGCAGTCTAGTGGACAATCTGTGTTGAATCCTGAATTGCAACAATTTTTAAAATGCCGATTAATTTTGTCATTGGTCTGCCTCCAAGAGTCGCCACTACAAGCGGCTTAGGTCCAAAATGGTACTCGCTCAGTTTTCCATAGTGGATCACACTCGATACTATTTGCAGTTGCTCAAGAGGCGTGTAATTATGTTCACCAGAAAGTCGCTGACCGGTCGCTATAATTCGGTGCCGCGAGATAACTAACCTGATTATTTAAAGTCAGTATATGAGCGTGTTAACAGATATACACAGTGAATTGAAATGAACAAAATCTATCGCATTGTTTGGAGTGAAACGCTTTGCGCCTTTGTTGTCGCAAATGAAAATAGTAAAGCCAAAGGGAAACCGTCAACTGTAAGAAAGGCAGTTGCTTCTGCGGTGATTTTGGCTCTGGCTGCGTTGGCATCAGAGTCTGTGTATGCAATCTGTGGAGTGAGCGGTAATACCACTATTAACGGTGCAGAAACTTCTGCATGTTATCTTGCCACAAATGAAAGTCTTACTGTTTCAGGATCTATCGTTGCTAATTCAGGTATCGGTGCTGTTTATCTAAGTGGAATTACTGCTGGATCGATTACAAATTCAGGTGAAATTACTGGAAGCACAGGTATCAATATTTTGAATTCTGCTCTTTCAGCAGGCATTACTAACAGTGGTAATATTACTGGTTTAGGTTCTGTTGGGATTCTAATCGTTGCCGGAACAGTGAACGGTGGAATCACCAATACCGGTACGATTTCTGGCGCGTTTCACGGTATTAGAGTTGACACGGTTAGTAAAATAACGGGTGGCATTAATAACAGTGGTGTGATCTCTGGCTCAATTGATGGTATCTACATTGTCAATAATAGTTCGATCACAGGTGGCATCACTAACGGCGGCACTATTACTAGTTCAGGTTCTGTTGGGATTCAAATCTTTGCCGGAAAAGTAAACGGTGGAATCACCAATACCGGTATGATCTCCGGAGCAAGTGACGGATTCAAACTTTACAACAATAGTACTATAACGGGTGGCATTACTAATAGCAGTACGATTTCGGGTGCTCAGCATGCGATATTGGTTGCTTCAGGTTCCACTCTAGATGGAATAACAATAACGGGTGCAAACACAGCTGCCTTCATCGGTGATGTAGTTGCAACGAATACTCCCGTAACAATTCTTGGTGGTTCAACCTTCACCGGCACTAATGCCTTCGACGTGCAATCGTTCAACATTGCATCGGGTGCAGTATTCAACATGACCGCAATGCCAAGCTCTTTATCAAATTCGTCAGGCATAACCACCACCCAAGGTGTGAACAACGCGGGAACGTTGTCCATTGCCGAAGGCGTAACAGGGCATATCACAGGAAACTACACTCAGTCATCAACTGGCGTTTTTCAATTGGGTGCATCGAGTACAAGCAATTACGGCAAGTTGGCGGTGACAGGAATTGCTACGCTTCCCAATAACGCGAATATTGATGTCAACGTGAATAACATCAATTTG